>CBDUGF010000057.1:0-21913 GCA_965366835.1 uncultured Rhodobacterales bacterium
TTGCCGGGCTTCACCGCCGCGTCGATCCAGCCCTTGGAAAAGAACGGTGCGGCGATCTCGGCCATGCGCGGATCGAACCCGGCATAGGCGGACATCACCATGTCCTGGGCTTCGTTCCACCCGACGGTGCGGGGATCTTCGATCGGCAGCGGTGCGTTGCGGTCCCAGACCTGCATCACGTCGAGGCCGAGCCATTTGCGCTTGAGTTCGTAATAGCGGTGGCTGAGCTTGGGGTAGGCGGCGACCACGGCATCGCGCAGGGCTTGCACCACCTCGGGCTCGACATCGTTGGAGAGGTGGCGGGCGGTCTGGGCGCTGGGCATCTTGCGCCAGCGGTCGATGATCTCCTTCTCCTTGGCGAGCGTGTTGTGCACCCGCGCGAAGGTCTTGATGTTGGCGCCGAAGACGGCGGCCAGTTCATGCGCGGCCTCTTCGCGCTTGGCGCGGTCCGGGTCGGTCATGAAATTGGTGGTGCCTTCGATGTTGAAGACCTCGCCATCGACATTGAATTCGAGGCCGGCGATGGTTTCGTCGAACAGCTTTTCCCAGGCATCGCCGACGGCGCCGAGATCGTGCAGGAACTTTTCGAGCTCATCGGAGAGCTGATAGGGGCGCAGCGCGCGGCGCCGGTCGAGTACCGGTTTGTAGCGGGCGAGATCGGCATTTTCGGCCAGTGCGGCCTGGTAGGTATCGTCGGGAATCTGGTTGAATTCGAGCCAGTAGAAAACCAGCGCGGCGGAGGCGTTGATGATCCGCTCCTGGGTATCGGACATGAACTTGGCGCGGTCCGCATCGGTGGTCAGCTGGTAATAGCGCAACCCGGCATAGGACATGATGCGCCCGGCGATATTGTCCATCTTTTCCGAGCGTTGGATCGAGGCCAGCAGATCGGCGGCAGACAATTCGGCGAGCTTGCCTTCGTAATCGGCGGCGAATTTCCGGGCCTCTTTCTCGAACCACGCCATGTCCTGCTCGAGCTTCGGGTCATCCTCGCCGGCGTAGAGATCGGAGAGATCCCATTCCGGCAGATCGCCCAATCCCTCGCTTCCCGAACTGGCATTGGCGTCGCGGACGGGGATCGGGAGGTTGAACATGGGAGAGACCTTTCATCGCTGATTGTCCGGCACAGATAAGCCGGGTAGCGACGGGTCTCAAGGGGGAAGGCTCAGGCCTGGGCGGCTTCTGGGTGATCGCTCTGGGCGGTCTTGAAGAAGGCGAGCATCTGATCGAAGATGCGGGCCTGGGTCTCGGGGCCTTCCATCAGCACCTCATGTTCGCCGGGTTCGACCATTTCGAGCCGTCCATTGGGCCATTGCGCCATGCGGTCATGGATGCGCGCGGTATCGACGATGCGTTCGTTGACACCGAGGAAAGTGATGGCGGGCTGCGGTGGCGAGGGCAGGCGATTGAGTTCGCGGCATTCGCGCAGGGCTTCGTGCAGCCAGCGCAGTGACGGCCCGCCGAGCAGAAGCTCGGGGTGGTTGTCGAGCTGGGCCTTCATGTAGTCCCACATTACACGGTCGGTGGTGAGCATGTTGCCTTCGAACGGCGCGGTGCAGACATAGCTGTCGGAACCGGTGCCGGGGGCGAAGGTATGGCCCAGGCCCATCAGCGTGCCGCCCCAGGCCAGCGCCCAGGCGGCGGGCCGGGTGGCGGCGGCCATCCTGATTCCCCACATAGGGCCGGAGAAGCAGGCGGCGGCGACAGGCAAGCCCTGGTGAAGGGCGCGCAGGCCGATACAGCCGCCCATGGAATGGGCCAGAAGATAGTAGGGTTCGGGCAGTTTCAGCTCGCGGGCCGCCGCCAGCATCGCCTTCACGTCGATTTGATAATCCGCGAACCAGTGGACATGGCCGGTGGCCGGATCATCGACCAGCCGGTCGGCGATGCCCTGGCCGCGCCAGTCGACCGCCAGCGTGGTCAAGCCGCGCGCCGCGAGGGCGCGGGCGGTGCGGCCGTATTTCTCGATATATTCGGTGCGGCCGGGAAACAGCAGGACCGTGCCGGCGGAGGCTTCGCGCCCCCACAGCCCGACGCGGATACGCACCCCATCTTCGCAGGTGAGCCAGAAGGTCTCTCCATCCTCGGGCCCATCGGCCAGGGCGGCGAAATAGGGTGCGTTTTCCACTCGTTAGCCCAGGACAGTGCCGAGCTGCATCGCCAGGCCCATATCGCCATCGACGCTGAGCTTGCCCGACATGAAGGCGGCGGTGGGATTGAGATCGCCCGACATGATCGCCTGGAAAGTCTCGGTATCGGCGGTCATGGTGACATCGGCGGGATCGTCGCCGGCGCGCGCGCCGTTGCCATCAATGATGACCGAGCCTTCGCCTTCGATCACGAATTTCGCGGTGGCGGAGAAGCCATCGCCCCCCATCTTCTCGTTGAGCGCCTTGACGGCGCCGTCGATCACATCGCTCATGAAAATTTGCCTTTCTTCTGGCCGCCGGGGGCTGTCATTGCCGCGGGTGGCGCGTTACACTCTTTGTTACTATGAGCATTCGCCCCTTCAATCTCAAACCTATCGTTGCGGCAACCCTCGCGATAGTCTGGTTTTCCCTTCCTGCCGGGCTGCTCGGCGCGCAGGAGAATGGCCTCGAGACGCTGTTCGACCGGCTGAAATCTGCCGATGCGGTGGATGCGGCGCGCATCGAGCGCGAGATCGAGATGGCCTGGGCGCAATCCGGCTCTCCGGCGATGGACCTGTTGCTCAAGCGTGGGCGCGAGGCGATGGAGAAAGAGGACTACAGCGCCGCGATCGAACATTTCACCGCGCTGATCGACCATGCGCCGGGTTTTCCGCAAGGCTGGTATGGCCGTGCGCAGGCCTATGCCCAGACCGGGCGGATCGGCCCGGCGCTGGCCGATCTGAACCAGACGCTGGCGCTCGATCCGCGCCAATACGATGCGATCTTCGGGCTTGGCACGATTTTCGAACAGCTGGAACAGCCCGAGCAGGCTTATGATGCCTATCGGCTTGTGCTCGAATTGCATCCGCATCATGAAGAGGCGCGATCGCGTTTGCAGCATCTTGAACGCGGTGTGAACGGCACCGAACTCTGAACAGCGGATCCCGGGGGACGAAAGAGTATCATGACCGGAGACCGGCGGATCGTTGCCGTGCTTGGCCCGACCAACACGGGCAAGACCCACTACGCTATCGAGCGGATGCTGGGCTATCGCAGCGGGATCATCGGCCTGCCGCTGCGGCTGCTGGCGCGCGAGGTCTATGACCGGATCGTGCGGGCGCGCGGGCCTTCCGTGGTGGCGCTGATCACCGGGGAAGAGCGGATCGTGCCCGAACGGGTGCAATACTGGGTCTGCACGGTCGAGGCGATGCCCGAGGGGATGGGCGCCGATTTCGTCGCCATCGACGAGATCCAGCTTTGTGCCGATCCCGAGCGCGGGCATGTGTTTACCGACCGGCTCTTGAACGCGCGCGGGCTGCACGAGACGCTTTTTCTGGGCTCGGACACGATGCGCGGGCCGATCCGGGCCTTGATCCCCGACGTGAGTTTTGTCAGCCGCGAGCGGATGAGCCAGCTCAGCTATACCGGCCCGAAGAAGATCAGCCGGATGAAGCCGCGCTCGGCTATCGTCGGGTTTTCGGTCGACAACGTCTATGCGATTGCCGAGTTGCTGCGCCGTCAGAGGGGCGGTGCGGCAGTGGTGATGGGGGCGCTGAGCCCGCGCACGCGCAACGCCCAGGTCGAGATGTATCAGGCCGGAGAGGTCGATTTCCTGGTGGCGACTGATGCCATCGGCATGGGGCTGAACCTCGATATCGATCATGTCGCGTTCTCGGCGCTGAGCAAGTTCGACGGGAGGCGGATGCGCATGCTGGCGCCCAATGAGTTGGCCCAGATCGCCGGCCGCGCAGGCCGGGGAATGAGCGATGGCACTTTCGGCGTGACCGGCGAAGCGCCTGACCTGGGGGCGGATGTGACCGAGGCGATCATGGCGCATCAGTTCACCCCGATCCGCAAACTGCAATGGCGCAATTCGCGGCTGCAATACGGAACTCTCGACGCGTTGATCGGTTCGCTCGAGGAGAAACCGCAGACAGAGATTTTTCTGAAGGCGCGCGAGGCCGACGATCTGGTCGCGCTGAAGGCGCTGGCGCAGGAGGCGGAAATCCGCGCGCGGGCCAGTGATGCGACGTCGGTGCGGCTGCTCTGGGATGTGTGCCGGATTCCCGATTTTCGCGATATCAGCCAGGCCGAGCATGCCGCGCTTCTGGAGCGCATCTTTTGCGACCTGCATCAAGAGGGGCAGGTTTCGCAGGACTGGTTTGCCGGCAAGGTGGCACGGATCGACAGGACAGATGGCGACATTGACACTTTGTCGAAACGTCTGGCCTATATCCGCACCTGGACCTATGTGGCACAGCGAAAAGGCTGGCTCAGGGACGAAGAGCATTGGCGCGGCGAGACCCGCGCGGTAGAAGATCGCCTGTCGGATGCGCTGCACGGCGCGCTGACGCAAAGATTCGTGGACCGGCGCACATCGGTATTGATGCGGCGGCTCAAGCAGAAGGAAGCCATGGTGGCCGAGGTAAACGACAAGGGTGAGGTGACGGTGGAAGGCCATGTGGTCGGCCGTCTGGAAGGGTTCCGTTTTGCGGCCGACAAGGGCACGGGCGGACAGGAGGCCAAGACGCTGAAACAGGCGGGGATGCAGGCGTTGGCGCCGCATTTCCATCTGCGCGCCGACAGGTTCTATAACGCGCCCGATACCGAGATCGACTTTACCGAGCAGGGCGGGCTGATGTGGGGCGAGCATGCGGTGGGCAAGCTTGTTGCCGGGGCGGAGCCGATGAAGCCGGTGGTGAGCGCGTTTGTCGATGAGGAAGCCGGCGACGAAGTGATCCAGAAGGTCACGCGCCGTTTGCAGCATTTCATCGACCGCAAGATCGCCACGCTGTTCGAGCCGCTGCTGAACATGAGCCGCGACGAGGAGATGCAGGGGCTGGCGCGCGGCTTTGCCTTCCGCATGGTCGAGGGTTTCGGCATCCTGCCGCGCGATGCGGTGGCCGAGGACGTGAAGGCGCTCGATCAGGAGGCGCGCGGGGCGTTGCGCAAGCATGGGGTGCGGTTCGGTCAGTTCACCGTGTTCATGCCGCTGCTGCTGAAGCCCGCGCCGACCCGGTTGCGGCTGGTCTTGTGGTCGCTCTCCAAGGGGTTGGACGAATTCCCCGAAGCGCCGCCGCCCGGTCTGGTGACGGTACCGGCGCCCAAGGATGCGGTCGAGGGCGTGGACACGATGTGCGGCTATCGCAATGCTGGCGAGCGCGCGATCCGCATCGACATGCTGGAACGGCTGGCCGATATGCTGCGCGGCGAGAACAGCCGCGCCGGGTTCGAGGCCAATCCCGACATGCTGTCGATCACCGGGCTGACGCTGGAACAGTTTGCGGCACTGATGCAGGGGCTGGGATACAAGGCCGAAAAGGGCGAGCGCGAGAAGGCGAAAAAGGCGCCGGAGGCGGCTCCTGAAGCCGTTGAGGCGGAGGCCAGCGCGACCGTCGAGACGGCAGAGGCCGGGCTTGAGACTGGCGAAGCGCCGGCAGAGGCTGCGCCTGCCGATGCCGAACCGGCCGAGACCGTGGCTGCGCAAGCGGAGCCAGTTGAGGCTGTGCCGACAGATGCTGAACCGGCCGAAACCGTGCCAGCCGATGCTGTGCCGGCCGATGCCGTTGCCGAAACGTCCGAGGCGGCAGGGGCGGTGACCGGGCCCGATGCCGAGGATGTGCCCGAGCTTGAAACCTTCTATACCTTCACCTGGGGTGGCCAACGCGGCGCGCGGCGCAATGTCCAACGCGGCGAAGGCGACAAGTCGCAGGGCAAGCCGCAAGGCAAGTTCCGTGGCAAACCGCAGGGCCAGAAGGGCAAGCCCCGGCGCGAGCAGGGCAAGCCACAGGGCGCGCAACGCTATGAATCAAAGCCCCGCAAGAAAGACGTGATCGATCCTGACAACCCGTTTGCCGCCGCGCTCATGGGGCTGAAGGACAAGGGCTGAGGCTTGGCCGGGCCAGCGGATAAGATCCGACTGGACAAGTGGCTGTGGTATGCGCGTTTCTTCAAGACCCGCGGCATCGCTTCGAAGCTGGTCACAGGGGGGCATGTGCGGGTCAATGGCGACAAGGCCGCGAAACCGGCGCAAGCCGTCGCGTCGGGCGATGTTCTGACCTTCGCCCAGGGCCAGCGGATCCGGGTGATCCGGATCATCGCACCGGGCACCCGGCGCGGACCGGCCAGCGAAGCGCAGGAGCTTTATGACGATCTGACCCCGCCCGAAACGCGCGACGCACCCCCGCCGCCGCGCAGCGGGGCGCGCCCGACGAAACGCGACAGGCGGGTGATGGACGCCTTCAAATCCACCGGCGAGGACAACTGAAACACCTGTGACAAGAGATGTCCTTGAATGATGGCCGGGACTGAATTAGCTAGTATTCGACACCGACAAAGATGGATTCCAGATATGACTTATGTCGTGATCGACAACTGCATTTCCTGCAAATACACCGATTGTGTGGAAGTCTGCCCCGTAGATTGTTTCTATGAGGGCGAGAACATGCTGGTGATCCATCCCGACGAATGTATCGACTGCGGCGTCTGCGAGCCGGAATGCCCGGCCGATGCGATTCGCCCCGACACCGAGCCCGACATGGACAAATGGGTCGAGTTCAACCGCAAGTATTCGGAGCTTTGGCCGGTGATCATTTCGAAGAAGGATCCGATGCCCGAGGCGGAAGAGCGCGATGGCGAGCCGGACAAGGTGAACAAGTATTTCTCGGAGAACCCGGGCGAGGGCGGCTGAAAGGCGGTGATTCGCTGGCGGGTGAGGGGTGCCGAAACGCGCTTTTTTATTGGAGAATCCGGCGCTTTGACATCGCGGCACTTTGATTCGGGTGCGATTCGTGCTATATTAATTTCACAAATGAAGAAATCTGCCTGATACCACCCGACCGAGCGCGAAACATCGCGGTTTTTAGGGTGGTTTTGTTTGCGCCTGACTTGATCTGCATGTGGGTATCCGTTGCCTGCAGGGTCAAGCCCTGGCAACGCGATCGGGCGAGTTTCTTCGATGAGATGTCAAGGAAAGAGCTGCATGAGCAAGTCGAGAAGATCGGATTTTCGTCCGAATGAATACGTGGTCTACCCCGCCCATGGGGTCGGCCAGATTGTTTCGATCGAGAAACAGGAAGTGGCGGGCTTCGAGCTCGAACTTTTCGTGGTCTCGTTCGAGAAGGACAAGATGACCCTGCGGGTTCCGACCAACAAGGCGACCGAGATCGGCATGCGCAGCCTGTCGAGCCCGGATGTTGTCAGCCAAGCGATGAAGACATTGAAAGGCAAGGCAAAAGTCAAACGCGCGATGTGGTCGCGCCGGGCGCAGGAATACGAACAGAAGATCAACTCGGGCGATCTGATCGCGATTGCCGAAGTGGTGCGCGACCTGCACCGCAACGACGATCAGCGCGAGCAGAGCTATTCCGAGCGTCAGCTTTACGAAGCCGCGCTCGAGCGGCTGACCCGGGAAGTGGCGGCCGTGGCCGGGGGCGACGAGATCGCCGCCGCGAGGCAGGTTGACGAGGTGCTTCTGGCGCGCGCTGCCTGAGGGCCTTCCATTCGATCGAAAAACATGAGGCCGCGCCTGATTGGGGCGCGGTTTTTTCATTGTTTGCAATGGGTTATGCAGGTTCGAGGCGCCCCCGGGCGCACGGCCCGCCCGCCCACCCCCGTGCGCCCGGGGGCTTGCGCCAGCTATCGACGGATGCGCGGGCGGTGGGTCCGGGTTTGAGTATTTTTGCCAAGAAAAAGGACTGGGTCGCTGCGGGTGTCAGGGGTTTGGCATCGGGCGCCGTTTGGGCGGGTTTGGGGCTGGATCGTCGAGTTTAGCGCGGCTTCGTTATCTTCCGGAAGCGGCAGCGCACGCCGGGTCGTGGCGGCGCGGGCGGCGAATCACCCGGGCGGGATCCGGCCATGGCGCGCGGCGGGTGAGAGCGATTGAAACAGCGCGACATCAAGGGGTTGCGGCCTGGCGGGTCTGAATGTTTCGGCGCGCTGGGGAATTGGTGGCTGGCGCTCATTCGGGCAGGAGAGTTTGGCCGGTGGGATATGTGAGCACCGGATGAAGGCATCGCGCCGAACGGTTAATGGCGCCGCGATGCGGCAAAAACCGGAGGGTGACTCGCGGCTGACATCCGGCTGACATCGGTATGTCGCCGCGTTGCGGCAATCGTTAAGGGAAAATTGATCAATACGGCGCGCGCAGGTGCAGCCCCGGACAAATGGGCGCGGCCAGAGGAGAACGCCAGGCACTTGCCGGGGGCGCCAAAATCGGCGAGAGAGAATACATGGAAAATACCACGAACATGCCCGACCTGCCCTCGACCACACGGTCGCTTCCGATCGCGATGCTGCGCGCACGCGAAACCATGATGGCGCCGATCCGCCAGATGCTGCAGAAAGCCGGGGTGACCGAGCAGCAGTGGCGGGTGCTGCGGGTGCTGGCCGAGCGCGGCACGATGGACCCCAAGGATCTGGCCCATGCCGCCTGTCTGCTCAATCCGTCGCTGACCAGGATCATGCAGCTGCTGGAGCGGAAGGGCCTGATCACGCGGCGCGATCACCCGAGCGACCGGCGCAAGGTGTTGCTCGATATCACCCCCGAGGGGGTGGCACTGCTGAGCAAGGCGGCGCCGGAGAGCCAGGCGATCTTTGCCCGGCTGGAGAAGCAATATGGCCGCGACCGGATGGACCAGCTGCTCGATCTGCTCAACACGCTGAGCGCGCTGGAGCTGGAATAGGGCAGGGTGGTGGGGTGAACCCCACCCTAGGATTGATCTTCGCTGAGTGCGCGCGATGTGAAACAGGGCGCACCGGGAGGGCGATGGCATGAATGCCAGGAATGCGCTTAGAGAGATCGAGGACCTGCCCGATCTGCGCATCGAGATGCCGGATGGCTGCCGGTTGTCGGCGCGGGTGTGGCGGCCGGTGGATGCGCTGGCCGATCCGGTGCCGGTGATCCTGGAATACCTGCCCTATCGCAAGCGCGACGGCACCTGTGCGCGCGATGCGCTGACCCATCCCTATTTCGCCGCCCGTGGCTATGCCTGTGTGCGCGTCGACATGCGCGGCAATGGCGACAGCGAAGGCATCATGCTCGATGAATACACGCCCCAGGAGCTGGAAGACGGCGTGGAGGTGATCCGCTGGCTGGCGGCGCAGGACTGGTGCAACGGCAATGTCGGCATGATCGGGATCAGCTGGGGCGGGTTCAACGGCTTGCAGGTGGCGGCGCTGCGCCCCGAGGCGCTGAAGGCGGTGATTACCTTGTGTTCCACGGTCGACCGGTTTGCCGATGACATCCATTACAAGGGCGGCTGTCTCCTGAACGAGAATCTCGGCTGGGGGGCGACGATGTGGGCCTATTCGAGCCGGGCGCCGGACCCGGCCCTGCGCCCGGATTGGCGGGAATTGTGGCTGCAGCGGCTGGAGGCGGAGCCGTTTCTGCCGGTGACCTGGCTCAGGCATCAGCGTCGCACGGGGTATTGGAAGCATGGCTCGGTTTGTGAGGATTTCGGCGCGATCAAGGCCAGGGTTCTGGCGCTGGGCGGCTGGGGCGATGCCTACAAGAACGCGGTGCCGGCGCTGGTGGCAAATCTCGACGGGGCCAGGGGGATTGTCGGCCCCTGGGTGCATAAGTATCCGCATTTTGCCGTGCCGGAGCCGCGGATCGGCTTCCTTCAGGAGGCGTTGCGCTGGTGGGATCGCTGGCTCAAGGGGATCGATACCGGGGTCGAGGATGATCCGCCCTATCGCGCCTGGCTGATGGACGGGGTGCGCCCGGCGACATGGTATGCAGAGCGGCCCGGGCGATGGATAGCCGATGACGGACCTGAGTTGGCCAGCGAGGTCTGGCCGTTGGGGCCGGGGGGTGTCTTGGGCGAAGCCGGGGATTTCGCCGCGAGTGTGGCCTCGCCGGCGCATTGCGGCGCGGCGGCGGGGGAATATTGCGCCATCTGGCTGGGGCCGGAGATGCCGGGGGATCAGCGCGCGGATGATGCGTTTTCCGCCGTCTGGCAGAGCGCGCCGCTGGAGGCGGGCCGCGATATCGTGGGGGCGCCGGAACTGCGGCTGCGCCTGGCGTGCGACAAGCCGATGGGGCAGATTGCCGTGCGGCTCAATCATGTACATCCCGACGGGGCCAGCACGCGGATCACCTATGGGGTGCTGAACCTGAGCCATCGCAACGGTCATGAGCTGCCCGAGGCGATGGTGCCGGGGGTGGCCGAGGACATCACCCTGAGGCTCGATCATATCGCCTATCGCGTGCCCGCGGGGCATCGCATCGCTGTGTCGGTTTCGAGCGCCTATTGGCCGCTGATCTGGCCGGCGCCGGAGGCGGCGGTGCTGGAGATTTCGGGCGGCGAGCTGCGTCTGCCGGTGCGCCCGGAGGCGGCGGGCGATGAGTGGCATTTCGAGCCGCCGGAGATGGCGGAGCCCTGGCAAACCGAGGAGCTGCGCCCGGCCAGCAACAGCCGCAGGAGCGAGACCGACATGGCCAGCGGCATGGTCAGCCTGATCATCGAGGACGATTTCGGCAAGCGGCGCGATCTCGGCCATGGGCTGATCAGCGGGTCGGTGGCGCGGGAACGCTGGGACATCCACCCGGACGATCCGGCAAGCGCGCGCGGCGCGACGCACTGGGCCGAGGAGATGGAGCGCGGCGACATCCGGCTCAGGACCGAGACATTCGCCGAAATGTGGTCGGACAGGAGCTATTTTCATCTCAGCGCGCGGCTGGAAGCCTATGAAAACGACGCCCTGGTGTTTGAAAAGAAGCTGTCCGAGAGCATCGCGCGGGACGGTGTTTGAGCCGACTGACCGAAGGGAAGCCGAAGAAACTCCTTGCGGGAGGGGGTGCTATCGGTTTTGATTGATCGAAGAATTAATAACCGGAACTTTGCGAGTGCGGGTATCCGGGCAAAAAAACATCAGGGAGAACGACATGAAAGACCAACTCGACTATCTCAAGGTGCGTGCGGCGATGGGCCGGATTTCGCGCCGTGAATTCCTCGGACGGGCAGCGATGCTGGGCATCGGCGCGGCGATGGCCAACACCATCCTGGCCGAAGCGGTGCAGGCCGCCGGACCACAGAAGGGCGGCACGATCAAGATCGGTGTCGAGGGCGGCAGCTCGTCGGACAACCTCGATCCGGCGCTGACCACCAACAACGCCGCCGGCACCGTGTCGCGGCTCTGGGGCGAACCGCTGGTCGAACTGGCGCCGGGAGGCGGGCTGGACGGCCGGGTCGCGGAGAGCTGGGAAGGCTCGACCGATGCCAGCGTCTGGACCTTCAGGATTCGTTCGGGGATAACCTTCTCGGACGGCAAGACCGTGACCGCCGAGGATGTTCTGGCCACGATGGACCGCCATTCGGGCGAAGACACCAAATCGGGCGCGCTGGGCGTGATGCGCGGCATCAAGGCGATGCGCACCGAAGGCAATGATTTCATCGTCGAGCTGCATGAGCCGAATGCCGACCTGCCCTACCTGATGACCGACTATCACCTGATGATTCAGCCCAATGGCGGCAAGGATGATCCATCCGCCGCGATCGGCACCGGACCATATGTCATCAAGAGCGCGGATATGGGTGTGCGCTTTGTCGCCGAGAAGAACCCCAATCACTGGGATGACAGCCAGGGCCATGCCGACACTGTCGAGGTGTTGGTGATCAATGACGACACCGCGCGCGTGGCGGCGCTGCAATCGGGGCAGGTGCACATGATCAGCCGGGTGCCGCCGCGCACCGCCGGGCTTGTCGCGCGGGCACCGAACATCAACGTGCATTCGCGCAGCGGGCCGGGGCACTACGTGTTCATCATGCATTGCGACACCGAACCTTTTGCCAACAACGATGTGCGTATGGCGCTGAAATACGCGATCAACCGGCAGGAGCTGGTCGACAAGGTGCTGTTCGGCTATGGCTCGATCGGCAATGATTCACCGATCAACGCGTCCTATCCGCTGTTTACCGAAGCGGAACAGCGCACCTACGATCCCGACAAGGCGGCGCATCACATGAAGAAGTCGGGCTATGATGGCACGATCCTGCTGCGCACCTCGGACAACTCGTTCCCCGGCGCGCCGGATGCGGCGGCGCTGTTCCAGCAATCCGCGGCGGCGGCGGGCATCAAGATCGAGATCAAGCGTGAGCCCAATGACGGCTATTGGTCGGAAGTGTGGAACAAGCAACCGTTCTGCACCAGCTATTGGAGCGGGCGCCCGGTTCAGGACCAGATGTATTCGACCGCTTATCTGAGCACCGCGGACTGGAACGACACGCGCTTCAAGCATGAGAAGTTCGATCAGCTTCTGGTCGCGGCGCGCGCCGAGCTGGACGAGGCCAAGCGCAAGCAGATGTATGCCGATATGGGCACGATCGTGCGCGATGAAGGCGGGCTGATCTGTCCGATGTTCAACGATTTCATCGACGGTGTGAGCGACAAGATCGGCGGTTACGAGGTGCAATCCGCAGGGTTCGGCATGATGAACCTCTATGCGGCATCCAAGACCTGGATCACTGCCTGATATGGGAGTGGCCCTCAAGCTTGTGGCCCAGCGTCTTGCGCTGGGCCTGTTGCTTTTGTTTCTTGTCTCGGCGCTGATCTTTGCGGGCACGATCATCCTGCCCGGAGATGTGGCGCAGAGCATCCTGGGGCAAGGGGCCACGCCCGAAGCGCTGGCCAATCTGCGCGAAGAACTGGGGCTGAACGAACCGGCGGTGAGCCGGTATTTCGGCTGGCTCGGCGGGGTTTTACAGGGCGACCTGGGAACCGCGCTGACCAGCGGACAGGACATCGCCGAGAGCATCGGCTCACGGCTGGCGAATACGCTGTTTCTGGCGGCGTGGGCGGCCTTGATATCCGTACCGCTGGCGATTTTTCTCGGGCTTCTGGCAGTGCGCTATCGCGACCGCTGGCCCGACAAGCTGATCTCGGGCATCACCCTGGCCTCGATCTCGATCCCGGAATTCCTGATCGGCTATCTGTTGATGTATTTCGTCGGGGTCAAGCTGGGCTGGGCGCCGACAGTTGCGATGATCCATGACAACATGAGCCTCGGCCAGAAGCTGCAGTCGATCGCGCTGCCGGTGGCGGTCCTCACCCTTGTGGTGCTGGCGCATATGATGCGCATGACCCGCGCCGCGATCCTCAATGTGATGCAATCGGCCTATATCGAGACCGCGGAACTCAAGGGCCTGACGATGTTCAAGATCATCTGGCGCCACGCCTTTCCCAATGCGATTTCGCCGGTGGTCAACGTGGTGATGCTGAACCTCGCCTATCTGGTTGTCGGAGTCGTCGTCGTCGAGGTGGTGTTCACCTATCCCGGCATGGGGCAATACCTGGTCGATCATGTGAGCAAGCGCGACCTGCCGGTGGTGCAGGCCTGCGGGCTGATCTTTGCCGCGGTCTATATCGGGCTCAACATGGTGGCCGATATCGTCGCCATCCTGTCGAACCCGCGATTGAGGCATCCGAAATGATGAAGAATATTCCCCTCGCCGCGATGGTCGGGCTGTTTTTCACCGTGCTCTATTTCCTGCTCGCGATTTTCGCCGATCTGATCGCGCCTTTTGGCATGGCCGAGGTGGTCGGCGATGTCTGGGAGCCGCCCAGCGCGAAACACTGGCTCGGCACCGACAATATCGGGCGCGACCTGTTGACCCGGATGATCTATGGCGGGCAGACGACGATCTTCATCGCCACGATCGCGACGCTGATTTCCTTCACCACCGGCTCGGTTCTGGGCTTCCTGGCGGCGGTGATCGGCGGCTGGGTGGACCAGGCGATTTCGCGGTTCGTCGATCTGGTGATGTCGATCCCGTCGCTGATCCTGGCGCTGGTGATCCTGTCGGTGACGCCGGTGACTGTCACGGTGCTGGTGCTGGTGATGGGCTTTCTCGATTCGACCCGGGTCTACCGGCTGGCGCGGGCCGTGGCGGTGGATATCAACGTGATGGACTATGTCGAGGCCGCCAAGCTGCGCGGCGAGCGGCGCAACTGGATCATCTTCCGCGAGATTCTGCCCAACGCTTTGAGCCCGCTGGTGGCGGAGATGGGGCTGCGCTTCATCTTTGCGGTGCTGTTCATCTCGACGCTGTCCTTCCTCGGGCTCGGGGTGCAGCCGCCGATGGCCGATTGGGGCGGGATCGTGAAGGAAAACAAGGACGGCATCATCTATGGCTATGGTTCGGCGCTGTGGCCGGCCGTGGCGATTGCGACGCTGGCGATCAGCGTGAACCTGGTGGCCGACTGGGTGTTGAACCGGACGACGAGCCTGAAGGGGGGGCGGGGATGAGCGAAGCACTGAGCATCTGGAGCGCCCGGCGCGCATGCGCCATGCCCGACCTCCCCCACGGGTGGGCATTCTGCGAAACAAAGGTTGCGCGTGCGGCGCCCGGGCCTTGCAAAACGACGCTTCGCGCTTGCGGTGACGGCCCTCCCGAGGTCGGGCATGGCGCATGCGCTCCCAATCATGACGAGGCCCTTCGATGAGCGAACCTCTTGTGAAAGTTCGCGGCCTCAAGATCGGGGCGACCGTCTATCCGCCCGGAGAGAAGCCGCATCCGATCGAGATCGTGCATGGCGTTGATTTCGACCTGGAGGCCGGCAAGGTTCTGGGGCTGATCGGCGAGAGCGGCGCCGGGAAATCGACCATCGGACTGGCGACGATGGCCTATGGCCGCGGCGGCGTCGAGATCACCGGCGGCGAGGTCTGGGTCAATGGCCGCGATATCCTCAAAACCGGTCTCGGCGATGTGCGCAGTCTGCGCGGCGGCGAGGTGACCTATGTGAGCCAGTCGGCGGCGGCGAGCTTCAACCCGGCCAAGAAGATCATGGAACAGGTGGTCGAGGCGACGCTGGAGCATGGCAAATTCACCCGCAAGGAGGCCGAGACGCGGGCCGTGGAGCTGTTCGAGAAGCTCGGCCTGCCGGACCCCGAGACCATCGGCAACCGCTATCCCCACCAGGTCTCCGGCGGCCAGCTGCAACGCTGCATGACCGCGCTGGCGCTGTGCCCCAAGCCCGATCTGGTGGTGTTCGACGAGCCGACGACGGCGCTGGACGTGACCACGCAGATCGACGTCTTGAAGGCGATCAAGGAAGCGATCCGCGACACCGGCGTGGCGGCTCTGTATATCACCCACGATCTGGCGGTGGTGGCACAGGTCAGCGATGACATCATGGTGCTGAAGATGGGTGACATGGTGGAATACGGCCCCGTCGATCAGATCATCAACCACCCGCAGGAAGAATATACCCAGGCGCTGGTTTCGGTGCGCTCGATCAGGCATGAGGAGAAGCAGCCGACCGCCGAGCCGGTGCTGAAGGTCGAGCATGTCACCGCGCGCTATCGCGGCACCAAGTTCGATGTGCTGAAGGACGTGAATGTCGAGCTGCACCCGGGCCAGACGCTGGCGGTGGTGGGCGAAAGCGGGTCGGGCAAATCGACGCTGGCGCGGGTGATCACCGGGCTGCTGCCGCCCAGCGAGGGGCGGATCGAATTCGACGGGCGCGAGCTTTCGCCCGATCTCGAAAGCCGCAGCCGCGAGGATCTGCGCGAATTGCAGATGATCTATCAGATGGCCGATACCGCGATGAACCCGCGCCAGACGGTGGGCACGATCATCGGGCGGCCGCTGGAATTCTATTTCGGCCTCAGGGGCGCGGAAAAGCGCAAGCGCATCGCCGAGCTTCTGGAAGCGATCGAGATGGGCGACGGCTTTCTCGACCGCTACCCCGCCGAGCTGTCGGGCGGGCAGAAACAGCGGGTCTGCATCGCGCGCTCGCTGGCGGCGAAGCCCAAGATCATCATCTGCGACGAGGTTACCAGCGCGCTCGATCCGCTGGTGGCGGATGGCATCCTCAAGCTGCTGCTCCGGCTGCAGAAGATCGAGGATGTGGCCTATCTGTTCATCACCCACGATCTGGCCACGGTGCGGGCCATCGCCGATTCCATTGCCGTGATGTATCAGGGCGAAGTGGTGCGCTATGGCACCAAGTCCGAGGTGCTGAGCCCGCCGTTCGACGATTATACCGACCTTTTGTTGAGCTCGGTGCCGGAGATGAAGCTGGGCTGGCTCGAAGAGGTGATCGCGCATCGCAAGATGGAGAGCGCGGGCAACTGAAGATGTGAGCGCAGCGGAGTCGGGACGGCTGCCAATCTGGGGGTAAGACATGGCCTATCTCAGCACCTTGCCCGAGGCGGCGACCCTGATGGACCTTTTTCGCGCGCATCCGGGTGTGGCGCAGGCGATGATGGCGCTGAACGATGCGGTGATGCGCCAGCCGGCGCCGTTCAGCCCGGCCGAGCGCGAAGCGATTGCGACCTATGTATCGACCCTGAATGCCTGTCAGTATTGCTCCGGGCTGCACGGGCAGGCGGCGGTCAATCTGGGCATGGCGGACAGCGCGGTGGCGGCGATCTGTGAACGCCCCGAGGCGCCGGACGATCCGCGCCTGCGCCCGGTATTGGCCTATGTCGCCAAGCTGACCACCGCTCCGGCAACTGTGCAACAGGGCGATGTCGACGCCATTCTGGAGGCCGGGTGGGATGAAGAGGCTGTGAGCTTTGCCGCGTTTGTCGCCGCGACCTACGCGATGATGAACCGGGTGGTGGATGGCCACGGGATCAGGGCCGATGCGGCGCAGGCAGAGGCCGGGGGCGCGCGGCTGGCCGGGCTGGGCTATGACGGGATCGCGCGGATGCTGGCGGATGGTGCCTAGGCGCCGGGAGGGCGGGATCGCGCCACAAGGGGGCATGAGCATTGCCCATTGCGGCGGCTGCGCGCAGGGTTCTCCCGAATTCAACGTGGTGAGTGATTTGAGATGAAAACGATTGTGACACGCGCAGCGCTGGTCTTTTTCCTGGGATTTGCGGCGCTGTTCCTGCTCAGACTGGGCTATGGCTATGCCACCCAGCCGGATGGCGAGATCATCGAACAGGGCTTTGTTCAGGACAGCCTGGGCTATGATTTCGAGCTGAGCCGGAAGAATTACGCCGGGCAGAAGAAAGCCTCGCTGGGGCCGGGGCCGCAATCGGTGGATCAACGCTATGAGAAGGTGGCGGCGCTGGGCCAGGCGAGCCACGATTTCGAGGCCGACGAGACCAGGGTGCGCGATGTCGCCAAGGCGGCGCAGGCACTGATCCAGCATGAGCAGGCCTTTGGCCTCGAAGGGCGGCGGCAATTGCAGCTGGCGCTGGGGGTGCCGCCGGATGCGTTCGACGAGGTGATCGGCAGGCTCAGGACCATCGGCAAATCGGTGAGCTTTCAGGTCAACAAGACCGACAAGACCAACGAATACCGCGCCCTGCTGGCGCAGCAGGAGAGCCTGAAGAAATCGCGCGACAACCTGCGCGCTTTGCAGGCGCGCGATGCCGAGCTGGCCGACCTGATCGCGCTGGAAAGCCGGATCCTGGAGCTGGAAAGCCAGATCCAGTCGCTCGGCGTGTCGGTCGGCGAATTCGACAGCGAGTTCGAATTCGTCACCATAAAGCTGACGATGAGCGAGGTGCGCCCGCCGGTGGAGCGGTTCATCCCGCTGATCCAGCGCGTGAAAGTGGCGCTGGAATGGACGATCTGGGCCAGCCTCGCCATTTCGGCGGCGTTCCTTGTGTTCCTGATGGGAGCGGCGCTGTTCGTGCTGGTGGTGCAGATGGCGCGCCGCGTGGCCGGGGCGGACGCGGCAGGGAAGTGATGGGCGCACGGCCGTCCGGGATGCGGCCATGCAGTATGCGCATGTCAAGTAAGGTGCTGTAAGATAACAATAAAATGTTGACGTCGCGGCAGAGGGCAGCGTGTCACATCTTCATTTCGCAGGTGCAGCATTATATTGTCTTGTGAAGCTTTGAAGGAAGGTCGTCGCATGTTCAAGAGCCCGCTGGATACGTTGTTCAACCCCACTGGCATTGCCGTGTTCGGCGCCAGCGAAAGCGCCACGAGCGTTGGTTCGAAAGTGCATGCCAACCTGTTGGCCGGCAGTTTCGAAGGCCCGGTCGTGCCGGTGAACCCGAAATACGAAACCGTGCGCGGGCAGCACTGTCATGACACCATCGCCGAGGTGCCCGACAAGATCGACCTGGCGGTGATCGCCACTCCGGCCGAGACCATTCCCGGCATCATCGAAGAGCTGGGCGCGGCCGGGGTCGGCTCGGCGATCGTGCTTTCGGCGGGGTTTCGCGAGGCCGGTGAAGAGGGCAAACGGCTGGAAGCCAAGCTGGCCGAAACGGCGCGCAAGGCCGGGGTGCGCTTTCTCGGGCCGAATTGCGTCGGGCTGGTGCGGCCATGGCTGGGCATGAACGCGACCTTCCTCAACTCGGACGCGCCGCAGGGGCGGCTGGCCGTGGTGTCGCAATCGGGGGCGCTGTGTTCGGCGATTGTGGATTGGGCGGAGCCGCACCATGCCGGGTTTTCCGCCATCGTGAGCTTAGGCAACTCGAAGAACGTGGATTTCGGCGATGTGCTGCAATTCCTGTCGACCGACCCCAAGACCGACGCCATCCTGCTTTATGTCGAAGGCATCAACAACGCGCCGGGGTTCCTCAGCGGCTTGCGGATCGCGGCGCGATCGAAGCCGGTGATCGTTTTGAAATCGGGGCGCCATGTCGCCAGCTCGAAAGCGGCGAATACCCATACCGGGGCGCTGATCGGTTCGGATGCCGTGTTTGACGCGGCGCTGTCGCGCTCCGGCGCGGTGCGTGCCAATACCTTCGGCCAGCTTTTCGCCGCCGCCGAAATCCTGAGCGCGCACAAGCGCATGGGCGGCAACAAGCTGGGCATTGTCACCAATGGCGGCGGTGCCGGGGTTCTGGCGGCCGACCGGGCCGGGGATCTCGAAGTCGAGGTGGCGCAGCTCAGCGACAAGACGGTGGAGACGCTCGACAAGATCCTGCCGCCGTTCTGGAGCCGGGGCAACCCGGTGGACATCCTCGGCGATGCCGGGGCGGACAAATATGCCGCTGCGGTGAAGGCCTGTCTTGAGGACAAGAACCTCGATGGCGTGCTGGTGATGCTGACGCCGCAGGCGATGACCGATGCCAATGCCGCGGCGGAAGCGATCGTGAAGACGGTGCCGAAACGCACCAAGAAGCCGGTGCTGGCCTGCTGGATGGGCGAAAGCTCGGTCGGGGAAGCGCGCCGGACGCTGAGCGGTGCCGGGATTCCCGATTTCATCACTCCGGAGCGGGCGGTGGAGGCGTTTTCCTATCTGGCGCAGCATTACAAGCACCAGCAACTGGCGCTTGAGGTGCCGGGGCCGTTGACCGGTGTGGCGGTACTGCCGGATGTGACCGGGGCGCGGATGATCATCGACACGGCGCTGCGCGACGGGCGCGACATGCTCAACGATATCGAGAGCAAGGCGATCCTGCGCACCTTCCAGATCCCCACCAACATGACCATCGAGGCGGAGAGCGCCAACGAGGCGCTGGTGGCGGCGGAGACCGTGGGCTTTCCGGTGGCGATGAAGATCCTGAGCCCGGATATCTCGCACAAATCCGATGTCGGCGGGGTTAAGCTGGGGCTGATGAGTGCGGCGGATGTGATGGCGGCGTTCCGCCAGATCACCGAAACGGCCGCCGAACTGCGCCCCGAAGCGCGGATCACCGGGGTGACCGTGGAACGGATGGCCGAGGTCGACGATGCGCGCGAGCTGGTGATCGGGGCGAGCCGCGATCCGGTGTTCGGGCCGGTGATCATGTTTGGCGCCGGCGGCACCATGGTGGAGATCCTGCGCGACAATGCGGTGGCGCTGCCGCCGCTCAACGCGGTGCTGGCCAACCGGCTGATCGACCGCACCAACGTGTCGCGCCTGCTCGATGCGTTCCGCGACCGCGCGGCTGTCAAACGCGAGGCGGTGGTCGAGGTGCTGCTCAGGGTGTCGGACATGGTCTGCGAGCTGCCCGAGATCACCGAGCTCGACCTCAACCCGCTGTTTGCCGGGCCGGGCGGGGTGATGGCTGTGGATGCGCGGATCGCGATCAGGCGCCCGCCGAGCAAGGACGGGCCTTATGATCACATGGCGATCCATCCCTATCCGCGCCATCTCAGGCAGACCGGGCATCTGAGCGACGGGCAGCTGCTGACGATCCGCCCGATCCGCCCCGAAGATGCCGAGAGCGAGCAGAGCTTCGTGCGCGAATTGTCGCCGCAGGCCAAGCGGTTCCGTTTCATGGGCACGGTCAACGAGCTGTCGCCGGAGATGCTGGCGCGGTTCACCCAGATCGATTACCGCACCGAGATGGCGCTGGTGGCGCTGGTCGGGGAGCCGGGCGCACAGGTGCAGGTGGGTGTGGCGCGCTATATCATCAACCCGGACAAGCGCAGCTGCGAGTTCGCCATCGTGGTGTCGGACGAAGTCCAGCATCAGGGCATCGGCACGCGGCTGATGAAGGCGCTGATGGAAGCGGCGCGCGAGCGCGGGCTGACATTGATCGAGGGCACGGTGCTGCGCGAAAACACGCCGATGCTGCACCTGATGGAGGAGCTGGGCTTTTCCATCAGCCAGGCGCCGGAGGAACGCGACATCATGGTTGTGGAACGCGATGTGTAGGTGTTTACCGGGGAGGGGAGCCCCCGGAGGCGCGCGGAGGAGAAAACAGCATGCTGGCCTATATCACCCATCCCGATTGCATGGAGCATGACACCGGGCGGCTGCATCCCGACCAGCCCGAGCGGCTGAGCGCGATCGACAACCAGCTGATCATGTCGGGGCTCGATTTCGTGGTGCGCACCCATGATGCGCCGCTGGTGACGCGCGCCGAGCTGGAGCGGGTGCATGACGCGGGGTATCTCGACCGGGTCTATGCCATGGCGCCGCTGGACGCGCCGGTGGAGATCGACGGCGATACGGTGATGAGCCCAGGCACGCTGCGCGCCGCCGAGCGGGCGGCGGGGGCCGGGGTGCTGGGGGTCGATCTGATCATGTCGGGCGAGGCCCATGCCGGATTCTGCGCGATCCGCCCGCCGGGGCATCATGCCGAGCATGATAAGGCGATGGGATTCTGCCTGTTCGACAATATCGCTGTGGCGGCGGCGCATGCGCTGGAGGCGCATGGGCTCAAACGGGTCGCGATCGTGGATTTCGATGTGCATCACGGCAATGGCACCGAGGATATCTTCAAGGATGAGCCGAGGGTGCTGTTCTGTTCATCGTTCGAGCATCCGTTCTATCCGTTTACCGGGCATGAGAAGGAGACCGCGAACTTGGTGGATGTGCCATTGGCGGCCGGGGCGGGGGGTGCGGAATTCCGCGCCGCTGTCAGCGAGCACTGGCTGCCGGCGCTGGAGGCATTCCGGCCGGAATTTGTGTTCATTTCGGCGGGGTTCGATGGGCATGTGGCGGATGACATGTCGCATCTGGCGCTGACCGACAACGATTACCGCTGGGTGACGGAGAGGCTGCTGGAGGTGGCGCGGCACCATGCCGACGGGCGGATATTGTCGATGCTGGAGGGCGGCTATGAGCCTGCCGCGCTGGCGCGCAGCGTGGTGGCGCATATGAATGTGCTGATCGGGTAGGGCACCCTGCCCGGACTCAAGGGCGTAGCCCGCCGGGCAGCGCCCGACCGCCCCATGGTCGGGCGCTTTATTGACGTCACTCACCGCCCACAGGTTCTTCGGGATTTTGAGATAAAGTGCCAACAACGCCTGTTTCGGGCGCCCACCCACGGTCGGGCGCTGCCCTCTGGCGTGAGCGGGAGCGGGCTCAGTTCTTCAGCGCCCCGTTCTCCCAGGTGCCGCTTTCTTCGCCGCCTTCGGCGTAGATCATCTTGCCCGCACCCTGGCGTTTGCCGTTGAGGAAATTACCCTCGTAGACATCGCCATTGGCATAGG
>CBDUGF010000058.1:0-21527 GCA_965366835.1 uncultured Rhodobacterales bacterium
CCTATCGGGAGCTCGACCTCAGTTCAGGGCCAGCCCAATTACGCATGCTTCGGGCGCAAAACCGCCCTTTGACATCCCGCTCCCCGCCCCCGCGCCTTCAATGAAAATCCCGGCTCGGGAACAGCGTCTTGGCCTGTTCGCGCGGGTGCCTGGCGCTGCGGGTGGGTTTTGCCGGGCGCGGCGCGTCGTCGGCCTCTGCCCGGGTCACGCCCACGGCCTCATCCATGGGATGGCCCAGCTCGGCCAGGCGGTGCGACATGTCCTCGACCTTCTCCGCGATCAGGTGCACGACAATGCCTTCCTTCTGCAGATAGCCCGTGACACGCAAGAGCCGCCCGCCCATCACCGCGCGCCTGTAGCGTTCGTAAAGCTTGGGCCAGACCACGATGTTGGACACGCCGGTCTCATCCTCCAGCGTCAGGAAGATCACCCCCGAGGCAGTACCAGGGCGCTGCCGGGTGATCACCAGGCCACAGACTGTCACCCGCCCCAGCGGCGCGCCGGGCAGCTTGGCATGCGGCGTCAGCCCGGGCAGGCCGGGGCGCAAAAGCTCCATCGGATGCGCCCTGAGCGTCAGGCGCCTCGAGACGTAATCCTCCACCACCTCCTCGCCCAGATGCATCGCCGGCAGGGTCACGGCAGGCTCGGCGATGCCCTCGCCCCCGATCGGATCGTTGAACAGCGGCAACGGCATCTGCCCCTGGATCGCCTTCACCTGCCACAGCGCATCGCGCCGGCTGAGCCCCATATCGACAAAGGCATCCGCCTCGGCCAGCCGCTCCAGCGCCGCGGGCGCCAGCCCGGCGCGCAGCCACAGCGCCTCCGGGTCGGGATAGCCATTGCCGCGCGCCGCCACGATCCAGCCGGCATCCTCCTCGCGGAACCCCTTGATCTGGCGGAAGCCCAGACGCAGCGCCAGCGCGCCATCGGCGCGCCGCTCCAGCCGGTTGTCCCATGTCGAATGGTTGACGCAGATGGGCCGCAGCTCGACATCATGCTCGCGCACATCGCGCACGATCTGGGCCGGGGCGTAAAACCCCATCGGCTGGGAATTCAGCAGCGCGCAGGCAAACACCGCCGGATGATGGCATTTCAGCCAGGCCGAGACATAGGCCAGCATGGCAAAGGCCGCCGCGTGGCTTTCGGGAAAGCCGTATTCGCCAAAGCCCTCGATCTGCGAGAAACAGCTTTCGGCAAAGCCCAGGTCATAGCCGCGCTCGAGCATGCCGTTGAGAAAACGGACGCGGAAGGTGCTGATCGTGCCCATGCGCCGGAACGTGGCCAGCGAGCGGCGCAGCCGGTCGGCCTCTTCCGGGGAGAACCCGGCGGCGACCACCGCGATCTGCATCGCCTGTTCCTGAAACAGCGGCACGCCCAGCGTCTTGCCCAGCACCTCCTCCAGCGCGGGCGAGGGAAACGACACCGCCTCCTTGCCCTGGCGGCGGTTGATATAGGGATGCACCATGCCGCCCTGGATCGGCCCCGGGCGCACGATGGCCACCTCGATCACCAGGTCATAGAACTTGCGCGGCCGCATCCGCGGCAGGAAATTCATCTGTGCCCGGCTTTCGACCTGGAACACCCCCACCGCATCGGCGACGCACAGCATGTCATAGGTCGCGCCATCGCCCTGCGGCACCGTGGCGATGCTCAGCCGTTCGCCCTCGTGCTCCTCCAACAGATCAAACGCCTTGCGGATACAGCTCAGCATCCCGAGGCCCAGGATATCGACCTTGAGAATGCCCAGGGCGTCGATATCGTCCTTGTCCCATTCGATCACGGTGCGGTCCTCCATCGCCGCGTTCTCGATCGGGCACAGCTCGTCGAGCCGCCCCTTGGTGATGATGAACCCGCCGACATGCTGGGAAAGATGGCGCGGAAAGCCGATGATCTCGCCGATCAGCCGGATCGTCTGGGCCAGCCGCCGGTCGCCCAGGTCGAGTCCCAGCTCCCGGATCCGCTCCGGGTCGGCGCCGCGGTTCGACTGGCCCCAGATCTGGCCCGAAAGGTTCGCCGTTACATCCTGGCTCAGCCCCATCACCTTGCCGACCTCGCGGATCGCCGCGCGCGAGCGGAAATGGATCACCGTGGCGCAGAGGCCCGCCCGGTGGCGGCCATATTTGGCATAGATATGCTGGATCACCTCCTCGCGGCGTTCATGCTCGAAATCGACATCGATATCCGGCGGCTCGCCGCGATGCTCCGAGACAAAACGCTCGAACACCATGGTGATGGTTTCGGGGGAAACATCCGTGATTCCAAGCAGGTAGCACAGGATCGAATTGGCCGCCGAGCCGCGCCCCTGGCACAAGATGCCTTCCGAGCGGGCAAACTGCACGATGTCATGCACGGTCAGGAAATAGGCCGGGAAATCGAGCTTCTCGACCATGCCCAGTTCCTTGCGCGCCAGCTCATGCACCCGCGCGGGGGCGCCTTCGGGATAGCACCGCTTGATGCCCGCCTCGACCAGCCGTTGCAGCCGTTCCTGCGGCGCCTCGCCATCGCTGATCTCGTCGGGATATTCATAGCTCAGCTCGCTCAGGCAGAAGCCGCATTGCACCGCGATCTCCACCGTGCGGCGCAGCGCGGCGGGGTGATTGCGATAGAGCCGCGCCATGTCGGCCCCGCCCTTCAGCCGCCGTTCGGCATTGGCCAGGGCGCGGGTGCCGATCCGGTCGATGGTGATATGTTCGCGCATGCAGGTCAGCACATCGGCCAGCTGGCGGCGCGCACCGGCATGCATCAGCACATCGCCCACCGCCACCATCGGCGCGCTGGTCTTCTGCGCCAGCCGCGCACAGGCTGCGAAATAGGCCTGATCGCTGCCATTATAGCGCGGCGCCGCGCCCAGGAAGACCCGCCCGGGAAAGCGCCGCCGCACCGCCGCGATATCGCGCGCCGCCTTGCCCAGCGCCCCCTGCGGCAGCGCGATCAGCATGCATCCGGCGCCGCCCTCCAGCAGATCCTTGAGATCGAGGTGACACTCGCCCTTTTCGGCCCGCCGCTTGCCCAGCGTCAAAAGCCGCGTGAGCCGCCCATAAGCGGCGCGGTCCCGCGGCAGGGCGATCCAATGCACCGCGCTGTCGCGCAGCACCAGGCGGCAGCCGACGATCAGCCGCGGCAGCGCCGCTGTCGCCGCCGCGGGCCGGGCAATCGGGCGATGCGCGCCGGTATCCTGGCGCGAGCTGGCATCGATCTCGCGCTGCGAGCGGATCGGCACCGCTTCCTCGGCCTCGCGCTTCAACTCCTTCAGCGCCGCATAGGCCCGCACCACCCCGGCCAGCGAATTGCGGTCGGTGATGGCGATGGCTTCCAGCCCCAGCTCGGCGGCGCGGGTGACCAGTTCCTCGGGATGCGACGCCCCGGTGAGGAAGGTGAAATTCGAGGTCACGCAGAGTTCGCCATAGGCCGGGCCGCGCGGGTCGAGCGCGCTGCGGTGGCGCGGCACGCCGGGCTCCGTCGGCGGCGCATCGACATGGGTCATGCGAATTCCCCCTGCACGAACCAGCCGGGATTCTGCGGCGTATGATAGAGCCAGAGCCGCCGCCCCTCGCGCGTCTCCACCTGCCAGTAATCGCGCAGCCCCGTGCGCCAGCTTTCATCCTCCAGCCACCATTCCGGCGCGATCCGCTCCGGCCCGGTCGCGCGCCCCGTGCTCAGCGCCATCCGCCGCCAGCGAAACCGCTGCGGCGGGCGCGGGCCATTGCCGGCAATCGGCTCGGGCTGAAACAGCCGCACCGGGCGCGGGCGCAGCATTACCCATGCGCCCTCGGGGCTGGAATAGGCCGCCGGAGCGACCATGAAGCTGCGCTCGGGAATATGGCTGTCGGCGGGCAGGAAGCGCTGGATATTCTCCAGCCCGATGCGCGTGCCCAGACGGCTGATCAGATCGTCGAGCACATCCTTGTCGCCGCGCGACACATGGCTCAGCTGCTTCACCGCCAGCGGCTCGACCTGCGTTGCCTCGAGCCGGATCAGGTCAATGCCGAACCCGGCCTCGACCTGCTCGACCCCGCGCTCGAACAGCGGCAGGATGCGCGCCGCATCGCGCAACGGTCGCGCCAGCCGCAATTCGACCTGTTGGCTGTCCTGATCCACGCGCTGCAGGGTCAGGCACAATACCCGCGCGCCCATCTCCTGATCCTTCAGCTTGTCGCACAAACGCTCCAGCAGCCGCTCGGCCCCGGCCAGCACATCGCGGCTCAGCCCGATCGGCTCGGGCAGGGTCATCCGCACGCCATAATGCGGCAGCTCGGCCAAGGGCGAGATCTGTTCGGGCTGATCGCCCAGCGCCTGGTCGAGCCGCATCAGCACCTCGCGCCCGAACCGGCGCGCCACCGCCGCGCGCGGCAGCGCACAAAGGTCGGCCACGCTGCGCACCCCCAGCCGTTGCAGCGCCACGTTGGCCTTGTCCTCCAGCCGCAGCGCCGCCACCGGCAGCGCCCCGATCCGCTCCAGCATCCGGCCCGGCGCCGCCACGCGCGCGCCCTCATCGCCGTAATGCGCCAGCGCCCAGGCCGCGCCGCGGGTATCGGCCAGCCCGATCCGCACCTCCAGCCCCGCCCGTGCCAGCCGCGCCTCGATATCGCCCAGCATCGCCGCCTCCGAGCCCCACAGATGCGTCGCCCCGGTGACGTTCAGCACCAGCCCGTCTTCGCCCTCCAGCCCGACCCAGGGGCAATAGCGCCCGGCCCAGCGCGCCAGCATCCGCAGGAAGCCCGCATCGCCCAGGGGATCCGCCGGGCGGCTTTGCAGGTCGCGGCAAAAGGCGCGCGCATCGGAGTAAGACATGCCGCGATGCAGCCCCTGCGCCACCGCCTGCCGGTTGAGGCAATAAATCCGGCTGGCATTGGCCTGCATGTGAGTCAGCGCAAACGCCCCGTCAACCGGCCTTGCCCGCAAGGCCCGGTCGCTCGCCAGCCTTGGAAACCACAATGATACGACGCGCCTCAGCATCCCAGCGCACATCCCAAGAGCCCAATGTTCCCGATTTGTTCTTTTTAATCTCCCAGCGTTGCAGAGTCGAGTCCCCCCCTGCCTCTGCCGCGTCGAAAACCGGCGCACAGTGCCACCGCGTCTGCGCCGCGTTGCTGCCCATGCCCTCGGGAATGAGGCACAGCCCGGTCGATTTCCCCGCCTCGGCCGCCAGTTGCAGCCGCCGCCCGGCCGTCAGGCCCAGGGGCTTGCTCACCTCCAGCACCACCAGCGCCACAGCGCCCGAGCGCAGCGCCTCCTCGGCCACCGCCAGCGCTTCCAGCGGATCGCCCGCCCGAGCCAGCAGCAGACTTGCCGGATCGAGATAGCGGCTGAACCCCACCGGATTGATCCCGTCGCCCTGCCAGGCCTCGGCGATCCACAGCACCGTGCCACCCAACTGGCCACCGAGCGCAAAGGCAAAGCCCGCCGCCCCGGGGCCATAGGCCTCGTGCGTGCGCCCCCTGCGTGGCGGGAAGTGATCGGAAAACCCGGCTGTCATGGCGTCAAACATACAAGGATTCGCACGCGCTTGACCATCCATCGCGCAGGTTGCGACAGGGCCGGCAAACCCGGCGCCGCGCGGCCCAACACTGTCACATAGGCCACAGGTGCGAAAAAACCAGCCCTCCCGTTGCGACAATCCGACGCCGCCTTTGATCTAAGTCAATCCCCGCGGGCGAGGTTTCCGATATGTCGATGTCGGGTCCGAGATTCTTCGGCCCTGAAAACACTTACCAGGCCATTGTTCCGTGACGAAACTGGCATCAAGACGCGCGTTCTTGCGAGGTGCGGTCGACAGCGCAGAGGCGCCCCGACCCCCCGGCGCTCTCGGTGATATCGCCTTTGCCGAAGCCTGCACCCAATGCGGCGATTGTGCCCGGGCCTGCCCCGAAAAGATCATCAAACGCGACGCCGCCGGTTATCCGGTGCTCAGCTTCTCGACCACCGGCTGCACCTTCTGCGGGAAATGCATCGCCGCCTGCGAAGACGGCGCCCTGCTCGCCGACAGGCCATGGCCATGGCAGGCCGTTGTCGCGCCCAACTGCCTCTCGCTCAACGCCGTGCAATGCCGGACCTGCGAGGATCATTGCGAGCCCCGCGCCATCCGCTTTCAGCTTTTGCCGAAGGGCCGCGCCCACCCCCTGATCGACCCCGACGCCTGCACCGGTTGCGGCGCCTGCATCGCGCCCTGCCCGGTCTCGGCGCTCGCCCTGCACCAGACCACCCATTCAACGGAGACACGCCCATGCTGAATATCTGCGGCTGCCTTGTCCAGACCATGCCCGACAAGACCGGCGACGTGATCGCCGCGATCGAGGCAACGGAAGGCGGCGAAGTTCATGGCCATGAAAACGGCCGGATCGTGATCACGGTCGAGGATACGCCCGACAGGCGCGCCTCCGACCAGATCATGGATATGCACCAGATTCCCGGCGTGATCACCGTCACGCTGACCTATCACCATTTCGAAGAGCTCGACGACGACTTGGACGAGCCCGCTTCGCTCACGAAACACTGACCCCCGGGAGATAAAAAACATGACCGTGTCCTCATCCCGCCGCGCCTTTCTCAAGGCCAGCGCCGCCGCCGCCACCGCTTCTGCGGCCGGCATCACCCTGCCCAACGGCGCCAGCGCCCAGATCAAGGCCCCCGATATCCGCTGGGACAAGGCCGCCTGCCGGTTCTGCGGCACCGGCTGCTCGGTGCTTGTCGGCGTCAAGGATGGCCGTGTGGTGGCCACCCAGGGCGATCCCGAAGCCCCGGTGAACCGCGGCCTGAACTGCATCAAGGGCTATTTCCTGTCGAAGATCATGTATGGCGCCGACCGGCTGACCACGCCGCTGCTGCGCAAGTCAAACGGCGTGTTCGACAAGAACGGCGAATTCGAGCCGGTCTCCTGGGACGAAGCCTTCGACGTGATGGCCCAGAAATGGAAAGACGCGATCGCCAAGAAGGGCCCGACCTCGGTGTCGATGTTCGGCTCCGGCCAGTGGACGGTCTGGGAAGGCTATGCCGCCGCCAAGCTGATGAAGGCGGGCTTCCGCTCCAACAACATCGACCCCAACGCGCGCCACTGCATGGCCTCCGCCGTGGCCAGCTTCATCCGCACCTTCGGCATCGACGAGCCGATGGGCTGCTATGACGATCTCGAACATGCCGACACCTTCGTGCTCTGGGGCTCCAACATGGCCGAGATGCACCCGATCCTGTGGTCGCGCCTCACCGATACCCGCCTGACCAAGCCGGGCTGCGAAGTCCATGTGCTCTCGACCTTCGAACATCGCAGTTTCGAGCTGGCCGACAACGGCATGATCTTCGTGCCGCAGACCGATCTGGCGATCCTCAACTACATCGCCAACTACATCATCACGAACGGCTACGTGAACGAGGAGTTCGTCGCCAGGAACGTCAACATCACCAAGACCGCCACCGATATCGGCTATGGCCTGCGCGACAACCATCCTTTGCAAGAGGCCGCCGCCAACGCCAACTCCGGCAAGCTCGAGCCGATGACCTTCGAGGAATATGCCGAAGCGGTGTCGAAATACACGCTCGAATACACCGCCGAACTGTCGGGCGTGCCCGCCGCCAAGCTCGAGCGCCTGGCCCAGCAATATGCCGATCCGAACCGCAAGGTGATGTCGCTCTGGACCATGGGCTTCAACCAGCACACCCGCGGTTCCTGGGTCAACTCGCTGATGTACAACGTCCACCTGCTGGTCGGCAAGATCTCCGAGCCGGGCAACTCGCCGTTCTCGCTCACCGGTCAGCCTTCGGCCTGCGGCACCGCCCGCGAGGTCGGCACCTTTGCCCACCGTCTGCCCGCCGACATGGTGGTGATGAACGAGAAGCACCGTGAAATCTGCGAAACCGCCTGGGGCATCCCCGAAGGCACCATCCCCGACAAGCCGGGTTTCCACGCCGTGCTGCAACACCGCATGCTGAAGGACGGCGTGCTCAATTGCCACTGGGTGCAATGCACCAACAACCTGCAAGCCGCGCCCAACATGAACGAGGAAGGGCTGCCCGGCTATCGCAATCCGGAAAACTTCATCACGGTGTCCGATCCCTACCCCACCGTCACGGCCCTGGCCGCCGACCTCATTCTGCCCACCGCGATGTGGGTCGAGAAGGAAGGCGCCTATGGCAACGCCGAGCGCCGCACCCAGTTCTGGCGCGAGCAGGTCAGCGCGCCGGGCGAGTCCAAATCGGATGTCTGGCAGGTCATGGAGTTCTCCAAACGCTTCAAGACCGAGGAAGTCTGGCCGGCAGAGCTGCTCGACAAGAAGCCCGAGCTGCGCGGCAAGACCCTCTACGAGGTGATCTTCGCCAATGGCGTGATCGACAAGTTCCCGGTCAGCGAAGTCGCCGAAGGCTTCAACAACCACGAAAGCACCGATTTCGGCTATTACGTGCAGAAGGGCCTGTTCGAGGAATATGCCGCCTTCGGGCGCGGCCATGCCCATGACCTCGCCGATTTCGATGTCTATCACAAGGCCCGCGGCCTGCGCTGGCCGGTGGTCGATGGCAAGGAGACACTCTATCGCTTCCGCGAAGGCTATGACCCCTACGTGAAGGAAGGCGAAGGCGTGAAGTTCTACGGCAAGCCCGATGGCAAGGCCAACATCATCTTCGCGCCCTACGAGCCTGCCGCCGAAGTCCCGGATGCCGAATACGACCTGTGGTTCGTCACCGGTCGGGTGCTCGAACACTGGCACTCCGGCTCGATGACCCGCCGGGTGCCCGAGCTGCACCGCTCGTTCCCCTCGGCGGTGGTGTTCATGCATCCCGACGACGCCAGCGATCGCGGCCTGCGCCGGGGTCAGGAGATCGAGGTTTCCACCCGTCGCGGCTCGGTTCTGAGCCGGGTCGAGACCCGCGGGCGCAACAAGATGCCGCGCGGCGTGGTGTTCATGCCCTGGTTCGACGAGGGCCAGCTCACCAACAAGCTGACGCTCGATGCGACCTGCCCGATTTCCAAGGAAACCGACTTCAAGAAATGCGCCTGCAAAGTGCAGCGCGCCTGACCTGAAACCACTCACGAACCGAAAACAAAGCCATGCCCGCCGAAAAAACCAAGAAACCCAAAGCCACATCCCGGCGCCGCTTCCTTCAGGACGCGGCCCGGGCGGCAGCGGGTTGCGCGGTGGCGGGCCTGGCCCTTTCCAAGCTGGCAACCGATGCGCGCGCCCTTCCGGCGCGTGCGATCCGCCCGCCCGGCGCGCTGCCCGAGGAGGATTTCCTCGCCGCCTGCATCCGCTGCGGCCTCTGTGTGCGCGATTGCCCCTATGACACGCTGAAACTGGCCGAACTGGGCGCCGACGGCCCGGCCACAGGCACCCCCTATTTCACTGCCCGCGACATCCCCTGCGAGATGTGCGACGACATTCCCTGCGTGGTCGCCTGCCCCACCGGCGCGCTCGACCATTCGCTGACCAATATCGACGATGCCGACATGGGCGTCGCCGTGCTGATCGACGAGGAACATTGCCTCAACGCGCTCGGCTTGCGCTGCGACGTGTGCTACCGGGTCTGCCCGGTGATCGACAAGGCGATCACGCTCGAGCGCAGCCACAACCAGCGCTCGGGCCACCATGCCATCTTCATGCCTGTGGTGCATTCCGATGCCTGCACCGGCTGCGGCAAATGCGAGAAATCCTGCGTCCTGCCCGAGGAATCGGCGATCAAGGTGCTGCCGCGCCGCATCGCCATGGCGCAATCGGCCGAGCACTACAAACTCGGCTGGGAAGACCGCAATCCGCTGGTCGACGAGTTGATCGACCTGCCCGACCGCCTGCCCGGCCCCGGCACCGACAATCTCGTCGCCCCCGGCGGCTATCTGCCCGGCGCCGAAGGCATTCCCGATCCCAGCATGGAGGGCGGCTTCACCCCGACCTTCAAGCTGCCCGGCACCGGGGGGGCAGGCCAATGAGCGACAAGACCAGGCTTCCCGTCGGCCAGGAAGCGATCCGCGACAAGGGCTGGCTCAGGGCGCATAAATACCTGCTGTTGCGGCGCGCCTCGCAGCTCTTCTTCCTCGGGCTCTTCCTGCTCGGGCCGTGGTTCGGCATCTGGTGGGTCAAGGGCAACCTGTCCGGCTCGCTGACTTTTGATGTGCTGCCGCTCACCGATCCGTTCATCCTGCTGCAAATGCTGGTTGCGCAGCACTGGCCCGAAACCACCGCCATCCTCGGCGCTGTGATTGTCGCCGTCGCCTATGCGCTGATCGGCGGGCGGGTCTATTGCTCCTGGGTCTGCCCGATCAATCCGGTCACCGATGGCGCCCACTGGCTGCATGACAGGCTCGATCTCGCCAAGGGCTGGCAGCCCAAGCGGGGCACCCGCTACTGGGTGCTCGCCATGGTGCTGGCGGTGTCGCTGGCCACAGGCACCATCGCCTGGGAACTGGTCAACCCGATCAGCATGCTGCACCGCGGCCTGATCTTCGGCATGGGCTTCGCCTGGGCGTTCGTGCTGGCGGTGTTCCTGTTCGATCTGTTCGTGTCGCGACGCGGCTGGTGCGGCCATCTCTGCCCGGTGGGGGCGTTCTATGGTCTGATGGGCAGCCGCCCGGTGCTGCGGGTCAGCGCCGCCGAGCGCGCCGCCTGCGACGATTGCATGGATTGCTTCGCCGTCTGCCCCGAAATGCACGTCATCACCCCCGCCCTGCGCGGCGCCGATGACGACACCCCGATCATCACCAGCCTGGACTGCACCAATTGCGGCCGCTGCATCGACGTCTGCGCGCCGCAAGTGTTCCGCTATACCACCGCCTTCGACACCACGCCCGCGCCCGCCCGCGCGGAGCGTCCCGCCTCAACCAAACAACCATCCAGGGCCAGTCGCGCGGCCTGAGTCAAAGAAACGGGAGACCCCCCATGAAAAAATTCATCATCAGCGCCCTTGTCGGCTCGGCCCTCCTCGCCGGGGCGGCCTTTGCCCAAAGCTCGGTTCAGACCCTGCGCGGAGCCACTGTCGACGATCCGGTTCCGGTGACGCGCAACTACGGCCAGGACGAAAAGCGCTTCCCGCGCAATTACCGCCAGCAGCCGCCGCTGATCCCGCATGCGGTCGACCAGTATCAGGTCGATCTCAAGGCCAACCGCTGCCTGAGCTGCCATGACTGGACCGTCGCCGGCGAGCGCCGCGCGCCGACCCTGTCGATGACCCACTACCTCGACCGCGACGGCAATCAGCTCGACACGGTCGCGGGCACCCGCTGGTTCTGCAGCCAGTGCCATGTGCCGCAGGCCGATGCGCCGGCGCTGATCGACAACACGTTTGAAGCGTCGAATTGAGCGGCGGAACGAGGGAAAGGAATACCGAAATGTCTGCATCGAATCCCGGGTTCTTCCGCCGCCTATGGCGCGCCTTGTGGACCCCTGCCGCGGCCGCCTCGCTGGGCTTTCTGCTGATCGTCGGCTTCATCGTCGGGGTGGTCTTCTGGGGCGGCTTCAACTGGGCGCTCGAAGTCACCAACACCGAGAAGTTCTGCATCTCGTGCCACGAGATGCGCGACAACGTCTATGCCGAGTATGAAGGCACCGTGCACCAGAACAACGGCTCGGGCGTGCGCGCCACCTGCCCGGACTGCCATGTGCCCAAGGAATGGGGCCCCAAGATGGTGCGCAAGATCAAGGCCAGCCAGGAGCTCTATGGCCATTTCATCACCGGGGTGATCGACACCCCCGAGAAGTTCGAGGAGCATCGCCTCTATCTCGCCGGGCGGGTCTGGACCGCGATGAAGGAAACCGACAGCCGCGAATGCCGCAACTGTCACAACTTCGACTTCATGGACTTCACCCAGCAGCAGACCCGCGCCGCCGACAACCACCAGAAGGCGCTCGACGAGGGCAAGACCTGCATCGATTGCCACCAGGGCATCGCGCATGAGCTGCCCGAAGGCTGGATGGACCGCTATGGCGAAATCGAAAAGGAGATGGCGGCCCACGATCTTCTGCCCGCGCCTGCCGCGACCAAACCCGCGCGCACCAGCGGCGAGATCGCCAGCTATCTGAACGCCAGGCCGGCCGACTGACCAAGGGCCAGGCCCAACGGGGGCGCGCTCGCAAGAGCCGCGCCCCCGAATGCGCCGCCGCAGGCGCGGCTCAGGTCACAGCATGGCGGGTCCTGAACTCCGGCCTGTCCCATTCGCCGCTCCGCATGATCTCCCTGAGCGCGGCAATCGCATCCCAGATGTCGCAATAGCCGACATAGGGCGCGGCAAAACCAAAGCGCAGGATGTCCGGCGCGCGGAAATCGCCGATCACATGGCGCGCGATCAGCGCCTGCATGATGGCATAGCCCTCGCCATGCGTCAGCGAGACCTGGCTGCCGCGCTGCTCGCAATCGCGCGGGCTGGCGATCTCGAATCCCATGCCGGAAAGCTCCTGATCGACCAGCGCGATGAAGAGATCGCCCAGCGCCTGGTTCTTCGCCCGCAGTGCGCCCATGTCGACATTCTCGAACACCTTCAGCGCCGCCTCCAGCGCGATCAGCGACAGTTGCGGCGCGGTGCCGGTCAGCATCCGCTCGATCCCCGGATGCGGCGCGTAATCTTGCGCGAACTCAAACGGTTGCGCATGGCCATGCCAGCCCGGCAGCGGCTGGCGCACATCGCCGATATGGCGTCTGGCGACAAACACATAAGCCGGCGCGCCCGGCCCGCCATTGAGATATTTATAGCCGCAGCCGACCGCGAAATCGGCGTTGCAGCCATTGAGATCGACCGGCAGCGCCCCCGCACTATGTGCCAGATCCCAGATCACCATGCCGCCCAGCGCCTGCGCCTGCGCGGTGATCGCCGCCATGTCATAGACCCGGCCGGACTTGTAATGCACATGGGTGAGCTGGACCAGCGCCAGCGCCTCGCCCGCCTCGGCAATCGCCGCGTCGACCTCGCTCGGTTCGACACAGCGCAGCTCATAGCCCATCAGGTCCGCCGCCTCGGCATTGATATAGACATCGGTGGGGAAATTGCCGCGCTCCGAGACGATCACCTTGCGCTCCGGGCGCAGCCGCAGCGCCGAAATCAGCACCTTGAACAGGTTGACCGAGGTGGAATCGCACACGATCACCTCGTCGCTCGCCGCCCCGATCAGCCTTGCGATCGCCGCCCCGGCGCGCTGCGGCGCATGGTACCAGTCGGTCACGTTCCAGGCCCGGATCAGCTCCCTGCCCCATTCCTCGACCACCGCGGTTTGCAGCCGCGCGCTCACGCCGCGCGGCAACGCCCCCAGCGAATTGCCATCGAGATAGATAACCCCCTCGGGCAGCTCGAACCGCTCGCGTATCGGGGCAAGCGGATCGGTCTCGTCGCGCCGGGCGCAATTAGCGCGGGTGATCGGGGCGGGTTTGGTCATGTCAGTCTCCGGTTGGGGTTGGAGTCTTGCGCGGCGCGGCCCCCGGGAAAGTCACTGTCGCTGCTAGGCATCGGGGGCGGATCGTTCATCGCCCGTCTGCCCCGTTTCGTCAATGGGGATGCGTTTCGCCAAGCCGCACCATTTCGCGCCCGGCCTCACGGGCGATGATCAGAATGGCGTCAAGCTGTGGTTTTGACGGGAGGTTTGAGGGGGCGAAGGTCCGGTTCGAGCCCAACGTGTGAGTTCGAGTTTCTCGCTGCGCGCGCTCGCAGCGCAGAGAATGCGGCACGTGCATAATCGAGTCCGCCGTTATGCGGCGGAGATACCGGCCATTCATGCTGGTCGCAGCGAGAACGTAAGCCCCAATTGAAGGATGCGGACAGAGGTGACGTTTGTCAACTCTTGGCTCACGTGTTCAATAACGCGTCGATTTCCGCGGCGTTGGCCGCGCGTTTGAGGATGGTGAAATCGCCCTGCGTCAACATCGCGCGGGTGCCATCGACAATGACCTTCTGTGTGACACGAGCAAGCCCGCCCCCGATTGAAATCCGGGCGGCGCCAAGCGCTCCCATTTGCTCGGCTGTCAGATCACGCATGTCGCCTGCGGCAAGAATGTTGATCGGAACCCCGGTGGCAGCCAGAGCGCGGGTCGTTTCGGTATCGACAAGTGGCGCATAGAGCACGTCGGCACCTGCCTCTGCGAAGGCTTCGCAGCGTCGCAGAGCCTCGGCCTGTTCATAATTGCGCAAGAGCCAGCCATCAGCGCGGGCTGTCAGCACGATACCTGCAGATCGGGCTGCTGCAACCGCTGCCTCTATTCGCGCCAGAGCCAGATCAAACGGATAGGAATCTGCCGTTGGGACTGCAGTATCTTCAACCGACACACCGGCAAGACCGGCCTCCGCCGCCAATCGTACAGTTTCGGCCACCACTTCGGGACTGTCACCAAATCCATTCTCGAAATCACCGTTCACAGGCACATCCACCGCAGCGCAGATATCGGCAGCGTGCTGCAGGGCGACCTCGCGCGCAATCTGTCCGCCATCGCTCAGACCCAGCGTGAACCCATGGCCGGATGAGGTCGTCGCAAGCGCCTTTGCACCCAGCCGCGCCATGACCTTCGCCGAGCCTATGTCCCAAGGGTTCGGCATCACAATCGGCTTGCCCGGAACATGCATCGCACGGAAACGCTCTGTCAGTTCTTCGCGGCGCACGGGTCCGCCCTCCTCAGATTGGTTGCAGTTTCAGCAAAAGTGACCGAAATCCGGTTCGATAGATAGCAATTTCGATAATGGGCCAAGTGCCACCGCTCGCTCTCGCAACATCTACGATCAAGGATTCGATTTCCGCTTCGGGCTCATCGCGGCCTAATGCACTTGCAGAGATAATGCGTTCTAGTGCCTTCGGACAACGGCCATTCAACTCGATGCTATGCTCTCGGCGTCAGCACAGCGCTGATGTCTTGGTATCGAGGGAGGATTGGAGGGCATATCATGCCGAGAGTCCAACTTCCCGCAGTCACCCCAAAAGCGCAAAGCCTGGAACAAGGGGCGGATCATCGGGCAGAAACGACCGCCGCTTCCCAAACAGGTTTGGGCTATCCGCGCGCGACTCGAACTTGCGTGCCCCTTTCCTGAATGCTCTGGAAACAACCGAGCTTTTGTTGCCTCCACCTTCCCAAGACCCAAAGGAAAAACCTTGAAAGTCTTATACAAAACCAGCGCCACGGCGACTGGTGGGCGTTCCGGCGTCAGCAAACTCGATGACGGCAGCTTTGAAGTCAGCACAGTGCCCCCCGGCAGCAAGAAAGAGGGCGTAAACCCCGAGCAGCTTTTTGCGCTGGGGTATAGTGCGTGTTTTGACAATGCGATGCTGATGGTGGCGCAACGCATGAAACTCACGCCATCCACGTGTTCCACAACAGTTGAAGTAGGTCTTGCGCAACTTGAAAGCGGCGGCTTTGGTCTTGACGTTGATCTTTACGCAAACATCGCGGGCCTTTCTGAACCTGAGGCACGATCCCTACTGACCGCTGCGCACAATGTTTGTCCTTACTCCAACGCTTTGCATGGCAACGTCGATGTCCGCCTACATCTCAATCATTCATCCTGAAAAGAGAATTCCATGACACAAAGCACTGAAACAAACCGCCAGATCGTACTTGCTGAGCGCCCTGTTGGCGCGCCAAATGCGGAAACACTGCGTCTTGAAACATCGGACGTGCCTGTCGCCGGCGCGGGCGAAATGTTGCTGCGCACCGAGTATCTGTCGCTTGATCCCTACATGCGCGGCCGGATGAACGACTCCAAATCCTATGCAGAGCCAGTGGCCATTGGCGCGCCGATGGTTGGTGGAACCGTCGCGCGGGTCGTCACCTCGGACGTCGAAGGGTTTGCCGAAGGCGATTGGGTCCTCAGCTTCAATGGCTGGCAGGATTACGCTGTCTCAGACGGGGTTGGCGTGACCAACATGGGAACGGACCCCACGCACCCGTCCTGGGCGCTTGGCATCATGGGCATGCCCGGTCTTACGGCCTATTGTGGCCTGCTTGAAATCGGTGCGCCGAAGGCAGGTGAAACGGTGGTGACTGCTGCTGCAACCGGCCCGGTCGGGGCAACCGTGGGCCAGATCGCCAAGATCAAGGGATGCAGGGCAGTCGGTGTTGCCGGAGGGGCCGAGAAATGCGCCTATGCGGTGAACGAGCTGGGCTTTGATGCCTGTATTGATCGCAATGCACCGGATTTTGAGGCGCAGCTTGCCGCGGCCTGTCCCGATGGCATCGATGTTTATTTTGAAAACGTAGGCGGTGCCGTATTTGCAGCTGTATTGCCGCTTCTGAACCCGTTCGCACGTGTTCCTCTTTGCGGATTGGTGTCGCAATACAACGCAACCAGCATGCCTGAGGGACCGGACCGCTCGGGTGCGATGCTGGGTGCCTTCCTGGTTAAGAAGGTCAAGGTTGAAGGGTTCATCGTCTGGGACAGTTTCCCCAACCACTATCCACAATTTGCCAAGGAAATGACGGGTTGGATCGAGACCGGAAAAATCAAGTATCGCGAACAGGTGGTCGACGGGCTGGAGACTGCGCCCGAAGCATTCAACGGGCTGCTTGTCGGGCGGAACTTTGGCAAACTGGTTGTCAAGGTCGGTGCATCCTGACAACCGGAAAGAGGGCTCACCTGGGGGGAGCGCCGAATGGCGCACCCATGTGATGTCCCTAAATGGCAAGATCGAACCTGCGCGATGCAAGCGTCGGTTCGGTCACCCAAACGCTGGTCGTCCTGAGTTCGTCCAGCAGGCACCACTGGTGCAGTATTCTAAAACAAGCGCACGGCGTCGTTTGCGGGATGGGCAAACAGACTCAAACAATTAAGGTGCGATGGGGAGGGAACGATGGCTGACTTGCAAAGTGGAACAATCCGAACGCGCGACGATCTTGAGCGATTTGAATCCGAGATGACGCTTGATCAACGTTTGCCGGAACGCAGCATTCTGGACGTGTTCAAAGCCAGCGCGGCGCAGTATCCAACCTCCACCGCGATCACCATGCTAATGACCGGAGCGGAAGACGAACGGCCGCGCCAGGTCAGCTATGGCCAGTTGCTTGAGATGATCCGCAGCGCGGCAAATGTGTTTTCCTCGCTGGGCGGTCCCGCACCGGGCGTGGCCTACATGCTGCCTTCCCTGATAGAAACCTATGTGACGCTGTGGGGCGCAGAAACAGCGGGCTACGCTGTTCCAATCAATTTTCTTTTACAACCTGAAAGCATTGCCGAATTGATCAAGGCTTCTGGCGCGAAAATTCTGGTTGCCTTGGGCCCGCATCCGCAATTGGATATCTGGCAAAAGGCACTGGAATTGCGTGCGCAGATCCCCGGCTTGATCCTGATCCGGGTTTCACCACCGGAAATCCCGGCGGAAGATGGCGTCACTGATTTTAGCACAGCGATGGCCGAGCAGCCGGATGACCACCTGATCTTTGGCGAACCGCGCGGTGGCGACGACATCGCCGCCTATTTTCACACTGGAGGCACAACCGGAGTTCCAAAACTCGTCGCGCACACCCACCGCAGCCAGCTTGTCGCGGCGTTTGGCGGTGCGGTCATGTGTGGATTCACGTCCAGCGACAAAATGACGGCAACACTTCCACTGTTTCATGTTGCAGGCACCATTGTCGCGGGGCTAAGCGCCTTTATGGCCGGGGTGGAGCTTGTCGTGATGTCACCCGGCGGGTTGCGCAATCCTGCAATCGTCGAAGGATTTTGGCGTCTGGTCGCACAGCACAAGGTGACCGTGGTTGGCGGCGTTCCGACGGCACTTGGTGCCGTGTTGCAAGTGCCCGTCGGCGACAACGACATCGGCGCTGTGCGCACTGGCCTGACGGGCGCGGCACTGTTGCCCCCTGCTGTCGGCGCGCGCTTCAGGGCGGTCACCGGGTGCAACCTGCACGAAATTCTCGGCATGACGGAATCGTCTGGACTGGTCAGCATTGATCCATTGTCCGGCCCCGGTTCGGCAGGCTCTGTTGGATGGGCACTGCCATACACCCGGGTCGAGGTTTTGCGTTTGAACGAAGACGGAAGCTTGGGTGAACCTTGCGCCACCGACGAGATCGGCGTGATAACAATCCAAGGGGATCACATTTCGCCCGGCTACCGCGACCCAAAACACAATCACGGCGTTTTCGATGCTGGCCGGTTGAATTCCGGCGATTTGGGATACAAGGACGCCCAAGGCCGGATCTACGTCGCGGGCCGTTCAAAAGACCTCATCATCCGCAGTGGCCATAACATTGACCCGGCCATGATAGAGAACGCGATGACGTCACACCCGGCAGTTGCCCTCGCCGCGGCCGTTGGTATGCCTGATGCCTATGCGGGCGAACTTCCGGTTTGCTATGTCGAATTGCGTCCCGGTGCCGACGTGAGCATCGAAGACCTGCACCGCCACGCGCAAGGCACAATTGCCGAACGGCCCGCTTGGCCGAAGCATATTCAGGTCATAGATGCCATTCCCCTGACCTCAGTCGGCAAGATTTTCAAGCCGAGCCTGCGCTGTGATGCAGCCAAACGGAGGGTTACGGATTTGGTGCAAACCGAACTGGGGATCGCCAATGCGCGCGTCGATGTTGTCGCCGGCGGTGCCCGTGGCTTGCGCGTCACGCTGTCCCTTTCCGAAGACAGTGAATCATCTAGAGCGGAGCTTGAGACTGCGCTGGCGGCCTTTCTTTTCGAGGCAAGGGTGCAAGTCAGCTAGGGCAAAGCGAACAGCGCACATAACAACACTACAGCCTCACGCCAATGTTGCGCGGCAAATGGCTGCCTTACGTCACGAAACAAACGAGAAGAACCATTGTGACATGCTAAGTTGACTGTCAAGCATGCTCGATATGGTCTTTGGGAGGAGCACCGTGGAGAATCTTCAACTCATAATCAGTGGACTTGCCAATGGCTGTGTTTACGGATTGATCGCTTTGGGCTTCGTGCTCATCTACAAGGCCACCGAAGCCGTGAACTTTGCCCAAGGTGATTTCATGATGCTTGGCGCATTCATATGTATCGGGTTCACAAATCACGAATACTTGGGCCTGAACTTTTGGCTCGCTGTGCCACTTTCGATCCTTTTGATGGGGGTTTTGGGATATCTCTTCAACTGGGGTATTTTGCGCCACATGTTTGGCCAATCGCAGACATCTATTGTCATCCTGACTATCGCAATGGGCTTTATCATCCGCTTTTTCGCCGGTGCCACCTGGAGCCATGAGCCGACCTCGCTGGAGACGCCCTTTGCGGGTCAGGACATTCGGTCAGGCGGGTTGGTGCTTGGCATTGATGAAGTTCTGATCGTCGTGGTGACGGCCATCCTGACATTGATATTCTATCTGTTTTTCTCGCGCACTCAGATCGGGCTGGCGATGCAAGCGGCATCCCAAAACCAACTGGCTGCCTATTACATGGGCATCCCCGTCAAGCGCATTCATAGCCTTGTCTGGGGGCTTTCTGGCATGGTCGCGGCAGTTGCAGGCATCCTCTTTGCGTCCAAGGGCGCGATTGATCCGTCTACCGGTCTGCTCGGCATCAAGGCCTTTGCGGCGGCGGCAATTGGCGGCTTTGGCTCGCTCCCCGGCGCGCTTTTGGGAGGCTTGATCATCGGCTTGGTCGAACCGCTTGCCTCGCGCTATGGTCCGCCGGGCGTGAGTCAGATTGCGCCTTATGCGATTTTGCTGCTCATTCTGATCTTCCGCCCCGGCGGCATCTTCTCACAGACACAACGAAAGAAGGTGTAAAGATGCGCTTTGTTTTCAAAACGTCTTACGACGCAGATATTTCGCTGTTCAAACACCGCGCACAGGCGGTCTGGTACGGGCTGCTTCTCTTGCTGGTACTCGCAACGCCGCTTTACTTCGTGGCGATCGGGGATGCTTACCTGCTTGGTGAAATCACTGGCATCTTGATCCTCGCGATCGCGGGTATGGGCCTGATGCTGCTGACTGGTCACACCGGATTGCCCAGCCTTGGGCACGCCACGTTTATGGCGTTCGGCTGTTATCTGAACATCAACTTGCTGGGGGCAGGTGTTCCTTGGATTGTCGCGTTTCCGCTCTCGGGGCTTGTTGCTGGCGCGCTGGGAACAATGATCGCACTTCCGGTTTTGCGTCTGCATGGCGTTTATCTCGCCTTGGCGACATTGGCGATGTCGATGTTGACCAGCGACTTTGTCGTGATCGCAGAACCGTGGACAGGCGGCATCGCAGGGGCAGCGGTCCCGGATATCAACATCTTCGGGGTGGAAATCAACCGATACTCCACGCCGTATAAATTCTACTATCTCGTATTGTTCGTCGCGATTCTGCTGGTTTGGTTTTACCGCAACCTTTTACGCACCCCGACGGGCCGCAGCTTTACCGCCATAAGAGATAGCGAAATATCGGCGCGGGCCATGGGAATCAACCTCACGCAAACCAAAGCGATGTCATTCTTCCTTTCGGCCACGGCAGCGGGATTGGCGGGCGCGCTCTTTGGCCATTCCGCAGGCTACGTGACGAACGAGACGTTCGATCTGGTGATGTCGATCACCTTACTGTTGATGATTGTAATCGGCGGTTTGGGCTTCATTCACGGCGCATTCTTTGGCGCGATTGTAGTCGGCATCATCCCCGTCGCCATTGCAAACGGGCGGACGTTTCTGGCCACTACTTTTGATGTGAATATCAACGTGCCCGGACTAGAAAGCGCGCTGTTCGCCTTCATCCTGGTCTGTTTCATCCTGTTTGAACCGATGGGGCTTTACGGCCGATGGCTCAAGATTCGCACATATTTCGAACTGTTCCCGTTCTACCGCAAGGACATGTTCAAACGTCAGAAATCCTATCTCAAGACGGATCGTGTCCAATGAGTTTGCTTGAAATTGAAAACGTTACCCTGCGATTTGGCGGGTTGGTGGCGGTCGACAATGTGTCGCTGAAGGTTGAAGAGGGCGAAGTATTCGCGCTGGTCGGTCCCAATGGTGCAGGCAAATCGACGATCTTCAACCTGATCTCACGCTTTTACGATCCGGCTGAGGGCAGCATTCGCTTTGATGGCCATGATCTGTTGAAGAACAGCGCCGATCAGGTGCCCGGCTTTGGCATCGCGCGCACGTTTCAGAATATCGAATTGTTTGAGCAAGCAACAGTGCTGCAAAATCTGCTTGTCGGGCGCCACAGGCATCGGCAAACGGGCTTGATTTCAAACATCGTGTTCTCGCCCAAGGCATACCGCGAGGAACTGCGCCACCGCGAGACTGTGGAAGAGGTGATCGACTTTCTGAACCTGCAGCATTACCGCGACAAGATGATCGGCGGGCTGCCTTACGGGGTGCGCAAAGTTGTGGAACTTGGCCGTGCCCTGGCGTCGGAGCCAAAGTTGCTGCTGTTGGACGAACCGGCCTCGGGATTGTCGGTCGAAGAAACACAGGACATGGCCTTTTGGATCGAAGACATCCAGACCCAAATGGGCATCTCCGTCATGATGGTAGAGCATGACATGGGGCTGGTCTCTGCTGTGTCGGGGCGTGTCATGGCGCTGTCGGATGGCAAGGAGTTGGCCACAGGCACAGCCGCTGAAGTGCAATCGCATCCCGCCGTGATCGAGGCCTACCTGGGCACCGGTGAGATTTCCAAGACAGGGACATCGCGCGCATGAGCTT
>CBDUGF010000059.1:0-21067 GCA_965366835.1 uncultured Rhodobacterales bacterium
AAATACTCCGGGGGTGTGGGGGCTGGCCCCCACTCCAACCTGCGCGCCAGGGCAGCGCCCCCGCGGCGGGCCTCAGCCATGAAGCGCCTTCGCCCGCGCCTCGAAGGCCCGCACGATACGCTGCATCGCCTCGTTGAAGAACAGCCCGATCGCCTTTTGCAGGATGATGTTGCGGAACTCGAAATCGACGTGGAAATCCACCTCGCAGGCGCCCTCTCCGAGATCGCGGAACCGCCAGCTCGAGCGCATGTATTTGAACGGCCCGTCGAGATACTCGGTCTCGATGCGTGCATCGTCGCGGTAAAGCCGCACCCGGCTGCCGAAGCGCTCGCGAAACACCTTGAAGCTGATCACCAGGTCGGCCAGCATCTCTTCGCCGCCATCCGCCATCGGTGTCAGCGAACGGATCCGCGCCGCCGCGCACCACGGCAGGAAGTCCGGATAGGCGGCGACATCCGCCACCAGATCGTACATCTGGCGGGCGCTGTAGGGCAGCTGCCTGGTTTCCGAGTGGGTCGGCATGTCGCTCCGTTTGGCAGGTGACAGGGACGCCCCATGTCGTATGCTGACTGCAAATTTTCAAGGGGAAATCATGCCACACCGCCCATACGTGATCGACACGATGATCTCGGCCAAGACCATTGCCGCGCGAATCGAAGAACTGGCGCGCGATATCCGCAAGGAGTTCGCCGACACCGACAAGCTGGTGGTGGTGGGGCTGCTGCGCGGCTCGTTCGTGTTTATCGCCGATCTGGTGCGCGAGCTCGATCTGCCGGTCGAAGTCGATTTCCTCGAGGCCTCCTCCTATGGCAATGAAATGCAGTCGAGCCGCGAGGTCCGCATCCTCAAGGATATCCGCGGCCAGATCGAAGGCCGCGACGTGCTCTTGGTCGAGGATATCGTCGATACCGGCTACACGCTCGATCACGTCATTCACCTGCTGCAAAGCCGCCACCCGCACAAGCTGCGCACCATCGCCCTGCTCGACAAGCCGTCACGCCGCGAAGCCGATGTGAAGGCCGACTGGACCGGTTTCGAGATTCCGGATGAATTCGTCGTCGGCTATGGCATTGACTTCGCCCAGCGCAACCGCAACCTGCCCTATATCGGCAAGGTGCGCTTCACCGACGCGGTTTGAGACGGCCAGACCGCGGTTCCAGCGGCGACAAGCACCATCGGCAAGGAGGAGAGCCGCGATGATCGGCCTCAGACAAATGCTTAGGATGTCGAAATGGGCGCGCCACCCGCCTTCGACCCGGATGGTCATCATGGTGGCCGGCATCCTGATCTTCGCGCTGTCGATCGCGGCAATCGAACATTTCATCGGTTGGCCCGATTTCCTGACGATGGAGCCACAGCCACGGCGCCCGCGCCTGCCGCTGCAATGAGCCGTTAAAATCACGAAGACGTGAGCAAATGTTCGCTGATGCACAGGCCCCCTGCGCGGCATGGGTCTTCGCACCCGTTGGCCGCAAGCTATAGTAAAGCGTAGTCGTAATGTGACCAACCGGGAGTTATCCAATGAAAAAAACCTTCGCAGCATTGTCCGGCCTGATCCTGGCCAGCGTCGTGGCCGGCACCGCCATCGGTGAAAGCCATGTCGACCCCAACATCATGCGCGCGGTCAAGGCGCGCCAGTCGCAGATGACGCTTTATGCGTTCAACATCGGTCTTCTCGGCGGCATGGCCAAGGGCGAGATCGAGTATGACGCCGCGGCGGCCTCGAAAGCCGCATCCAATCTGGCCGCACTGTCCAATCTCGATCAGTCGCGCCTGTGGCCGATGGGCTCGGACAATGTCGCGCTTGGCACCGAGGTGACCGAAGCGCTGCCCAAGATCTGGGACGCGGGCAGCGAAATCGGCGCCAGTGCCAAGGCTCTGAGCGATGCAACCGCCGCGATGAATGACGCGGCCGGCAACGGACTCGAGGCGCTGCGCGGCGCCATGGGACCGCTGGGCAAAGCCTGCGGCGATTGCCATAAGGGTTACCGCCAGCCGGATTCCTGATCCGCTCCACTGCATTATCAGGATGAGGCATGATGCGTAGAGCATTGAAAATACTTGCTGTTCTCGCAATCATCGGGTTAGCCGCCTTCTGGTGGCTGACCCGCCCTGCGCGTGTCGATCCGGCGGCGCTGGCCGGGTTGACGGGTGACGCCGCGCGCGGCGAAATGGTGTTCTGGGCAGGCGGCTGCGCCTCGTGCCACGCGGCGCCTAAATCCGAGGGCGAGGCGCGTCTGATTCTGGCCGGGGGCATGGCATTCCCCTCGCCGTTCGGAACCTTCATCGCGCCCAATATCTCGCCCGATCCGAGCCATGGCATCGGCGGCTGGAGCCTGCAAGATCTGGCCAATGCGATGCTTCACGGCACCGGGCCGAACGGCGCGCATTATTACCCGGCCTTTCCCTACAGCTCCTATGCCCGTGCTGCGCTGAGCGACATTGCCGATCTGCACGCCTATCTCGCCACGCTGCCCGCCTCGGATCGCCCGAGCGCGCCGCATGACGTCGGCTTTCCATTCAACATCCGCCGCACCCTGGGCGGCTGGAAGCTGCTGTTCTCGCGCCCCGAGTGGGTGCGCGACGTCAGCGGCGAAGAGCTTGAACGCGGGCGCTATCTGGTCGAGGCGCTGGGCCATTGCGGCGAATGCCATACCCCGCGCAACACCTTGGGGGGCCTCGATTATTCCCGCTGGCTTCATGGCGCGCCGACACCGGATGGCAAGGGCAAGGTGCCAGCGCTCACCCCCGACAAGCTCGACTGGTCGGCGCTCGATATCGCCTCATACCTCGCCACCGGATTCACTCCGGAATACGATGTCGCGGGCGGGCACATGGCCGATGTGGTGCAGAACCTCGCGCATCTGCCAAAGAGCGATTTGCAGGCGATCACCGCTTATCTCAAGGCATTGCCGAGCCCATAGGTCAAAACTGGCCGATGGCGGCGCGAAAATCGTTGCCAACCAGCGTCATATTCAAAAATTGCAATCCGAACCCCTCAAACCGGACCGCGCCTGGCGGTAGAATATGCCTGTTCCGGGACGACTCAGCCCGGGAAATTTTGAGGAAGGATTCAGCATGAAACATTTTATGGCAATCGTGGTCGGCACTGGCCTGTTGGCCACATCTCAGGCCGCGGCCGAAACCGCACCGTTCGGTGACGGTTCCTATCTGACCGGTTATGTCGAACTGGGTTATGTCAACCGCAGCGTCACCGACGACTGGTTCTATCGCGGCGACCTCGATCTCGGGGTTTCCCCCGGTGACACCGGAAGCGGCGCGGGGTTGGGCTTCAGCCTGGGGCTGGATGCCTATGGCGGCAACATGCCGAGCAGAACTGCGCTTTACGCAGCGGTTGAGGTGGCCACCCCGGCCGGCAAGTTTTCAATCGGGGCGCCGCGTTCGGTGCTCGATCGCGGTCTGCTGCCCGAACCGAAATTCGCCTACGGATCGTTTGTCGATCTCGAGCTGCGCGGCGTTCTGGCCTCCTATGTCGGGTTCAACTATCTCACCACCTCCGAGACCACTCTCGGCCTGCGCTATGATGCCGGCTTCGGCAGCACCAGGCTTGGTTTTTCAGCCCATAACATCGCTGCGGCGGGCGGCGATGAACAGGCCTATGCGCTTGCGCTCAGCCATACCCTGCCCGGCGCCGGCAGCATTGGCGATGTGATGCTCTATGGCGGCGCCGAGCATGTGGTCACTCCCGGCACCTCCGCAACCTCGTTTCGGATCGGGGCCGAAGCCCGGATGGATCGTACCCGGATCGGTCTGACCTATGCCGATAACGAGATTCCCTTTGGCGCGACCTTTGCCTATGCCTATGCCGATTATGACATTACCCGGCAGCTGACGCTCAACGCCTCATATGGCCGGGTCGATCCGGGAACCCCGGCCAATGTCTATGGTCTGGGCGTCGAATACCGGTTTCTCGATCAGGGCTACGCCAAGGCCAGCTATGTCGATAGCGACCGCCCCGGGTTCAATCCGATATGGGAGGCAACGCTCGGCTGGCGGTTCTGAGCGTGGCGTTTCGCGCGACCGTGTGAGCCGGTCCGCCCCCTCGCTGTTTGATCGGCGGGGGAGCGCCTGCAAGAGCGGGCGAGTTGCGCGCGGGATCGTCAGCCGGCGTCGTGCCTTTGCATGGCGCCCACGCGGGGTTCGACGTCGCAACTCTTTCGCCTCGCGAACGGGCTGCTTCGGGGCGCTGACAGACCGGCCTTTCCCAGACCTGCGATTCCGCTTTAATGTGGCCCATGCTGTCTCGGCTCAAAACCTGTCTTGCCGACCACTGGAATGGGCGCGTGGCCCTGTTGCCGACCTGTCTGATCACGCTCTTGGGTCTGCGGCTGCTTCTGGATTGGTTCGGCACGGCACGGCCGGTGAACTGGCCGTTCGCCCTCGTTCTGGTGCTCTCGCTGCTGTCGGGGCTGGTGCTTGTCTGGCAATTGGTGGGCGGCGCGCGGGCGGTGGCCAGGGTGCATGATCTGCTGGTCACAACCGCCGGTGCGCTGGTGTTGCTGGTGACCGCGGTTCTGTTCCTCTGGGCGGAACTGTCGCATTGGTCGGCCCGCAGGATGGTGGCTCCGGCCATCGCTGCGCAGCCCGCGCCGATGGTGGTGACGGACGGCACCGTGCGGATCACCGGCACGATCAGTTTTGCGACCCTCAACCGATTTGACGCGACGCTGAAGGCACATCCCGCCTTGCGCCGGATCGAACTGATGAGCGATGGCGGGCATGTTCCCACGGCGCGCGCCCTGGCGGTGCGGATCGAAACAGCCGGGCTCGAAACCCGCGCGGTCGGGCTGTGCGCCTCGGCCTGCACGCTGGTGTTCATGGCCGGGCATGCGCGCAGCCTTGCCCCCGGGGCGGAGCTGGGCTTTCACGCCTATCGGCTGGAAAGCGTCAATCCGTTTCATTCCGTCCCCGATGAAGAGGCCCGCGACCGGTCGTATCTGAGCGCGCGCGGCGTTTCGGACAGCTTCATCGCCCGCGCCTTCGCGACGCCGCCGGATCAGCTCTGGCGCCCGACGCCGGAAGAACTGCGCGCGGCCGGGCTGCTCACCGATTAAGTATTTTTCCGTTGAACCAGGGACACTGAAAAAGGCCCGAGCCGTTTCGCTGCCGTGGGCGTTTTGCATCCGGTCCGGGCCTCGGATCCGATAGTATACGACTTCAGGCCGCCAGCCCTTGCACCGCGCCGGCGCTGTCGGTCTGCGGGCGGCGCAGGATCACCAGGCGGCGGGCCTCGTCCGCCTTGCCCTGCCGGATCAGCGCGTGCCAGAGCGTGTGCTCGAGCAGATCGCGCTGGGCGCGGCTGCCGCCCAGCCGTTCGTGGCTGGCCATCACCGGCAGCAGGGCAGCCTCGGCTGCCGCCCAATCCTGTGCCGCCAGCGCCCGGAAGGCGCGCGCGCATGGCGCCACCTGATCGGCGGCGGGGCCCTTGGCGCCGTTGATGATGCGCATCAGCGGTTCCTCCTGCCCGGCCATGGCATGGGCCAGCGCGGCATGGATATCGGCAAAGCCGAGCGCCGGCGCGGGAAACGCCTCCCGGGCATAGCCCGAAAGCGCCTGCCAGCGCGCCTCCGGCACGTCGATCCCGGCCAGCCCGGCGCGGTGATAGAGCGCCGCGAGATCGGTGAGGATGTTGAGCGGCGGGCTCTGCGATTGCTCGGGCATGAGATCAGCGTCGATGATCCGCCACATCGCCTCGGTGTCGCCCAAGGCCAGCGACCACAACGCGCAATGCCAGGAATTGTGACAATGCATCATCCCCGTGCGGTCATAGCCCAGCATCCAGTCGCTCAGATAGGTCAGCCCTTCGCGCGTCCGTCCCTCTTCGTAAAAAAGATGCGCCCGGAAATGGGCGCCATGGGCCGAGCCGGGACACAACGCCTGCGCAGCGTCGATGGATTTGGTGGCTGGTGCCAGCTGTCCCGCCTCGATCTGGGCAAAGGCGAGTTGACCGAGGAACCAGCCATCCTCGCCATAGGCCGGGGCCAGCATCTCGGCCAGGGCCAGATGTTCTGACTCGCGCCCCGGCTGGCCGGAAAAGCCGATCAGCGAATAGACACCGAGACTGGTCTGCGCCACCATTGCATCGCGCGGATGTTCGAGCAGGTGAGCGCGCACCCTGGCATAGCCCTCACGAACGCGACCATGGATCAGGTGATCGAAGATATTCAGCTGCGCCCGAGCCTGCCCAGTAATCCCCTGGCCCAGCTCCAACGCCCGGTCTATCAGCGTGCGCGCCTCGGCCACCCGGCCAAAAGCCTGTGCATTGCGCGCCTTGACCACATAGGCCAGAGCGAAGCCATCATCGGCAGCAATGGCACGATCCAGCGCCGCATCCGTGCCCGGCAAGGCCTGAAGAAAGGCGGTCTGCCCCTCGACATAGGCATCGCGGGCGGTTTGCGAGGACGTATGAAGCGGGTTTCCGTAGAAATCGGTCAGCATGGGCGGCCTTCTGCAACGGTGCGCTGGAAACGCATCCTACGGCGGATTGCCGGGCGCGCCTAGCCCTGCCCCAGTTTCGCCAGACGGTTCGCGCGAAGCCGCGCGAAATCATCGCCTGCGTGATACGACGAACGCGTCAGCGGCGTGGCCGAGACCATCAGGAAACCCTTGCCATAGGCCGCCTTTTCATAGGCCTTGAATTCATCGGGGTGAACGAAGCGATCCACCGCGTGATGCTTGGGCGTCGGTTGCAGATATTGCCCGATGGTCAGGAAATCGACATCCGCCGCGCGCATGTCATCCATCACCTGGCGCACCGATTGGCCATCTTCGCCGAGCCCCACCATGATGCCGGATTTGGTGAACATCGCCGGGTCCAGTTCCTTGACCCGCTGCAACAGCCGCAGGGAATGAAAATAGCGCGCACCGGGGCGCACCGAGGGGTACAGCCCCGGCACGGTCTCGAGATTGTGATTGAACACGTCGGGACGCGCCTCCACCACCGCCTCGAGAACCTTGTCGTCGCATTTCAGGAAATCGGGGGTGAGGATTTCGATCGTCGTGTCCGGGCTCTGATGGCGGATGGCGCGGATGGTCTGGGCGAAGTGATCGGCGCCGCCATCTTCCAGATCGTCGCGGTCGACCGAGGTGATCACGACATGGGAAAGCCCCAGCGTCTTGACCGCATGGGCCACACGCCCCGGCTCGAAAGCGTCCAGCGCATCGGGCCGCCCGGTGGCGATGTTGCAGAACGAACAGCCGCGGGTGCAGATTTCGCCCATGATCATCATGGTGGCGTGGCCCTGGCTCCAGCATTCGCCGACATTGGGGCAACCGGCCTCTTCGCAGACCGTGACCAGTTTGTTGTCGCGCAGGATCTTATGGGTTTCGGCATAGCCCTTGCCCGAGGGCGCCTTGACGCGGATCCAGCTCGGCTTCTTCGGCTGGGCCTTGTCGGGGCGATGGGCCTTTTCAGGGTGGCGTTCGCCGGGGATGTTGAGATCGCGCATCAGGCTCGTCCTTGGTCGGTTTGCGCCCTTATATCTGCCGTCGCGTCAGGATGCTACTTGCGAATGGTCGAAGGCTGTCATGCAAGCGGCTCATGGCGCGAAACAGGCGGCTCGGGAAATGCGGCTCTGGCCCGTTCCAGCCCACTCTGCCCGGCACTGCGCAAGAGACCGGCCAGGTCGGCGAACCAGCCGGTCTGGCCTTGCAGATCGCGGCGCACAAGGCCGATTGTGCGGCTCGGCTCGGGCGCGGGAAAGCGCATCAGGGCCAGTTCGGGCGTCGCCGCCAGGGCGCTGGCGAGCGACAGTTCCGGCAGGAAGGTCAGGCCGAACCCCTCGGCCACCAGACCCGCCAGTGTCGCCAGCGATGACGCGCCCAGGTCGACCCGGGTGGCGGCGCGCTCCAGCCCGCAGACCTCAAGCGCCTGATCGGCCAGGCAATGGCCCTCGTCGAGCAGCAACAAGCGGTCGGGATCGAGCGCGCCCGGGCGCACCGGCCCCTCTGTGGCCTGAAGAGTGCCCAACTGGGCCTTCGAGCCGGCCAGCAAGAAGCGATCCTCGAACAGGGCTGTCGCGTGCAGCCCTGGCCCGCCCGCTGGCAGCGCCATCACTGCCGCGTCGAGCCGCCCATCGCCGAGATCCGCAAGCAGCATGTCGGTCTGGGCCTCGCGCACCCTCAGATCGAGCGACAGATCGCCCGCGCGCAGCATCGGCAGCGCCACCGGCAGGAGATACGGCGCGACCGTCGGGATCACCCCGAGGCGCAGCCGCCCGGAAAGACCATCGCGCCAGCGCACGGCCTCCTGCATTACCTCGATCTCGCCCCGGATCGCCCGCGCCGACCGCAGCACAGCCTGGCCCGCCGGGGTCAGCGTCAGCCCCTGCCTCCGGCGCTCGATCAACTGGCTGCCCAGCCGCGCCTCCATCTCGCGAATCTGGGTAGAGAGCGCGGGCTGGGTGACATGGCAGCGTTCGGCGGCGCGCCCGAAATGGCGGGTTTCGGTGAGGGCGACGAAATAGGCAAGCTGGCGCAAGGTGATATCCATTACCACAGATTATCGAAATACAAAGCACATGCAATTTCCCGTTATACCGGTCGCGGCGTAAGATCGCCCCAGGGAAACGCGCGAACTTTGGGACGTCAGGAATGGCCGGGAGTGCTTTGTCATGCCCCGAAGGTAACCCGAGAAATTTATGGAGGATCACATGGACGGCGACATTAAATGCCCGATCACGGGCGCTGCCCGCAGGACCAACCGCGACTGGTGGCCAAATCAGCTCAACATCAACGTTCTGCACCAGCATTCGGCGAAATCCAATCCGCTCGGCGCAGATTTCAACTATGCTCAGGAATTCAAGAAACTCGATCTTGCCGCGGTCAAGAAAGACCTGATTGCTTTGATGACCGACAGCCAGGACTGGTGGCCTGCCGATTATGGCCATTATGGCGGGCTTTTCATCCGCATGGCCTGGCACGCGGCGGGCACCTATCGCACCGCCGACGGGCGCGGCGGCGGCTCGACCGGCAACCAGCGCTTCGCCCCGCTCAACAGCTGGCCCGATAACGGCAATCTCGACAAGGCGCGCCGCCTCTTGTGGCCGATCAAGCGCAAATACGGCAACAAGCTCAGCTGGGCCGATCTCTACATTCTCGCCGGCAACTGCGCCATCGAATCGATGGGCGGGCCGGTGTTCGGATTCGGCGGCGGGCGCGAGGATATCTGGGGCCCCGAGGAAGACATCTATTGGGGCGCCGAGGATGAGTGGCTGGCGACCACCGATCACGAGCAGAGCCGCTATTCCGGCGATCGCGAGCTGGAAAACCCGCTGGCGGCGGTGCAGATGGGCCTGATCTACGTCAATCCCGAAGGGCCGGACGGCAACCCCGATCCGCTGGCCTCGGCCCGCGACATCCGCGACACCTTCGCCCGCATGGCGATGAATGACGAGGAAACCGTGGCGCTCACGGCGGGCGGCCACACTTTCGGCAAGATGCACGGCGCGGGCGATGTCTCGCATGTCGGCCCCGAGCCGGAGGCGGCGCCGCTGCACGCCATGGGCCTCGGCTGGCTTTCGACCTACAAGAGCGGCAAGGGCCGCGATGCGATCACCAGCGGGCTGGAAGGCGCCTGGACGGCAAACCCGATCCGGTGGGACAACGGCTATTTCGACGTGCTGTTCAAGTATGATTGGGTGCTGACCAAGAGCCCGGCAGGCGCGCAGCAATGGACGCCCAAGGATCTCCAGGAAGAGGATATGGCGCCCGACCCCGAGGATCCCTCGAAAAAGGTGCCGATCTTCATGTCCACGGCCGATATCGCGATGAAGATGGACCCGGACTATGAAAAGGTCTCGCGCCGCTTTCATGAAAACCCGGCCGAGTTTGCCGATGCCTGGGCGCGGGCCTGGTTCAAGCTGACCCACCGCGACATGGGGCCGAAGGCGCGCTATCTCGGGCCGGACGTGCCGAAGGAAGATCTGATCTGGCAGGACCCGGTGCCGCCGGTCGATCATCCGCTGATCGAGGCCAATGACGTCGAGGAGCTGAAAAACCGCATCCTCGCCTCGGGTCTTTCCGTGGCGGATCTGGTGTTCACCGCCTGGGCCTCGGCCTCGAGCTATCGTGACAGCGACAAGCGCGGCGGCGCCAATGGCGCGCGCATCCGGCTGGCGCCGCAAAAGGACTGGGCGGCCAACGAACCGGCCCGCACCAAGAAGGTGCTCGACACGCTCGACACCATCCGGCGCGCCTTCAACGAGGACGCTCCCGGCGGCAAGAAGGTCTCGCTCGCCGATCTGATCGTGCTGGGCGGCAACGCCGCGGTGGAAGCGGCTGCGGACAAGGGCGGCCATGCGGTGAAAGTGCCGTTCACGCCCGGGCGCACCGACGCGAGCGCCGAGCAGACCGATGCCGAAAGCTTCGAGCCGCTCGAGCCAGTGGCCGATGGCTTCCGCAACTACCAGAAGAAGGCCTATTCGGTACGCGCCGAAGAGTTCCTGGTCGACAAGGCCCAGCTCCTGACACTCGGCGCGCCGGAAATGACCGTGCTCATCGGCGGGATGCGCGCACTCGGCGCCAACCATGGCGGCAGCGCGCATGGGGTTCTCACCGATCGGCCCGGCACGCTGAGCAACGATTTCTTCGTCAATCTGCTCGACATGGGGCTGCGCTGGACCCCGACCTCGGAGGCCGAGGATCTGTTCGAGGCGCGCGACGCCTCGGGCGCGGTGAAATGGACCGGCACGAGGGTCGACCTGGTGTTCGGCTCGAACTCGCAGCTCAGGGCGCTGTCCGAAGCCTATGCCCAGGACGACGCCAAGGCGAAGTTCGTGCGCGATTTCGTGGCGGCATGGACCAAGGTGATGCAGGCGGATCGTTTCGATCTGGCCTGACACCGCCGAACCAACAAAGGCATGCGGGCGCGCGAGGGAAACCTTGCGCGCCCGCTCTGTCTGCAACCCCGCCCCGCTGCGGCGAGACCGCGCATTGAACCCGTTTTGGAATCCTTCTAGATCGCAGGCAGCAACCTGCAACCATCAAAGAGGGGATAAGACGATGATGACAGGACAACGCGTTCCATACGTGACCTTCAAGACCCGCGTGCGCGATGAAAGCGTCGGCGGGCCCAATCCGTTCCGCTGGCAGGACATGACTTCGGACGACTATTTCAAGGGCAAGCGGGTGATCCTGTTCTCGCTGCCCGGCGCCTTCACCCCGACCTGCTCGACCTACCAGCTGCCCGGCTTCGAGAAAAACGCCGAAGAGTTCAAAAATCTCGGGATCGACGCGATCTATTGCATGTCGGTCAATGACAGCTTCGTGATGAACAAATGGGTCGAGGCGCAGGGGCTGAAAAACGTCAAGGTGATCCCCGATGGCTCGGGCGCCTTTACCTCCCAGATCGGCATGCTGGTCGACAAGGACAACCTCGGCTTTGGCAAGCGCTCGTGGCGCTACGCGGCGATTGTCGATGACGGCGTGATCGAGGCGTGGTTCGAGGAGCCGGGCCGCGAAGACAATCACGATGCCGATCCCTACGGTGAATCCTCGCCCGAAAATCTGCTCAGCTACTTGACGAAGAAAGCTGCGTAAGCGGTTGTTACTTCGTAAGGAAAGGCCCTCCGATCCGGCGGGCCTTTCTGGTTTTCCGGTGTCACGCTGCGCGCGCCTGCGTGCGTCCGGCGCTGCCGGTCGAAAGGGCATAGAGGCGCGCCTGCGCCGGTGACAGCCGCTCGAAAAACTGCGCGCGCGAGCAATCGCGTGGCGGGCAATGCAGCCGCAGCGCCCCCGCTGCCCAGACCAGTTCCTCCTCGTCAAAGATCAGCTGCCACAGATCTGTGCGCGGCGCCGGGGCGAGCGCGTGAATGCCGTCGAGGCCGAGAAGATCGCCGGCCCGGGCCAGCGCCAGCGGCAGGTCGAAAAGCGCCGCCAGCGCCTCACCATCAACCTGCACGAGCTGACCGGCGGGCAGCGCCAGCGTGTTGTCATTGCCGAGCGCACCGCCGGGGATCAGCACCCGCGGGCATGGCCCACGGCGCAGATGGCGCGTCGCCCGCACCTGGCGCAAGCCGCCATCCTGGGTATAGACCGCATCTCCGGCATGAAGCCGCTCCACCGGCACCCATCCGGCGATGGTTTCCACAAGCGTGCCGGCCAGCATCCCTTCGGCGGGGCGCGCTGCCGGTTGCTTCGTCTCCGAGGGGATCGGAGAAACCGGGCGGGCACGGGTTGCATGGCGGGCAAGGCTTTCCAGACGGGGCATGAACATCGGAGTCTTCCTTTTCGCTGGCGGGGCCGATAGCGGCCTCCCTTTTGATGGCCCGGGCGGCATTGGCTTGGCGCCAGTAGCCGGGTGGGCCGGGTCGGAGTGATGCTGCCGGAAAAGCCTCGCAAATCTGCCGCCTTATTGACCCATCAGCGGCGATCTGGCGGCATCGTTTCGCCGCTTCGCCCAATCCGCGCTGCTGCTGCTGCTTTGGTCGCCATGCGACGCATATTTGTAACGAAACAGTAACCTTAACAGTTGGTTAACCGACATGAAACGGCCCGAAGGACGACAAGAGTCCCGCGCTGCGACCCCGCCGCCGCTTGCAAAGCCCGCGCCCTTGCGGCAGGCAGGGGCAAAACCGAGAGGAGACGCGCCATGGATTGGCAGGCACACAGGCGGGACGCGCATGCGCTGGGGCGCACGCAGGAGTTTCTCAAGCAGATCACCTATGGCGGCAATGACGGCATCGTCACCACATTCGCAATCGTCGCCGGCTTCGCCGGGGCGGCCAGCGATGGCGTGGCCCAGATCGGGGCTTTGGCGGTGCTGGTCTTTGGTCTGGCCAATCTGTTTGCCGACGGCGTCAGCATGGGGCTGGGCGAGTTTCTCTCGACCCGCTCGGCGCATGACATGTTTCATGCCCGCCGCGCCCGCGAGCTCGAGGAAATCGCCACCTACCCCGACCAGGAACGGCTGGAGATGACCACGATCCTGCAACAGCGCGGGCTGAGCCCGGCCGATGCCGACGCCACCACCGAGATCCTGGCGCGCAATCCGGCGATGATGGCCGACCTGATGATGACCTATGAATTCGGCATGATGGACCCAGAAGGCGACAACCCGGCGATCAACGGAATGTTCACCTTCCTGAGCTTCGTGGTGTTCGGCTCGGTACCGCTCATGCCGTATTTCCTGCTGCCGCCCGAGCCGCAGACCTTCCGCCTGTCGCTGATCGCCTCGGGCGGCGCGCTGGTGGCGCTCGGCCTGCTGCGCTGGAACGCCACCGGCGAGCGGCTGTTGCGCTGCGTCGGCGAAACCGTCGCGGTGGGCTCGGTCTGTGGCGCGGTCGCTTTCGTGGTGGGTTGGATCGTCGGGGGCTGAGACGCCCCTTATCCGCCGGCCTCGTCAGCCGATCATGTTGGCCCCCGCGCCCAGCTGCGCATAATGCTGCTTCAGCCGTTGCAGCGCGATCCGGAGCACGATCTTGCCCGAGCGCGCGCTCCAGCCCATGCGCTTTTCGGTCATCTCCAGCCCCTCGAGATAGCAGCAGCAGCGCAGCGCCACATCGCCCAATCCCGGGCCGAGATCGCCGAGCGCCCCGGCAACCCGGTCGCGCGCGGCCTGCGAGCCGCCCATGCCATCGCCCGGCCCAAAGCCGCCATCGACGGGCCCGGTCAGGAACCTTTCCCAGTTCTGGGTGTTGCGCGGTCCCATCTGGGCCAGCTCGAAATCCTCGCGCAGCCGCTCGCCCGCCGCCACCAGATCGTCGCTCAGGAAAGGCTGGCCGTCGCGGTCCTTGCGCCGGGCTAGCGCCGTCATCGGAGACTCGGAGAAATTGACCTTGAGCCTGCGGCGCGTGCCGGTCCCGGTGGTGAATTCCTTCTCGCCGACGCCGCCATGCTGGGCCAGAAACGGCGATTGCGCCTCGGCGAAACCGCTGGCGAGGTTTTCCGCCTCGGCCATCATCCGGCCAAGCGCCGCACGCCCGGCCGCGGTGATGCGATAGCGCGCGATGCGCCCCGGTTCGGCGCAGGCAATCCAGTCCTTCAACGCCAGCGCCTGGGCCAGCGCCCGGTCGACCACCGCGGTGCGCGTGGTCTGCCCGCCCGCGCCGTCGCGCACCACAACGGCCTTGTCCATCTCGGCCGCCACCGCCAGAACCGCCCCCGGTTCGCACAGCCGGCGCAACACGCGGCGCGCCTCGCGATCGAGTGTTGCATCGTCGGGTGTGGCCTCTTGCTGGCGGTCATGAAGGCTCATGTCGTCTCCGTCCTTGTTGCGGTCCCGCGTCTTGGCCTGGCGCAGCAAGCGCCCCAGATGCCGCAGCGCTTCGTCGATGAGAAAATCGTCACGCATATTTTCAAACCTGCGAACCTGACGCAGCACGGTGGATGGGGCGCAGGCATCGCTGCGCGCCAGGGCCCGGATCGACACCCCGCGCACGGTATGGGCAAGATAGCGGCGCGCCGCTTCCGGTACCCAAAGTGGCAAGGGAGACTGCCCCTGCGCCATTGCTCCCGCACTCGTCATTTCGTCCTGGCCTCCCGGCGGGTTATCAACAGCTTATCCACAGAACCGCGCACAACTTAAGCGTGCAAAGGATACTTCGAGGTTAATTTTTGCGCTAACGACAACAATCGTTTCCAAAAGATAAACAATTCTGAAGCAACCGCGCGCCGCCCTGCGCCCCGGCGCAACACCCCTGCCCGGCATGTCATGGATGGGCCCATTGACAAGCCCAACAGTCGAGGTGTCCTGAAATGACCGACTTATTCACCATGCTGAACCAGTTGCGCCGACCGCGTCTTCTGATCCAGGCGGCGCGCGCCGGCAGCGAGGAATACCGCCGCGATCCGCATCTTCGCCGGCTGTTCGGCCATGGCCGGCTGCCCAAAAGCGGCGACGCGCTGATGCGGCTGATGGATATCGAAAGCGAACTCAACCAGCAGCGCCGCGAGGGTGTCGGCGGCTACTCGCTGGTGGCGCATGTCGATGTGTTGATCGCGATGATGGGCGAAGCGCGGCTGGCGCGGGCTTGTGAGGCGGAAACGATACCGCTCTGATCTGTCCAAGGGCGGGCCGGGATGTACTCCCCGGCCTCGCGCCCGCTTGATCAATTCTCCGGAAAGCTCACAAGAAACTGTCGGCCTCGGCCGCCTTCTTGCGCGCCACATATCCCGCCAGCGCTTCTGCGATGCCAGGATCCATCTCCGGCTGCTGATACTGTGCCAGCAATTGCGCCACCTTGGCCGAGGCCAGCGTTTCGGTGTCGCGCGCACCTTCTTCGTCCCAGGTTTCGAACGGCTTGTAGTCGAGCAGGTTCGACTTCCAGAACGCAGTCTTGAAATTGGCCTGGGTATGGGCGCAACCGAGGTAGTGTCCGCCCGGCCCGACCTCGGCAATCGCGCCCATCGCCTGGGCGTCCTCGCTCATCGAAATCCCCTGGGCCAGATGGTGCAGAATACCCAGCTGATCCGCGTCCATGACGAATTTCTCATAGGATGACACCAGCCCGCCTTCGAGCCAGCCGCAGGCATGCAGCATGAAATTCACCCCCGAAAGCAGCCCCATGTTGAGGCTGTTGGCGGTTTCATAGGCGGCCTGCGCATCGGGCAGTTTCGATCCGCAGAACGATCCGGCCGACCGGTAAGGCAGCCCCATGCGCCGCGCCAACTGCCCGGCGCCATAGGTGATCAGCGAGGCCTCGGGCGTGCCGAAAGTGGGCGCGCCCGAGCCCATGTCGATCGAGGCGACAAAGGCGCCGAAAATCACCGGAGCGCCGGGCCTCACCAGCTGCGAATAGGCGATCCCCGCCATCACCTCGGCGAGAACCTGGGTCAGCGTGCCGGCCACCGAAACCGGCGCCATCGCCCCGCCGACGATGAACGGCGAGACGATGCAGCCCTGCCCGGCTTCGGCATAGACCTCCAGCGCACCCATCATCACATCGTCGAACGTCATCGGCGAGTTGATGTTGATCAGCGAGGTCATCACCGCGTTCTCGGCGACAAATTCCTTACCGAAGAGGATTTCCGACATCTCGACACTGTCGCGGGCGCGCTGCGGGTCGGTGACCGAACCCATATAGGGCTTGTCCGACAGGGTCATATGGGCATGCAGCATGTCGAGATGGCGCTTGTTCACCGCCACATCGGTCGGCTCGCAGACGGTGCCGCCGGAATGGTGCAGCCATTTGCTCATGTAGCCCAGCTTCACGAAATTGCGGAAATCCTCCATCGTGGCATAACGCCGCCCGCCGGCGGCATCGCGCACGAAGGGCGGGCCGTAAACCGGCGCCAGCACCAGGTTCCTGCCGCCGATCTCGACCGTGCGGTCGGGGTTGCGGGCGTGTTGGGTATAGCTCGACGGTGCCGTCTTGCACAGTTTGCGCGCCAACCCGCGCGGGATATGCACCCGCTCGCCCTGCACATCGGCACCGGCCTCTTTCCAGCGCGTCAGCGCGGCCGGGTTGTTGACGAAATTGACGCCGATCTCTTCCAGCACCGTCTCGGCATTGGTCTCGATGATCTCGAGCGCCTCGTCGTTCAGCACTTCGAAATTTGGAATGTTGCGGCTGATATAGCGCGCGGTCTCGAACGATACGCTGCTGCGTTCGGCCCGCCGAGCCGCCCCTCCGCCGGTGCGCGCGCGCCGTCTTGTCTCCATATCCGTCATCGCCCTCATGCTCCCGTCTTGCACGCCAGTACCCTGATTGGCTCCAGTCTTACGCCAACGCCTCCCGACAGTTTGCGCAAATAGCGGCGATTGGGGGGAAAATGCGACATGTGGCTGCCCCAGGCTTCACGGCGTTCCCTAGCACCATCGCGGCACCATTAATGTTTACATTTGTATATTTGCATTTAAAGATATCCATATTCCGGCCTTCGATCTGTGTAAAATTCGCGAAAAACCTGCCGGGCAAAGGGGGATTGCCCCCATGGGAGGAGAGACATGTCAAACCAAACGACCCGACCGGGGCGCAGGCCCTACCTGCGCACCCTGGCGAGCACGGCCCTGATCCTGGCCGCAGCCCCGGCATTGGCCACGACCGGCTATTTTTCCAACGGCACCAGCGTCGAATCCAAGGGCATGGCCGGCGCCGGCGTCGCGCTTGGCACCGGTGTGATGGGGCTGGCCAGCAACCCGGCCATGGGCACCCGCTATCCCAATCAGGCCGCCGGATGCCTCTCGTTCTTTTCGCCGGACCGTTCGGTCACGGTCGCGCCGGGAGGGCCGCTGACGCCCGGCACTCACCGCAGCGAGAACAGGTTCTTCCCGGTGCCCTGCGGCGGGGTGAACTTCCGCCTCAACGACCGCTCGACGCTGGGCGTGCTGATGTATGGCAATGGCGGGATGAACACCGAATACAACACCAATTTCTTTGCCGGGCTCGGCGCCGGATCATCGCCTCTGGGGGTCAATCTCGAACAGCTCTTCATCGCGGTGAACTATGCCTATGATGTCAACGACCAGGTTTCGCTGGGCTTTGCCCCCGTCTTCGCGGCGCAGCGCTTTTCGGCCACCGGGCTCGAAGCCTTTGCCGGGCTCTCCGCCGCGCCGGCCTTTGTCACCAACAACGGCGATGACTGGTCGACCGGGTTCGGCGCCCAGATCGGCGCGGTGATCGAGGCCAGCCCCAATCTCAGCTTCGGGCTGAGCTATCGCACCAAGATCAAGATGGACCCGTTCGACAGCTATGCCGGGCTGTTCGCCAATAGCGGCGATTTCGATATCCCGGCGACGGCGACACTGGGCGTCGCGTTCATACCGCCAGCCAATTCGGCGCTCACCCTCACCGCCGAATGGCAGCGCATCTTCTATTCCGACATTCCCGCCATCGCCAACACATCGGCCCCCCCGGGCGGCCCGCTGGGGACACCGGCAGGCGCCGGGTTCGGCTGGAAAGACATGGATGTGTTCCGCATTGGTGCCGAGTACCGGATGAACCCGAAATGGACCCTGCGCGGCGGTGTTTCCTACAACACCGAGTTTTCCTCGCCGCCCGAGGCGGTGATCAACGCGCTGGCCCCGGCCACGCCGCAATGGCACGCATCGCTCGGCGCGACCATGCACATCAACGCGCGGCGCGAATTCCACATTGCCTATACCCATGCCTTCGACAATTCGCTCTCCGGTGCCAACCCGGCCTTCACCGGCGTCGCCCAGACCGTGACCGAGCAGATGAGCCAACATGAGCTGTCGCTCGGCATGACCTGGAAATGGTGACCCGGCGCAGTCATTGACCCCGGGCGCGGGCTTGCCACAGGCCCGCGCTTATCCCTCGGCGCGCAGTTTCCAGCCGGTTTGCAGCGGCAGGAACACCTCGACAGCTGCCGCGGCGATCACATGCACCTCGCCCGTCTCCGCATCGACCACATCCAGCCCGCCGAGTTCGGCAACAACCTCCGCCGCGCCACCGAGATGCCCAGAAATCGCCTGCACGTCGATCGCATCGGGCTTCTGCACCCCGATGGTGGCGCAGACGCGCATCTCATGGCGCGCAATCCCTTCCAGCCCCAGGATCGCCAGCGAGGAATGCCGCATCGCATCGTCGATGGCGCGCAGCGCCGCCTTGGTGTAATCGCGCCCGTGCAGCGAATTGCCCATGCCCATCTCGATGATCATCCGGCCCTCGCCTTGCCGCGCCGCGCTCATGCCTGCCGCTCCATGTCAAAGCTGACCGAAACTGCCGCATTGGCAATCACCGTGGGATTACCTGTGCCCTCGGGACGCGCGATATCAAGCCCGCCGCGCACCACACGGATATCAGGCGTTCCATAGGGAAAGACCCGTGCCAGCGCCGCGATATCCACCGCGCCGGGATCCTGCACACCCACATCCACACGGATCCGCATCGCCTCCTTCTCAAAGCCGAACAGCTCCGCCAGGTTGATCGAATTGTGCCACAGCGCATCCTCGATCGCGCGTTTCGCCGCCTGGGTATAGTCGCGCCGCCTGAGCGATCTGCCCATGCCGAATTCCGTCAGTAACCGCTGCATCGTGCCTTCCCCCTTGATCCGGATTGCGAAGTGTTAGGCGGCCCCGCTGCAAAACCCAAGCCGAAACCGCCTCTCGGCCATTGCGCTTTGACGCCTGCCCGACTAAAGCGTTTTGCATTCGATCTGACGCGCAGATCGGCTGCAAGGCGCACGAAACATCTGAAAGGCGCGGGCCTTTTTCACATTTTCTGATTCAGAGAACAGACAAAAGGCGTTAACTGGTGCCATGACCGATACATCCCATGACCGCCTCCTCATCATCGACTTCGGCAGCCAGGTTACCCAGCTCATTGCGCGGCGCCTGCGCGAGCTGAATGTCTATTGCGAGATCCATCCCTACCAGAACGTGAGCGATGCCTTTCTGGCCGAATTCGCGCCCAAGGCCGTGATCTTCTCTGGCGGGCCGGATTCGGTGATGCGCGAGGGCTCGCCGCGCCCGCCGCAATCGGTCTATGGCTTGGGCGTGCCGATCCTCGGGATCTGCTATGGCCAGCAGGTGATGATGCACGATCTGGGCGGGCGCGTCGAAGCCGGCGAACCTGCCACCGCCGAGTTCGGCCGCGCCTGGGTCACCCCCGCAGAGCAGCGTTGCGACCTCTTGAACGGCTGGTTCATGGATGGCTCGGGGCGCGAGCAGGTCTGGATGAGCCACGGCGATCATGTCTCTGAAATCGCGCCGGGTTTTGCCGTCTATGGCACATCCCCCGGCGCCCCGTTCGCGATCACCGCCGATCTCGAGCGGCATTTCTACGCGGTCCAGTTCCACCCCGAAGTGCACCATACCCCGAACGGCAAGACGCTTTACGAGAATTTCGTGCGCACTGCCGGGTTCAAGGGCGATTGGACCATGGGCGCCTATCGCGAGGAAGCGATCCGCAAGATCCGCGATCAGGTCGGCGACAAGCAGGTGATCTGCGGCCTCTCCGGCGGGGTCGATTCATCCGTCGCCGCCGTGCTGATCCACGAGGCAATCGGCGATCAGCTCACTTGCGTCTTCGTCGATCATGGCCTGTTGCGCCTGCACGAAGCCGAAGAGGTCGTCGCGATGTTTCGCGACAATTACAACATACCGCTGATCCATGCCGATGAGGCCGAATTGTTCCTCGGCGAGCTCGATGGCCAGTCCGACCCCGAAACCAAGCGCAAGATCATCGGCCGCCTGTTCATCGACGTTTTCCAGAAATACGCCAGCCAGATCGAAGGCGCCGAATTCCTGGCCCAAGGCACGCTCTACCCCGACGTGATCGAATCGGTCAGCTTCTCCGGCGGGCCATCGGTCACCATCAAGTCGCACCACAATGTCGGCGGTCTGCCCGAAAAGATGGGGCTGAAGCTGGTCGAACCATTGCGCGAGCTCTTCAAGGACGAGGTCCGCGCGCTCGGTCACGAGCTCGGCCTGCCCGCCTCCTTCATCGGGCGTCATCCCTTCCCCGGCCCCGGACTCGCGATCCGCTGCCCCGGCGAGATTACCCGCGAAAAGCTCGACATCCTGCGCAAGGCCGACGCGGTCTATATCGACCAGATCCGCAAGCATGGGCTTTACGACGACATCTGGCAGGCTTTCGTGGCCATTCTCCCGGTGCGCACCGTCGGCGTGATGGGCGACGGACGCACCTATGATTTCGCCTGCGCCCTGCGCGCGGTCACCAGTGTCGATGGCATGACGGCGGATTACTACCCGTTCAGCCATGATTTCCTCGGCGAAACCGCGACGAGGATCATCAACGAGGTCAAGGGCATCAACCGCGTGACCTATGACATCACCTCGAAACCGCCGGGCACGATCGAGTGGGAGTGAGCCAGCGGCCACCAGCGTAGGTCGGGGTTTCACCCCGACTTGGGTTATCTCCGCTTCTTCAACGCCCTGAAATCATACGCCCCCTCGCGCGGATCGACTCCTTCGGCGAAGATCCTGTGCTTGACTACCTTCTGCGTCCCCGTCACCGGCAGGCTGTCGACAAACAGGATCCAGCCCGGTGGCTTGTAGTAGGCCATCTTGGCGAAACAGGTGTCGAAAATCGCCCGCGCCGTCGCCTCTGACGGCGCCACCCCCTCGGCCAGCACGATCGCGGCCAGAACCTCCTCCTCGCGGATATCGTCGGGCGCGGCCACG
>CBDUGF010000060.1:0-20842 GCA_965366835.1 uncultured Rhodobacterales bacterium
CGATATCGCAAGTTCGAGACGCTCGATGCGCGGCGCGTAATTCGACAGGCAAGTTATTGTTAGCAACGTGCCCCACTTTCTTAGCCTTTGGTATGGACGGTGCGACCATCTAGCCTCCTGGTTCGGCGGAGACCGCACCCGACATTCTTTCTTGGCAAATTGGCGAACCAGGCCTGACATTAGTCAGATGATAGGGGGATTACTGGGGGGATAGAAAATCGATCAGTAGGATTTTATTTCTTTATAACAAATATTTAATTTCCAAAACTGGTGCCCCCACACGGACTCGAACCGCGGACCTACTGATTACAAATCAGTTGCTCTACCAGCTGAGCTATAGGGGCACTCGGGCGCCGGTTTAAGCGTCGCGCAGCGGCCTTGCAAGCAACAATTCGCAGCCTACCGGTTGGCCCGCGCCAGAAGCACCACCGCCACCAGCCCGACCGCGATGATGAGCAGCGCGCCGGGCGCCGCGCCGGTCAGGTTCTCGAGACTGGCCTGCTCATGCACCCGCGTCGCCAGGGTGTCAAAGCCGAACGGCGGGCGCAGCAAAAGCGTCGCCGGAAGCTCCTTGACGCAATCGACAAACACCAGCAGCAGCGCCGAAGCGACCGAACCGCGAATGAGCGGATAGTAGATCTCGACCAATGTCTGCCCCTGGGTGCGGCCCAGCGAGCGCGCCGCATGTGGCAACGATGGCGAAACCCGCCCCATCGCCGCATCCGCCGCGCCCTGAGCGATGGCGAAGAAGCGCACACCGTAAGCCAGCACCAGGGCAAAGCCGGTGCCGGTCAGGATCAGCCCGATATCGGCGCCGGTCAGCGCCTCGATGCCGTCGGCGATCCAGTGATCCAGAACCGACAGCGGAATCAGGATACCGACCGCCAGAACCGCCCCCGGCGCGGCATAGCCGATGGTGGTGACCGGCATCAGCAGCCGCGGCAGCCCGCGCCCGGAGAGCCGCGCGCCATAGACCATGAACACCCCGGCCAAAACCGTGAGAACCGCCGCGATACCGCCGATGCTCACGGTGTTCCACAGCGCCTCAAGCAGTCCGCGGTCGCGCCACGCTTCGGGCGCGCCCAGCGCATGGGTCGCGATCACACCCGCGGGCAGCAGGAAGCCGAAGGTGAACGGCACCAGACACAGCCCCAGCGCCAGCGCCCCGGCCCAGCCCGAAAGCCGCGTGCGCTCGACCGGGCGATGCTGGCGCGACAGGTTGAAGAACCGCACCTTGCGCCGCGACAGCTTTTCCAGCGTCACCAGCAGGATCACCAGCGTCAGCACCACGCTGGCGATCTGCGCCGCGCCGCCGGCATTGTTGCTTTCCAGCCAGACGCTGAAAATTCCGGTGGTCAGCGTCTGCACGGCAAAGAAATCCACGGTGCCGAAATCGTTCACCGTCTCCATCATCACGATCGCCACCCCGGCGGCGATGGCGGGCCGTGCCAAGGGCAGCCCGACCCGGCGGAACCGGGCAAACGCCCCCGCCCCCAGCGACATCGCCACCTCCTCGGAACTGCCAGATTGCTCGCGAAACGCCGCCCGGCTCAGCAAATAGACATATGGGTAGAGCGACGCCGACAGCACCAGGATCGCCGCCCCCATCGAGCGGATCTCGGGGAACCAGTAGTCGCGCGCGCTCTGCCAGCCGAACAGCGCCCGCATCCCGCCCTGCACCGGTCCGGCATATTCCAGGAGCTCGACCAGCGCATAGGCGCCGACATATCCCGGCACCGCCAGCGGCAACAGCAACAGCCACTCGACCCAGCGCGACAACGGAAAGCGATAGCGCGCCACGATCCAGGCCGCGCCGGTGCCCACCATCGCGGTCAACAGCCCGACCGACGTCATCAGGATCAGCGTGTTGCGCAGGTAGCGCGGTAGCGTCGTGCTGATCAGGTGCGGCCAGATATTGTCGGTCGGAAACAGCGCGATGCCGACCACCGCAAGGATCGGCGCCAGCACGATCAGCGCGATTCCCACAGCCCCGGCCGACCACGGATCGATCCGGGCGGCCCGCCTGGGCTTCGCGCTTGCGCCGCGCCCTGTGGCTGTCTGATCGCTCATGTCCGTCCTTGGGTCTGCGCCGCCATTGGCCATCGTCCTGCGCCCCCGGTTTAATCCGGTTTCCTAGCCCGGAAAAGAGCTTATACTGCGCCGCAACGCACAGGGCAAATCGTAGGCAGGGCAGAAACATGCAGGTTGTTCTTCACGCGGGCGCTCATTGTACCGATGAAGACCGAATACTGAAATGCCTTTTGAAGAACCGCGGCGAATTCGCCGAGATCGGCACCGCCGTGCCGCCGCCCGGGCGCTATCGCCGGCTGCTGCGCAAGACGGTCCAGGCCCTGGAGAAATCCGATCCGGCGCCTGATGCGCGCGATCTCCTGATCGAGTCGATCCTCGACGGCGAAAGCGCCGACCGGATGCTGCTGTCCGAGCGCAACCTGTTCTGCATGGCGACATTCGCGGTGCGCGGCGCCACCTTCTATCAGAAAGCCGATGGCCGCATCGCCGAATTCAAGCGCCTGTTCGCCGGCGATCAGATCGAACTGTTCCTGGCGATTCGCAATCCCGCCACCTTCCTGCCCGCGCTCTATGAAAAGGCCGCCGCCGAAGACCTGATCGAACTGTTGCAGGGCACCGATCCGCGCGATCTGTTCTGGTCCGAGCTGATCGGGCGCTTGCGCGAGGCTCATCCCGACATCCCGATCACCGTCTGGTGCAACGAGGATTCGCCGCTGATCTGGGGCCAGATCATTCGCGAAATGGCCGGGCTCAATCCCGGCACCAAGATCAAGGGCGGGTTCGATCTGTTGTCCGAGATCATGACGCCGGAAGGCATGAAGCGGTTTCGTGCCTACCTCGCCAAACACCCCGTGATGACCGAGATTCAGAAGCGCCGCGTGATGGTGGCCTTCCTCGACAAGTTCGCCCGCCCCGACGCGATCGAGGAAGAGCTCGATGTCGAAGGCTGGACAGAAGAGCTGGTCGAAGAACTGACCGACGCCTATGACGAGGACGTCTATGAAATCGCCCGTATGCCCGGGGTGAATTTCATCACACCCTGAGGGGCAAACCCGAGGCTCGGCGGTGCCGCAGGCCGGAAGTCTCCCCGGCCCGTCGCGCTCACATCCCCAGCGCTTCCTTATACATTTCCAGCACCGCCTCTTCCTCGGCGATATCGTCGGCGTCGCGTTTGCGCAGAGCGATCACCTTGCGCAGCACACGGGTGTCATAGCCGCGCCCCTTGGCTTCGGCCATCACCTCTTTTTGCTGCTCGGCGATGTCCTTTTTCTCGGCTTCGAGCCGCTCGAACCGCTCCACGAACTGGCGCAATTCGCCCGCCGTGACGCGATAGCTCGCATCCGAACTGCCGGTTTCGATGACGCCGCTGTCGCCGTTGTTGTCCATGGTGCTGGCCTCCTGCATGACCCTGTTGAACCGGCCCCCTAGCTAACGCCCCGACCCAGCGCTCGCAAGTCTCAAACGCCGCGCGTGCCGCTTGCCCTTTGCCTGCGCATGCGCTAGCCCGGCGCGCAGGGCCAATTGCCACCGGAGACTTGCATGCAAATCCTGATCTGGAGCGGCGCGTTGATCACGCTTCTCGGCGTCGCCGGTCTGCTCTATGTCGGCCTCAAACTCGCTGCGGCCCGGCGTGAAACCTCCGACGACGCGGCGCTGAAGGCGCGTATCCAGAAGCTGCTGCCGATCAACCTCGCATCGCTTTTCATCTCCGCCATCGGGCTGATGATGGTGGTGATCGGTATCGTGCTGAGCTGAGCCGAGCAACGCTAGAGCCCGAAGCCGCGCCCGTTTTTCACCATCTCGTCAAGCAGTTGCGAGCTCTGCCACAGCTGGGCTGCGTCGCGCTGCCAGCGGCCAAGCTCGGCCCTGACCTCGAGAAGCCCGCGCAGTTCCGCCGCCTTCATCGGCCCGCCAGAGGCGCGCGGCAGCCCCAGCGCCGCCAGCGCCGCCAGATCGACCTCCCCGGCGTCGGGCACGGTGCCGCGCTCTACCAGATCGATCCCGGCGCAGAACAGGGCCGACCAGATCCGCCGCCGGATGGTCTCGGGGTCGAGCGCATCGTTCGATTTTCCGCCGCGCCAGTGATCGGTGATCTCTTGCGCCGCGGCATCGTAATCCCCCGTCGCGCCATGTTCGGCGTAGCGCAGCACGCCGCGCCCGGTGGCCCGGCCTTCGCGACCGTGGGCAAGAAATGCCGCGATGAAGCCGCCAAACTCCTGCCCCAGTCCGAGCGCCTCAAACCGCGCCGCCTGACGTGTCAGTCCCTCGCCGTCAGCCATCTGAAACGGGCCGCGCGGCCAGCCCAGCGCCTGGTCGACGCCGTCGGGAGTCGCGCCGCGCCGCACCGCCCAGATCGCCGCACCCAGCATCGCCGCCTTCAGCCGCCCGACGATCAGCCCGTTTTCCGGCCGGCAAAAGACCACCTGACGGTCCATCCGGCGCATCAGCGTCGCCGCCCGGGTCACCGCCTCGGCGTCAAGATCGGGCGCGGTCAGTTCCGCCAGCCCGGGCCGCTGGGGCACCGCATGCAGCGCCAGCCCCAGCACCCGGCCGCCAAGCCGCGCCGCATGTTTCCCCGCCGCCAGCGTCATCCCCGAAGTGACCACCACCGGCACCTGCCGCCCGACCGCACCCGTGACCAGCTCGATCAGCGCCGGCGCGGCGTCGACCCCGGCCTCGCAAGCCTCGATTATCATCGCCCCCCTGGCGAGATATTTGCTCGGATCGCCGCCGCTGATCTGAGCCGTGAAATGCCGCGCATGCTCGGCCTCCAGCCTGCCGCTCGCGACGTCGGCCTGAAACGCCGCACCGATCCGGCGGATCAGCTGCGCCGCGCCGCCGGCGCGCCGCTCGGCCAGTTGCACCGGCACCCCCGCCGCCAGCAGCCGCTGCACCAGCCCGAAGGCGAGCGGCCCGTCGCCCAGCACGGTAACGCTTTCGGGCAGCGCCGCATCGGCCAGGCGCTCCTGGCCGAGTTCCAACGCTACCGTGTGGATCAGCCCCTTCGCGCGCGTCTGTCCCAGCAGTTCGGCGCGCAGCGCGCCCTCCATCGCCAGCCCGACCTCGATCGGCAGCAGCTGCGCCGCCTCGATCAGCTTGAACAGCGCCGCACCCTCCGGCGGCTGCGGCCCCACTGCGGCGCGGCGCTCGGCCAGGTCGCTCTGGTATCCGATCGGATCGGCGAATCCCGGAGCCGTTTCCGGCACCGGTTCGCCGATCAGGGCGCGGGCGGCCTGAACCGCCTCACCCACCACGTTCCTGGTCACAACCTTGCGGAAAAGCCCGCGCAGCGCACCCGAATCCGCACCGATGCTGCGCCCGCTCAGCATCAGGTCAAGCGCCAGGCCCGACCCGATCAGCCTGGGCAGGCGCTGCGTTGCCCCGGCACCGGGGACCAGCCCCAGTCTCAGATCGCCGAGGCAGAGCCGCGCCCCCGCCACCGCCAGCCGCGCCCGCGCCGCCAGCGCCAGTTCGAGCGCGCCATCGCGCACCTCGCCGCGCAGCGCTGCGACAACCGGTTTCGGGCTCTGTTCGATCTGGCGGCAGAGTGTGGCCAATGTCGGCGCCGCCTCGCCAGCGGCGATTTCCGGCAACGGTATCGGCCCGGCAAAGCCGCGCCCCGCCCCGGTGATCACAAGGGCTGCAACGCCGCTGTCGCGTGCCGCCCGCGCCAGCGCTTCGCTGACTGCCCTGCGCGTCGCCCGGTCCAGCACCGCAGGCAGGCCGTCCGCCCCGACAGGCAGCGACAGAACCGCGACGCCGTCGTCCATCTGATATGCCATTGCCTCAGCCAACCCGGCCCACCCAAACCAAAACCTGCCTCACGCCCCTATGAGGCGCGAGTGTCGGCCAAAGGTCAATGCCGCGCAAGTGTCGCGGCCGCTACGCCCCGAAACCGACCCGGGCAAACCGTCAGGTCTAGACCGGCATATTGTCGAACTGCGCCTCGATCGCGGCCTCGGTCAGCTTGTCGTCAAGCGTCCGAACCCCTTCGGGCAGTTTGAGACCCGCGCGCAGAGCGCGTTCCACGATGCGGTGCAGATCGCTCTGAAACAGGTGCTGCCGCTCCAAAGGGGCAGCCTCGATCCGGCGGCTAAGAGATTCGAACACTCGTGCAAACTCGTCTTCCGTCATGGCGTTCTGCCTGTTTTCAACTGCGTCGCGGGATCGCCCCGCAACAGTTGCGACTCGCCCGGCATTGCCGGGTCGTCCTACTTCGGCCCCTCGCGCCGATGTTCCTGCGTCAGAGATTGGCAGCGCAGGATTTGCAGAATGGTGTCGCGGGCAAGACATCGAGCCGTGCGTCGGAGATCTCCGTGCCGCAGACCGTGCAGAACCCGTATTCCTCCTCTCGAATCCGTTTCAACGCGGCGCGAATGCGGGCGATCTCCTCCTGGCTTTGCAGCCCGAGTCCTTCGAGAACCTCCTCATCCTCGCGTTCCGTCGCCATCTCCTCCCAGTCCTTGGACTGGTGCGTATCGAATTCCTCCTCGATATCGCGCAGCCGCTCGTCCAGTTCGGCGAGCCGCTCGAGAAGCTGGGCACGGCGCTCTTCGATGTTCTTCATTCAGGTTCTCCCATTCAGCGTATCGATGATTTCACGAGCACGCCGCCGCGACATTGATGCAGGTCAAGGAACCCACGCGATCCGGACAGGGTTGAAACATATGCGAATGAAAACATATGTGAAAGGAGGGCCACTGGGCCCCACCCTGAACCCCGGGAGGTACGTCGACCATGTCGCCAGATATCACAGCCTTTTTCGACGAGGCAACCAATACCGTTTCCTATGTCGTGCGCGATCCCGCCGGCTCGGCCTGCGCGGTGATCGATTCCGTGCTCGATTTCGACTACGCCTCGGGACGCACCGATACGTCCTCGGCCGACCGCATCATCGCCCATGTCGCGGCCGAGGGGCTCAAGGTCCAATGGCTGCTGGAGACCCATGTTCATGCCGATCACCTCTCGGCAGCACCCTATCTTCAGGAACGCCTCGGCGGCAAGATCGGCATCGGCGACCGGATCACCGTGGTGCAGGATACATTCGGCAAGGTGTTCAACGAAGGCACCGAGTTCCAGCGCGACGGCTCGCAGTTCGATCGGCTGTTTCGCGAGGGCGACAGCGAGATGATCGGCCAGCTGCGTGTCGATGTGCTGCACACGCCGGGCCACACGCCGGCCTGCCTCACCTATGTCATCGGCGATGCCGCCTTCGTCGGCGATACCCTGTTCATGCCCGATTACGGCACCGCGCGCTGCGATTTCCCCGGCGGCTCCTCCGCAGCGCTCTACGATTCGATGCAGAAAATCCTCGCCCTGCCCGATGCGACGCGGATTTTCGTCTGCCACGATTACAAGGCGCCCGGGCGCGATGAATTCGCCTGGGAAACCACCGTGGGCGAGGAGAAGGCGAAAAACATCCATGTCGGCGGCGGTGTTTCCAAGGCCGAATTCACCGCCATGCGCGACGCCCGTGATGCCGAACTCGGCATGCCGAGGCTGATCGTGCCCTCCCTGCAGGTCAACATGCGCGCCGGCCGGATGCCGCCGCCCGACGACAAGGGCGACGTGTTCCTCAAGGTGCCGGTCAACAAGCTCTGAGCCACTCTGCGCAGTATGCTGGACAGGCGCGCGCCGAAGCACTAAAGCCCTGCGCCATGGACACACGCAAACTCACCGCCGACCTTTCGGTCGCGCCCCAGATCGCCCCCGACGATGCCGCCGAGATCGCCGCCGCCGGGTTCAGAACCGTGATCTGCAACCGCCCCGACGGCGAAAATCCGCCCGAGTTGCACGCGGCACGCCTGCGCGTGGCGCTCGAGGCCCAGGGCATCACCTTTCTCGATCTGCCCTTTGATGGCCGCACCATGACGCCGGAGGTGATCGTGGAGCTGCGCGAGATGATCGCCACGGCCGAGGCGCCGGTGCTGGCCTATTGCCGCACCGGCACGCGCTGCACCAATGCCTGGGCGCTGGGCCAGGCCGGCGTGATGGACCCGGAAAGCATCATCGCCACCGCATCGGCGGCAGGCTATGACGTCAGCGGCCTCGCCCCCTATCTCGGCCAGAAGATCACGCTCTGACTACCGCCCTGCAGGCCGGGAAATGCCGCGGCGCGGTGCCCTGCCCCAAACCGGGGCAGATCCAGGCCTCGCCGCCCGCTCGCAGATCGGCGATAGCCGCCGGCATCAGCTCTTTATTCGCCCAGGGCCAGTTCCGACAGATCGCCGAACTCGCCCAGATCACCATATTCACCCAGGTCGCCAAGGTCGCCCAAGTCGCCCAGATCGGGCAAATCCGCCGTTGGTTGCGACAGATCCGGCAGGGCGCTCCGGCCCTGCGCCTGGTCCGCCGCCTCCGCTTCCGCCTCGGCGATCAGCCGGGACTGATCGCCATCCGCAAGATCGGTCATCTCGCCCGGTAATCCTCCGGGCAATTGGCGCAGCCCTGCGCCCACTTCCTCTGCCTCGTCGTCCTCATCCATCCGGGTCTCCGGCCCGCCAGCCAGCCGCGCACTGTCCGCGCCCGCAGACAGGCGCACGGCACGAAAGCCGTTGATCTGGCCCAACCGGCAATTGCGCAGGCTGCTCATCCCGCCTGCCTCCAGCCGCGTGTCGTTCAGCGCCGCGCGCGGAATCGTCAGCCGCTCGCCCGGCTTCAGCTGCGAAACCTCGGCCAGCGGCATCCTGATCCGATGCAACACCGCATTGAGCGGTGCCTCGGCCACCAACAGCGCGCCCTGCCCCAGCAGCAGCCTGCCTTCGCTCCCCGCGGCGTCGCCCGCGCTGCTTTCGGGCGCGCCCGGCAGGAGCACCGGCAGCGCGATCACGATCCCGCCCTCCTTGGCGCCTTCGCCGAGCGCGACGTTCAGGCGGAAGAGATGGAAGTCCGCCGCCTCGACCAGCAGCGACAGCATCCGCGCGCTCTCCACCCGCGCGCCAAAGCGTACCTCCTCGGCCCTGCGCGCCTCGGCGGTGCCATCGAGGTTTTCGACAAACCCTTCCAGGCTGGCATCGAGCAACGGCGCCACCAGCGCTGCATCGGTCTGCGTCGGTGCGCGCGTCTCTGCTGCGCCGGGCAGAACCCTGCCCATGGTCTGCATTTCGATCAGCCCCGCAAGGATCGGTATTTCCACAGAAGCCGCGCCGATCGCCCCCTGCGGCCCGTCGAGCACCATCAGCAGGTTTTCATCGCTGAACGCCGCCAGCGCCTCGGCCTGGCTCACCTGTTCGAGCTTGATCGAACTCACTGACAGCGCCATCTCGAACAGCTCGTCCGCGCTGCGCGCCATCGCCAGGCGGAGCGCGCGCGTCGGCGACATCACCCGCGCCTGGTGCTCCTCGCGCCCCGAGCGTGCCTTGCGCCGCAATACGTCTGTTCGATCGGTCTCGCCCATAGCCTCCGCCACCGCCTTCTGCGGGTCTGTTTGGCCAGTTTAGGCCAGAAGGAGTTACCAAGCCCTTATCGGCGTGGGGGAAATTGCCCGCATGGCGCTGTTCGATCCGCATCGCCCGGTGCCGGTTTCCAGCTTCGGCGCGCCGCACTCAACGCCAGCCTCATTGCGCCGCCAATGCCACGCCTTCAGGCAGGGTCACGCGAAATGCCGCCCCGCCCTGCCCCGGCAGATACGAGATCGAGCCACCGAGCCGTGCCATGATCTCGCGGCAGATCGCCAGGCCAAGCCCGGCGCCCCCGGCCTTCTGATCGCTGACCCGGAAGAATTTCTCGAACACGATCCGTTGTGCATCGCGCGGCACGCCGCTGCCATTGTCGATGAAATCCACGCTCAGCCCGGCCTCGCTCCGGCTCAGCTGCACGGTCAGCTCGGGCGGATCGGCAACACAGTATTTCTGCGCGTTGGCGATCAGGTTGATGAAGACCTGTGCCAGCCGGTCGAGATCGGTCTCGATCATCACCGCCTCGGCTTCGCGATTGCGCCGGATCACCAGGCTGCGCTCGGCGCCCGACGCCGCCACCGCATGATCGATCACCGACGACAGGCTGCCGCGCCGCACATTCATGCTGACCTGGCCGTTTTCCAGCACGCTCAGATCGAGAAGATCATCGAGCAGCCGGGTCAGCCGCAGCGTCTCGTCATGGATGATCGACGAGTATTTGCCCTTCTCCTCCTCCGCCAAGCCCTTGGTATCGCGCAGGATTTCCGAAAATGCCCGGATCGAGGTCATCGGTGTCCTGAGCTCGTGGCTGATCTGGCTCAGGAAAGCGTCCTTCTGCACGGAAAGCTGGGTCAGCTTGTCGTTGGCTTCGCGCAATTGCCTTGCGGTGCGGCTCAGCTCGGTCGATTTCGCTTCCAACTGGCTGGAATATTCCATCATCTGCGCGGTCTCGTCGGCCACCGCCATCAGGTCTTCCACCGTGACGCTCGCACCGCCCACGATCTGGCCCACCATCGCATGCGCCGTCGCCGCGCCCACCGAACCGCTCAGCTCGCGCTCCAGCACGTTGAGGAAATCCGGGCTCGGCTCGGGCAGATAGCCCGCCAGCCCCTGGCGCTGCGCCTCGCGCTGAAACAGCGTCTGCGCCTCGCCCGGCCCGATGATGCGCTGCGCCATGATCAGCAGATCCTCGCTTTGCGCCATGCCCCCGGACCAGCTCTGCCGGCGCGCCGAATGCTGGAACACATCGACGAATTGCGCCCCCTGCAACCGCTCCAGCGGCGACGGGAAACCCATCAGCGAGACCAGCGCGAAAACCGAACTGTTGAGCAGCATCGACCACAGGATCGCATGCACCAGCGGATCGAGCCCCTCGATGCCGAACAGCGCCTGCGGCCTGAGCCAGCCGATGCCGAACGGGCCTTGCGCCAGCAGCGCCTCGCTCAGGATCGCACCGGCGCCAAAGCTCGGCAGCAGCATCGACCAGGTCCAGACGGCAAAGCCCACCGCCAGCCCGGCCAGCGCCCCGGCCCGCGTCGCGCCGCGCCAATAGAGCCCGCCCAGCATCGCCGGCAGGAATTGCGCCACCCCGGCAAACGAGACCAGCCCGATCGCCGCCAGCGCCGCGCCGCCGCCGGAAAACCGGTAATAGAGATAGCCGAGCAGCAACACCCCGGCGATCGAAAGCCGCCGCGACAACAGCACCAGCGAACGCACATCGCCCGACACCATCGCCCCGCCATGGCGCAGCCTGAGCCAGATCGGCACCACGATATGGTTCGACACCATGGTGGAAAGCGCGATCGAAGCCACAATCACCATCGAGGTCGCCGACGAAAACCCGCCCAGGAACGACAGCATCGCCAGCCCGTTCTGCCCCTGCGACAGCGGCACCGTCAGCACGAAGAGGTCGGGGTTCGACCCGGCAGGCAACAGATCCAGCCCCATCACCGCGATCGGCAAAACGAACAGGCTCATCAGCATCAGGTAGGTCGGAAACATCCAGCTGGCCAATCGCAGATGGCCCTCATCCTCGTTCTCCACCACCAGCACCTGGAACATCCGCGGCAGGGTCAGGAACGCCGCGGCGGAGAGGAAAATCAGCCCGGCCCAGCGCCCGCCCGCCACCTGCCAGGTGCCGATCTCGCTCTGGTCGATCCGCGCCAGGGTCTCGCTCACGCCCCCGCCCAGGCCCCAGACCACGAACACACCCACCGCCAGCAGCGCGAACAGCTTCACCACCGCCTCCAGCGCGATCGCCATCACCACGCCGCTGTGGCGTTCGTTGGCATCGAGGTTGCGGGTGCCGAACAGCACGGTGAACAGTGCCAGCCCCGCCGCCACCCACAATGCGGTCGAGCGGCTGTCGCCCAGCGCGGGCGCAGTCCCGGCCTCCTGCCCGGCCTGGGCAAAGGCCGCGAAAGAGATCGTCACCGATTGCAGTTGCAGCGCGATGTAGGGCGTCGAGCCGAGCACGGCCATGGTGGTCACCATCACCGCCAGCCAGGTCGATTTGCCGTAGCGGCTCGAAATCAGGTCGGCGATCGAGGTTACCCGCTGGGCCCGGCCAACCCGCACCAGCTTGCGCAGCCCCCACCACCAGCCGACCATCACCAGGGTCGGGCCGATATAGATGGTGACATATTCGAGCCCCGAGCGCGCCGCATAGCCGACCGCGCCGTAAAACGTCCAGGCGGTGCAATAGATCGACAGTGACAGCGTGTAGATCACCGGCGAGCGCAGCCATTTCGCGCGCCCGCGCATCGCCGCCCGATCGGCCATGAACGCCACCAGGAACAGAAACGCGACATAGGTCAGGCACACCGCGACAAGACTGTTGAGCGCCGCCATCATCCGCCCCTCTCGGACCGTTTCCTGTCAGCTGTCCTTGCCGGCGTCTCGCGCCGCGCGCCTGCAGCGGCGTCGCCAGGCGCCGCGTCGGCGCCCTCGTCCTCCCGGGGATCGGTCGGCTCGTCGCTCCAGCCGCCCTGGCCCAGCCCGCGTGCCAGCAGCCCCGCCACCACCACCAGCACCAGCCAGGTGCCGAAGACATAGAGCAGCGCCACCGAGTTCGCGGTATCGCCGCGGGTCCACAGCAGCGGCACCAGCCACAGGATCGCTCCGATCAGCGGCAACAGCCGCACGGCGTCGGTCATCCGGCGATAGCGGTAATTGGCGCGCTCCAGGAAAACCGGCCCGGTCCGGCGCGCGCCACGCCCCGAAGGGCTCATCGGGCGCGCCCGCGGCGGCTCGGTCGGCTTCCCGCTCACCGGCTCACCCACCCACCATCGCGCGCACGGCGTCGAGCACCTCGGCATTGGAAAACGGCTTGGTCATGAACCGGTTGGCGCCGATCTTCTCGGCCATCTCGCGATCCTTGGTCTGGCCCCGCGCGGTCAGCATCAACACCGGGATTTCCGCCGTGGCCGCCTCCTCGCGCAGGCTTCTCAGGATGTCAAAGCCGCTCATCCCCGGCAGCATCACGTCAAGGATGATCAGGTCGGGGCGCTTTCGCAGCACCGTCGCAATCGCGGTCTGGCCGTTGGAATGGGTATCCACCTTCCAGCCATCGCGCGACAGGATGAAGCTGATCGCCTCGATGATATTCGGCTCATCCTCGATCAACAGGACATGCTTGCCCATATGTCGTCGCCCTCCCCCAGGGCCGGTCGTTCCCGGCCCTGCCTGCCTTCGTTATCCCCAATCGGCGCGCCCAAGTCAAAACCCATCGGCCATGATCGACGGTTCGCGCCGCGCCGGGCAGTCGCGCACCGCACAGATCCGGCAATTCGCGCCCACCGGCGCGCTGTCCTCGCGCGGCGCGCCGGCTTGCGGCAGGATCAGCATATGCGCCTCGTAGAGCGGTTCGCGGTTGAGCCCCGGCGCACCGCAGGGCTGGGCCACGGCGAAGGCGGCAAAGTCGCGGCGCTGGGCCGGCTCGTCGCTGCGCCCGGGCTGGTGCAGGGTCTCGAACAGCGGCACCATCGGCCGGCTCAGCGCGCGAAACAGCGGCCACAGCGGGCAGGCCGAGCCATAGCGCGGCAGCACGAAGCCTTCCACCGGCTGGCGAAAGATGATCGTGCCCGAGCCGTCGCAGATCGCCAGCCCGGCCTCGATCTCCGGCAGGCTGGCGATCCGTCGCAGCGCACAGCCCAGATCGACGCCAAACCGCGCCGCCAGACGCAGCGGATCGGGCGCCGCGCCCGCAATCGCCTCCAGCACCGCATCGAGCGGCATCGCGATGGCGTCGCGGCGATAGCGCTCCAGCGCGGCCAGCGCCTGGGCCTGCGCGCTGGCCGAAACCAGCTCCGCCGCCCCGGCCACGATCTGCGCCGGCGTGTCCTCGCCCGCAGCACCCTCCAGCATCGCGAAAGGCCCGCGCCGCGCGGCGAAAAACGCCTCGACCTCATCCTGCGGCGAGCCCGGATCGGCCTCCCCGGCATCGGCCGCGTCCAGGTATCCGGCCAGCGAGCGCGCGCCATCGGCCAGCCGCTGGGCATCCTCGTTGATGTTGCGATGGAAGCGGTCGCGCCATTCCGGCTCGATTTCGCGGGTTTCCACCAGGATCGACGCGGTCGAGCGGATCGCCGTCGCGGTATCGAGCACTTCATGCAGCGTCGCGGCCAGGTGCGGGTCGTGGGTCAGCCGGTCGTTCAGCGTCTCGACCGCGCGTTCCAGCGTCGCGATCCGCCGCCGCTGCGCCGCCATCAGCCGGGCCCAGCCGGGAAACCGCCCGGCAAAGCCTTCGACCTGTTCCAGCTCGGCGCCCTCTTCTCCGGCCTCCGCCGCGGCCTGGCGCAGCCGTTCGATCAGCGCCGCCTCGGCGCCCTCGGCAAGCAGCGATGGCTCGACATCGAGCGCCCCGGCGATGTTGACCAGCAGCTTGCCGCCGATTCTGCGCCGGTTATGCTCGATCAGGTTGAGATAGGAGGGCGAGATCCCGACCCTCTCGGCCAGGTCCGACTGCCGCATCTGCTGCAACAGCCGCCTTTCGCGGATTCGGCTTCCCGCCAGTCTCGATTGCGACATCGAAATTTTTCCTCGTTTTCAACAGGTTTCTGCGTTGCAATATAAGCTTTTTTACAGAACCCAACGTCAACTTGTCTAGTTTTTTACAAAATAATCGTTGATACCCAAGCTGTTGTTGCATGGTTTTCATGAATTCCCGAATAATGGATTTGCACAATTGTGCCCGTGGGGAGGCATAAGAGGAGGCCCTCCCACACACTTACGTAACGGGAGGAACTCCATGACCAAATCCAATTTCACGCGTCGCGGCGTGCTCAAGACGGGCGCTGTAGCCGGCGCCGGTGTGGCACTGCCGACGATTTTCACCAGCGCGGCTTCGGCCTACACCAACGAACCCACCGGCGGCACCGTGACCCTCGGTTTCAACGTGCCCCAGACCGGCCCCTATGCCGAAGAAGGCCTCGACGAACTGCGCGCCCAGGAGCTCGCGGTCCAGCACCTCAACGGTGAGGGCGACGGCGGCATGCTGAACACCTTCAGCTCGAAGGTGCTCAAGGGCAACGGTATCCTCGGCAAGAAGGTCCAGTTCGTCACCGGCGACACCCAGACCAAATCCGACGCTGCCCGCGCATCGGCCAAGTCGATGATCGAAAAAGACGGCGCCATCATGATCAACGGCGGCTCGTCCTCGGGCGTTGCCGTGGCTGTTCAGGGCCTGTGCCAGGAAGCCGGCGTGATCTTCATGGCCGGTCTGACCCACTCCAACGACACCACCGGCAAGGACAAGAAGGCCAATGGCTTCCGCCATTTCTTCAACGCCTACATGTCGGGCGCCGCTCTGGCGCCGGTGCTGGCCAAGGAATACGGCAAGGATCGCCGCGCCTATCACCTGACCGCCGATTACACCTGGGGCTGGACCCAGCAGGAATCGATCCAGGCGGCCACCGAAGCCATGGGCTGGGAAACCGTCAACAACGTGCTGACGCCGCTGGCCTCGACGGACTTCTCGTCCTACATCGCCCCGGTGCTGAACTCGGGCGCCGATGTGCTGGTGCTGAACCACTACGGCGGCAACATGGTCAACTCGCTGACCAACGCCGTGCAGTTCGGTCTGCGCGACAAGCAGGTCAACGGCAAGAACTTCGAGATCGTCGTGCCGCTCTATTCCGAGCTGATGGCCGCCGGTGCCGGCGCCAACGTGCAAGGCGTGTTCGGCTCGATGAACTGGAACTGGCAGCTGCAGGATGAAGGCACCAAGGCCTTCGTCAAGTCGTTCGGCGAGAAATACGGCCGTCCGCCGTCCAACTCGGCCCAGACCTGCTATGCCCAGGTTCTGCTCTATGCCGATGCCTGCGAGCGGGCCGGAACGTTCGATCCCTGTGGCGTCGTCGCAGCCCTCGAAGGCTACGAATTCGACGGCCTCGGCAACGGTCCGACGCTCTATCGCGCCGACGATCACCAGTGCTTCAAGGACGTGCTGGTCATGAAGGGCAAGGAAAACCCGACCAACGAATACGACACGCTGGAAATCGTCGAAGTGACGCCGCGTGCCCAGGTCGAGTATGCCCCCGATCACCCGATGTTCGCCGGTGGCAATCTCGGCAAGTGCAACTCGGGCGCCTGAGCCTCTGACAGACGCATGGGGCGGGTCGATCCCGCCCCATTGCCAACCACCCGACGGCGCGCGGACCCTGCCGCGCCCGCGCATTCCATTCACAGGTGGGGACAATGGACGCAATCATCCTGCAACTTCTGAACGGGCTCGACAAAGGTTCGGCCTATGCGCTGATCGCGCTCGGCCTGACGCTGATCTTCGGCACCCTCGGCGTGGTCAATTTCGCCCATGGCGCGCTGTTCATGATCGGTGCCTTCTGCGCCGTCGCGCTACAGCGTATTCTGAGCACATCCTATGTCACCGCACACCCGACGCAGAAAGACTTCCTCGGCAACCCGCTCAAGGTGGAAACACCCTATATCGAAGGCTGGTTCGGCACGGAAACCGGCGCGGCGATCATCGACTGGTCGGTACCGCTGGCCATCCTGTTCGCCATCCCGGTGATGATCATCGTCGGCTTCGTGATGGAGCGCGGGCTGATCAAGCATTTCTACAAACGCCCCCACGCCGATCAGATCCTGGTGACATTCGGCCTCGCCATCGTGTTGCAGGAACTGGTGCGCACCTATTTCGGCGCCAACCCGATCCAGACCCCCTCGCCCGAGGCCTTCCGCGGCAGTTTCGATTTCGGCGTGCTGCTCGGCTACAGTGCCGATGTGATCATCTATCCCTACTGGCGCATGGTCTATTTCGGCTTCGCCGCGCTGATCATCGGCGCTGTGTTCGCCTTCCTGCAATTCACCACCTTCGGCATGGTGGTGCGCGCCGGCATGGCAGATCGCGAGACCGTCGGCCTTCTCGGTATCAACATCGACAAACGCTTCACCATCATGTTCGGCCTCGCCGCCGCGGTGGCCGGAGTCGCCGGGGTGATGTATGCCCCGATCAACTCGCCGAATTACCACATGGGGATGGATTTCCTCGTGCTCAGCTTCGTGGTGGTGGTTGTCGGCGGCATGGGCTCGCTGCCCGGTGCCGTCGCCGCCGGCTTCCTGCTCGGCATCCTTGAAAGCTTCGCCTCGATGAACGTCGTCAAGGATCTGCTGCCCGGGATCGACCAGATCATCATCTATCTCGTGGCCATTGTCATTCTGCTCGCCCGGCCTCGTGGCCTGTTGGGCAAAAAAGGCGTGATGGAGGACTAACTCATGCTCGGTCTCAACCGTAAAGACACCACCCTCCTGATCATCGTGGCCCTGCTCGCCCTGCTGGCTCCGATCATCCTCAACATCTTCCCCGAGGGATCCAGACTCGCGTTCTTCAACAGCGGCTATCCCGATCTGATGCAGCGTTTCGTGATCTTCGGGATCTTCGCCATCGGCTTCAACATCCTGTTTGGCCTCACCGGCTATCTCAGCTTCGGCCATGCCGCCTTCCTCGGTGTCGGCTCCTATGCCGCGGTGTGGATGTTCAAGCTGCTGAACTACAACATCGTGCCGGCGATCCTGCTCAGCATCATCGTCGCCGGGCTGTTCTCGGTGGTGATCGGCTATATCTCCCTGCGCCGCTCGGGGATCTATTTCTCGATCCTCACCCTGGCCTTCGCCGAGATGTCGTTCCGGCTGGCCTATTCGGTGCTCACCCCGCTGACCAACGGCGAAACCGGGCTCCAGGTCTACAACGACGATCCGCAGATCCTGCTGGGCAACGGCCCCACGGTACCGCATCTGTTCGGCCTTGAAATGCGTTCCAGGGCGGTGCTCGATGTCGGCCCCTGGGAGTTCACCTTCCCGGTCGGATACTATCTTTGCGCCATCCTGATGGTGCTCAGCTTCTATCTCTCGATCCGCATCTTCCGCTCGCCCTTCGGGTTGATGCTCCGCGCGATCAAGTCCAACCAGACCCGGATGAGCTATACCGGCCTCAACCCCAAGCCCTACACCCTGGCCGCCTTCGTGATCTCGGGCATGTATGCCGGGCTCGCCGGTGGCCTTCTGGCGGCGATGGACCCGCTGGCCGGTGCCGAACGGATGCAGTGGACCGCCTCCGGCGAGGTGGTGATCATGACCATCCTTGGCGGCGCGGGCACGCTGATCGGCCCGATCCTCGGCGCTGGCACCATCAAATATCTCGAAAACGTGTTCTCCAAGCTCAACGAAAACCTGCTGCATGAATGGTTCGCCTTCATGCCCGACGGGCTCGAAGGCGGGCTAGTCTGGCTGGTGTCGAAATTTACCGGCGAAGGCTGGCACCTGACCCTCGGCACGATCTTCATGCTGGTCATCATCTTCCTGCCCGGCGGGCTGGTCGAAGGCGGTCAGAAGATCGCGGCAAAGTTCCGCCGCAAACCGGCCGACGAGACCGACGCCGCCAAAACCAAACCCGCGGAATAAGGAGCGCTCTCATGGGTATTCTTGAAGTCAAGAACGTCAACAAGCGCTTCGGCGGCCTTCAGGCGCTGGGCGATGTCAATCTCTCGGTGGCGGAAAACACCTGCCACGCCATCATCGGCCCCAACGGCGCCGGCAAATCCACCCTGCTCAACTGCTTCGTTGGCAAGCTCATTCCCGACACCGGCTCGGTGATGTTCGATGGCCAGTCGGTGCTCGGGCGCACGCCTTACGAGATCAACCAGATGGGCATCTCCCGCGTGTTCCAGACCCCCGAGATCTTCGGCGATCTCTCGGTGCTGGAAAACATGATGATCCCCTGCTTCGCCAAGCGCGACGGCGCCTTCCGCATGCATGCGGTGGAAAACATGCACAACGAGAAGGATATCGTCGAGAAGGCAGAGCACATGCTCGAGGAAATGGGCATGATCGACCAGCGCTACGATCATTCCGCCTCGATGTCGCGTGGCAACAAGCGGCGGCTCGAAATCGCCATGTGCCTGGCACAGGAGCCCCGCCTCCTGCTGCTCGACGAGCCCACCGCCGGCATGGCGCGGGCCGACACCAACAACACCATCGACCTGTTGAAGCAGATCAAGGACGAACGCGACATCACCATCGCGATCATCGAACATGACATGCATGTGGTGTTCTCCCTGGCCGACCGGATCACGGTTCTGGCCCAGGGCAGACCGCTGGTCGAGGACGATCCCGACAAGATCAAGGGCCATCCCAAGGTGCGCGAAGCGTATCTCGGCGAAGCCGCATAAGGAGGGCCTGAACCATGAACGTCAAACCCGACTTCTCCAGGGGCCACAACTACGCCGAAACCGCCCCGGCCTATCTCTCGGTATGGAACATGGAGAGCTATTACGGCGAGAGCTACATCGTGCAGAACATCTCGTTCAACGTGCACGAGGGCGAAATCCTCGCGCTCCTGGGCCGCAACGGTGCCGGCAAGACCTCGACCCTGCGCTCGATCGCCCGGATGGACGCGCCGCAGGTGACACATGGCGAGATCTGGCTCGATCACCAGCCCCTGCACACCATGCGCAGCCACGAGGCCGCGCAGGCGGGTATCGGGCTGGTGCCGGAAGATCGCTGCATCATCCCGGGGCTGACCGTCGAGGAAAACATCCAGCTGGCCCAGATCGCCCCGCCGATCGGCTGGTCGCTCGATCGCATCTACGAGCTCTTCCCCCGCCTCGGCGAGCGCCGCAAGCAGGAAGGCGTCACCCTTTCGGGCGGCGAACAGCAGATGCTGGCGATCGGCCGGGCGCTGGCGCGCGACATCAAGGTGCTGTTGCTCGATGAGCCCTATGAAGGCCTCGCGCCGGTGATTGTCGACGAGATCGAAAAGACCCTGCGCCTGATCAAGGAACAGGGCATGACCACCGTGATCGTCGAACAGAACGCTGTGCGTGCGCTGGAACTCGCCGACCGCGCCGTGATCCTCGATACCGGCGGTATCGTATTCGATGGCTCCGCCTCCGAAGTGCTTGAAAACGAAGAGCTGCGCTCCGAGTATCTGGCGATCTGAATCCCGGCACCCGCGTCATTTATTCGAGTTGATAGTCGAGGGGCGGGTGCCTGAAGCGTTCCGCCTTTTTCCCGAGACAGGGATCAGGCGGAGCGCAGCGCGACGTATTGATGTCTCGCGCGCCTCGCTAAAAAACCAGTACTTCAGGTTTCTAGCGTGACGCTTTAACCTGTCCCTCGACCTGCAATTGATGAGGCTGCCCGATGACCGAGACCAAGACCTTCCCGCCAAAACCCGATTTCGTGAAAAAGGCCCATATCGACGCCGCTGCCTATGACGCGATGTACCAGGCTTCCGTCTCCGATCCCGATAAATTCTGGGCCGAACAGGCCGAGCGGCTGAGCTGGATCAAGGCCCCGACCAAAATCAAGAACACCAGCTTCGCCCACCCCGGCGTTTCGATCAAATGGTTCGAGGATGGCAAGATCAACGTCTCGGACAATTGCATCGACCGCCATCTCGAACGCCGCGCCGATCAGACCGCGATCATCTGGGAAAGCGATGATCCTTCGATCTCCAAACACATCACCTATCTCGAGCTTTCCGAACAGGTCAACAAGCTCGCCAACGTGATGAAGGATCTCGGCATCAGGAAGGGCGATCGCGTCGTGCTCTACATGCCGATGATCCCGGAAGCCGCCTATGCCATGCTGGCCTGCGCGCGCATCGGCGCGGTGCATTCCATCGTCTTCGCCGGCTTCTCGCCCGAGGCGCTGGCGGCGCGTGTCGGCGGCTGCGAGGCGTCCCTGATCGTCACCGCCGACGAAGCCCCGCGCGGCGGTCGCGCCACGCCCCTGAAGGCCAATGTCGACAAGGCGCTGGCGATCTGCGGCGATACCCAGGTGCTTGTGGTCGAGCGTACCGGCGCCAATGTGGCGATGAAGGACGGGCGCGATCATGCCTATCACACGCTGATGGCCCATGCCTCGACCGAGTGCGAACCCGAGGTGCTGAACGCCGA
>CBDUGF010000061.1:0-20266 GCA_965366835.1 uncultured Rhodobacterales bacterium
GGCTTCCTGGTAAACTCGTTCGCCGAAACGGTGGGGGCCAAATTCCCGATGTATGTCGTGCGCGGTCTTGGTGGGGTTCTCTTCCTCGCTGGCGCAATCGTCATGTGTTACAACCTCTGGATGACTGTGAAGCGTTCGCCGGCTGTGCAAGCCGACAACAGCGCAGTCCCGGCTGAATAAGGAGGGCCGGAGACATGGCAATTCTCGACAAACATGCAGTCCTTGAGAAAAACGTAACGCTTCTGGCCATCTTCGCCTTTCTGGTGGTGACCATCGGCGGCATCGTGCAGATCGCTCCGCTGTTCTGGCTGGAAAACACGATCGAGGATGTGGAGGGCATGCGCCCCTACACCCCGCTCGAGCTGGCCGGGCGCGACATCTACATCCGCGAAGGCTGCTATGTCTGCCATAGCCAGATGATCCGCCCGATGCGCGACGAGGTCGAACGCTATGGCCATTACAGCCTGGCGGCGGAAAGCCAGTATGACCATCCGTTCCAGTGGGGCAGCAAGAGGACGGGGCCGGATCTGGCCCGTGTCGGCGGGCGCTATTCGGACGAATGGCATGTCGATCACCTGCGCGATCCGCAATCGGTGGTGCCGGAATCGGTGATGCCGAAATACGGGTTCCTCGAGCGCAAGCTGCTTGACGGCAAGTATATCGAAGACCTGCTCAGCACACATGCGTTCGTGGGAGTGCCCTATACGGAAGAAATGATCGAAAACGGCATGGAGGACTTTGCCGCGCAGGCCGATCCCGACAGCGACTATGACGGGCTGATCGAGCGCTATGGCGACAAGGTTCAGGTGCGCAATTTCGACGGGCAAGCCGGCCTTTCGGAAATGGATGCGCTGGTGGCTTATTTGCAGATGCTGGGCACGCTGGTCGATTTTTCGACCTTCACGCCCGATGCGAGCCGGTAAGGGGGAGGCAGAGAGATGGAAACCTATTCCCTTCTGCGTGAGTTCGCCGACAGCTGGGTTCTGCTCGCGCTCTTCACCTTCTTTGTCGTCATGGTCCTGTGGGTCATGTTCCGGCCGGGAAGCAGCAAGACCTATCGCGACGTGGCAAATATCCCGTTCCGGCACGAAGACAAGCCCGCGCCCCGCAAGGGCGAAAAGGAGGCGTAAGACATGGCAAAGCAACCCGAAAAGCAGCAGCAAGACCCGGATACCACGGGCCACAGCTGGGACGGTATCCAGGAGTTCAACAACCCGTTGCCGCGGTGGTGGGTGTGGGTCTTCTATCTGACCATCATCTGGGGGGTGGCCTATACCATTGCCTATCCGGCCTGGCCGGGGATCAAGGGCGCCACCACGGGCCTTCTGGGCTGGTCGACGCGGGCCAATGTAGCCGCCGATATCGAGGCGGTGGAAACCAAGCTTGCGCCGATGAACGACAAGCTGGCCTCGGTCGAGCTGGCCTCGATCGCCGACGATGACGCATTGCGCACCTATGCCACCTCGGCGGGCGCGGCCGTGTTCATGACCTGGTGCGCGCAGTGCCACGGTTCGGGCGCGGAGGGCGCGAAGGGCTATCCCAACCTTCAGGATGACGATTGGCTCTGGGGCGGCGACATGGAGTCGATCCACGAAACCCTGACTGTCGGCATCCGCAGCCCCGATCATGACGATACCCGCTATTCGGAAATGCCGGCCTTCGGCAAGGACGAGCTGCTCGAAAAGGAGCAGATCGACCAGGTGGTGAATTACGTGATGTCGCTATCGGGCGAGGCCAGAGAGGCTTCGATGGTGGCCGAGGGTGCGGTGGTGTTCGAGGAGAACTGTGCAGCGTGCCACATGGAAGACGGTACCGGCGACCGGGCGCAGGGCGCCCCGAACCTGGCCGATGCGATCTGGCTCTATGGCGGCGATTACGACGCCATCAAGGAGACGGTTACGAATTCCCGGTTCGGCGTGATGCCGAACTGGAACGAGCGGCTTTCCGAAGCTGAAATCCGCGCTGTCGCCACTTACGTCCACCAGCTGGGCGGCGGCGAGTAAAACGAATTCCGGGGGGCGCAAACCCCCCGGATATGGCACCGGTCATTCCGTCCTGTTCGCGCGTTTCCTGGAAGGGCCGGTGCCAGCTTTCTCAAGGTACCCGAACGGATCGTCAACCCCGCCTGCTCGGCGGGCGTTTTACGTTTGCGAGCAGGCAGATGCTACGGATGCGGATGATGGACCTGGGGATCAATCAACGCGCACATCCTTGCTTTTGCGCGGCGGTTCGGGGCGGCGCCAATGCGTGGGTGCATCCCAGCGGGCGGGATCGGCGCTCGATTGCTGGCTGGCGATCATGAAAGTTCTGGCCCATACTGTAAACATGACTTGTCCTTCCGATTTGCGTTTCTACCACCTAATATGGCCTGATAGGCGCTATAGTTGCGAGTCAAAGCGTTTTCGGTGATATAAGGCAGGCTTACAGTGATAGACTGGACCAGATTACCCTCACTGGCCGCGCTGCGCGCCTTTGCCGCCTATGGCGAGAGCGGCAATCTGACCGCGGCGGGAGCGCGGCTGAACGTCACCCATGCCGCGATCAGCCAGCAAATCCGGGGTTTGGAAGAGCGTTTGGGCATCAGGCTGATCGAGCGCAATGGCCCGAAAACCGCGTTGACACCCGAGGGCCAAAGGCTGGCGCAGGCGCTGGAGCAGGGGTTCGAGACGATGTCTGCGGCGGTCGCCGAGCTGACCGGTGCGGATGAAATGCGGCCGGTGCATGTTTCGGTGACGCCGACCTTCGCCTCGGCCTGGCTGATGCCGCGGCTGGCAGATCTGCGTGCGCGCCATCCCGAGATCAGCCTGATGATCGACGCCAGCCCGGCCTTGCGCCCGCTGCGGCCCGGCGAGATGGATGTGGCGATCCGCCATGGCCTTGGCGATTGGCCCGGTGTCGATGCCGAGCTTCTGCTGCCGTCGCCGATCGCGGTGGTGGCAGCGCCGTCGCTGGTCGGCGACGGCGAGATTTCCGGGCCCGAGGAACTGACGCAGTATCACTGGCTGCACGAGACCGGGGTGAACGAGGCGAGCCAGTGGCTGGCGCGCCACGGGGTCACGAAAGAGCTTGCCGCCGGATCGACGGCGCTGCCCGGCAACATGGTGATGGAAGCGGCGCGGCTGGGGCAGGGGGTGGCGATTCTGGCGCGGCCCTTTATCGCCGATGATGTCGCCGCCGGGCGGTTGCGTCTGCTGTTTCAGGATGAGCTCGACAAGGGCTATTATGTCGTCACCCGCCCCGGTGTTCAGCGCGCGGCGGTGCGCAGCTTCGTGCGCTGGCTGAAGCGTCAAAAGGTCGCTGTGCCGGTGGGCTGACAAGCCGGTTTCGGAAGACCAGTTAATAGATGTGTCCAAAATACAGAATTTGATGCAGGTCAAAGCCGAAATGGCACAACGCTGAGAAAACAATGCCGTAGGCGCCCATAAAGATCAGGATGATTCCCGTGTCCCAAGCCGAACCAGAGCAGCTTTATGCCGCGCACGAGCCCGTGTTTCCCAAGAAGGTCTACGGCCCGTTTCGCAATCTGAAATGGATCATCATGATCGTGACGCTGGGCATCTATTACCTGACGCCATTGATCCGCTGGGACCGCGGGCCGAGCCTGCCGGATCAGGCGGTATTGATCGACATGGCGAACCGGCGGTTCTATTTCTTCTGGATCGAAATCTGGCCGCATGAATTCTATTTCATCGCCGGCCTTCTGGTGATGGCGGGGCTGGGCCTGTTCCTGTTCACCTCGGCGCTGGGCCGGGTCTGGTGCGGCTATGCCTGTCCGCAGACGGTGTGGACCGACCTGTTCATCCTTGTGGAACGCTGGATCGAGGGCGACCGCAACGCGCGACTGCGGCTGCACCGCCAGAAGAAATGGGATTTCCGCAAGCTTCGCCTGCGTCTGACCAAATGGGCGGCCTGGCTGATCATCGCGGTGGCGACCGGCGGTGCCTGGGTGTTCTATTTCGCCGATGCGCCGACGCTGGCCTGGGATCTGGTGACGCTGAACGCGCATCCGATCGCCTATACCACCATCGCGGTGATGACCGGCACGACTTTCTTCTTCGGCGGCATCGCGCGCGAACAGATCTGCATTTATGCCTGCCCATGGCCGCGGATCCAGGCCGCGATGATGGATGAGGACACGCTTGTCGTGGCCTATCGCCATTGGCGCGGCGAACCGCGCGGCAAGCTCAAGAAAGGTCAGCTCGACCCGGAACAGGGCGATTGCATCGACTGCATGGCCTGCGTCAACGTCTGCCCGGTGGGGATCGACATTCGCGACGGTCAGCAGCTGGAATGCATCACCTGTGCGCTGTGCATCGACGCCTGCGACGACACCATGGCCAAGATCGGCAAGCCGCGCGGGCTGATCGATTACATGGCCTTTACCGATGAGAAGGCCGAGATCGCCGGCGGCAAGGCCAAGAACATCTGGAAGCACGTGTTCCGGCCCCGCACCCTGCTTTATACCGGTCTGTGGTCGCTTGTGGGGGTTGGCCTGCTGGTGGCGCTGTTCATCCGCTCGGATATCGACATGACGGTGGCGCCGGTGCGCAACCCGACCTATGTGACCATGTCAGACGGCTCGATCCGCAACACCTATGAGATCAAGCTGCGCAACAAGCATGGCGAAGAGCGGCCCTTCCAGCTTTCCATCGCGGGCGACCCGGCGTTGCAGCTTGAAATCGAGGGCAGCGAGGCGGACACGATCATGGCGCCGGCCGATACCGCCTTTCCGGTGCGCGCCTATGTTGTGGCGCCCAAGGGATCGGTTCCGGCGGACAGCGAACGAGTCGAATTCCGCTTCTGGGTGGAAGATGCTATCAATGGTGAGCGCGCGTATCGCGATACCGTGTTCAACGGAAAGGCAAACTGATGGCCGAAAACCAAAAGAAGGTCCGCGAGATCACCGGGAGGCATGTCTTCATCGGCTTCGCCGCGTTCTTTGGCCTGATCATCGCGGTCAATCTGGTGCTGGCATTCAGCGCGGTGAAGACCTTTCCGGGGCTGGAAGTGAAGAACTCCTATGTCGCCAGCCAGAAATTCGACGAACGCCGCGCAGCGCAGGTGGCGCTGGGCTGGACCGTGACGGCGGAATTGCAGGGCCGGGAGCTGGTGTTGTCGATCACCGATGCCAATGGCCCGGTGGAGGTGCGCGAGCTGAGCGCGGTGCTGGGCCGCCCGACCCAGGTGAAGGATGATGTCGAGCCGGCATTCGTGTTCAACGGCAGCGCCTATGTGGCGCCGATGGATCTTGACGATGGCAACTGGAATATCCGCATGGTGGCGATTGCCACGGACGGCACCGAGTTTCGCCAGCGGGTGAAGATGCTGGTGCAAAGGTAGGCCATGACCGCCACGATACGCCCCGGTATTTCTGCTTGTCCGGCCTGCTCGGCCGCGCCGGCGGCTGAAGCCTTGGCGGCGGGGGCAGCGGCGCAAAAGGACGTGCGCATCGCGCTGAGCCTGCCGGGAATCCATTGCTCGGCCTGTATCGTCGCGGTGGAGCGGGCGCTGGCCGATTATCCCGGAGTAGAGAGCGCGCGGGTGAACCTGACCTTGAAACGCGCCACGGTGGAGGCCGGGCCGGAGGTGATGCCGCAGGATCTGGTGCGGCTGCTCGAAGGCATCGGATATGAAGCGCATGAACTCGATGCCGGGACGCTGAGCGCGACCCAGACCGACAAGGCGGGGCGCGAGCTGTTGATGCGGCTGGCGGTGGCCGGGTTTGCCTCGATGAACGTGATGCTTCTGAGCGTTTCGGTCTGGTCGGGGGCGGAGGATGCGACCCGCGACATGTTCCACTGGATCAGTGCCGCGATCACGCTGCCGACGATCGCGTTTTCCGGCCAGCCGTTCTTTCGCAGCGCCTGGGGTGCGTTGCGGGCCAGGCGGCTGAACATGGACGTGCCGATCACGCTGGCGATCCTGCTGGCGGTGTTCACCTCGCTTTGGGAAACCTCGCTTTCGGGTGAACACGCCTATTTCGACGCCGCGCTGGCGCTCACTTTCTTCTTGCTGGCAGGGCGCTATCTCGATCATCGCACCCGCGCGATTGCGCGTTCGGCGGCGGAAGAGCTGGCCGCGCTGGAGGTGCCGCGCGCGATCGTGGTGGTGGATGGCGAAGAACGGCAGGTGCCGATTTCCGAGGTCAGTGTCGGCGCGCTGGTGCTGGTGCGGCCGGGCGGGCGGATGCCGGTGGATGGTGAGATTGTCGAAGGGCATTCCGAGATTGATCGAAGCCTGCTCACTGGCGAAACCCTGCCGGTCTATGGCGGGCCGGGCCGGGCTGTTTCGGCGGGGGAGGTGAACCTGACCGGGCCGCTGATCATCCGGGCGACGGCGGTGGGCGAGGAAAGTTCGCTGCATCGAATGGCCGATCTGGTGGCGATCGCGGAATCGGGGCGCTCGCGCTATACCTCGCTGGCCGACAGCGCCGCGAAGCTTTATGCGCCGGGGGTGCATATCCTTGCGGGCCTGAGCTTTGTCGGCTGGTATCTCTATTCCTGGGATGTGCGCACGGCGCTCAATATCGCCGCCGCCGTTCTGATCATCACCTGCCCCTGTGCGCTTGGTCTGGCGGTTCCTGCCGTGACCACGGCAGCCTCTGGGCGGCTGTTCCGCAAGGGGATGCTGATCAAGCATTCCACCGCGCTGGAACGGCTGGCGCAGGTCGATACGGTGGTGTTCGACAAGACCGGCACGCTGACCGCGGGCACGCCGGAGCTGATCAACCTCGATCAGGTGTCGTCGCGCGATGTGTCGATCGCGTTGGCGCTGGCGCAGGGCTCGTCGCATCCGCTGTCGGTTTCACTGATGAATGCCGCGCGCGCGGCGGGGTTTGAGCCAGCCGATGTGGCCGAGATCACCGAAGTGCCGGGCTATGGCACCAAGGGCGTCTGGCAGGGGCAGGAGGTGGCGCTGGGCCGGGCGAGCTGGCTCGGGGCCGAAGCGCTCTCGCGCACGGCGGCGTGGCTCAAGGTGGGGGAGGCTCCGGCGCAGGCGTTCGAGTTTACCGACCGGTTGCGCGAAGGTGCGCAAGAAGCCGTCGCCGGGTTGTTGAAGGCGGGCAAAGAGGTCTACCTGATGTCGGGCGATACCACGCCTGCGGTCGAGGACATGGCGCGGCGTCTCGGCATTCCACATTGGCTGGCCGAGGCGCTGCCTGCCGACAAGGCGGAGCGGGTGCGCGCGCTGGCCGATGAAGGCAGGCATGTGCTGATGGTGGGTGACGGGCTCAATGATACCGCCGCGCTGGCCGCCGCGCATGTTTCGATTTCACCGGCAAGCGCGCTCGACGCGGCGCGGGTGGCCAGCGATATCGTGTTGCTGGGCGGCGATCTGAGCCCGATTGCCGATGCGCTGACCACCGCCGGTTCGGCGATCCGGCGGATCCGCGAGAATTTCCGCATTGCCACGCTTTACAACGTGATTGCCGTGCCGCTGGCCGTGGCCGGACTGGCGACGCCGCTGATTGCCGCCTTGGCGATGTCAGCCAGCTCGATTACCGTGTCGCTCAATGCGCTGCGGCTGAGGTGATGCGATGAATATCCTGGCCTATTTGATCCCGATCTCGCTGATCCTGGGCGGTGTGGGGCTGGCGTTTTTCATCTACACGCTGCGCTCCGATCAATATGACGATCCGGAAGGCAATTCGCGGCGCATCCTGTCGGACGAATACGACGACAAGCCGAAACAGTAGCGTTCTGCCAGCCTAGGGCTGATCCATCTCGTCGGGCAGGACGATGTCGATGTCGAGTTCCTTGCCCTGATCGGCCAGTGCGCCGCCCAGAAGCCACCAGGCGGCAAGCGCGACTAGGAAGATCACGACCGCGGCAACCAGCCACCGCGAGCTTCGCGAGGTTTGGCTGGCCCTGGATGGTGCAGTATTCTGGCTGTCAGGCATAGCATATTCCCGGATTTCCAATTACCGGGACAACGCGCGAGACGGCGGCGGGTTCCACAGCGCGGTGGAAGCGTCAGGTCTGTGCGGTCAGCCAATCGCGCATGATCCGCACCAGCTCGGGATGACGGGGCGAGCGCGGGGCGACGATGAAATAGCCTTGCTCCGTTGATACGCCGGATGTGAAGGGCTGGCATAAGCGCCCCGAGGCCAGATCGGCTTCGACGAAGGCGCGATTGGTCAATGCCACACCCTGACCTGCGATGGCGGCGTCGATGGCCAAAGACGTCTGGCTGAAGTTCATTATCCGCATTTCGGGCACCTGTTGATCGCCGAAGGCGCGCTCCAGAAACAGCGCCCAACCGCCGTGGGTGTCTTGCAGCAAGGTGTGACGGCACAGGTCTTGCGGCAGGCGCAGCGGCTGGGCGCCTTTGGTCATATCCGGGTGACACACGGCAATGAAATCGGAGGAAAACAGCGGGGTTGCCACGAGGCCCGGGCCGAAGGGCGGGCGGCCCTGGCGCACCGCGACATCGACGCCATCGCTTTGAAAGTTCACCAGCGTGTTTGACGCATCCAGCCGCACGCGGATGTCGGGATGATCGGCCGAGAAGGCCCCGAGCCGTGGCACCAGCCATTTGGTGGCGAAAGTGGGGGTTGTGCTGATCGTGATCACCGCGTCGCGCGGACGCAGGGCGGTCGTGGCTTCGGCCATTATTTCAAAAGCGCGGCGGATCGGGGCGAGATAGCGCCGGCCCTCATCGGTAAGTGCGAGGCCGCGCGGTCGGCGATGGAAAAGCTGCACATCGAGATAGGCTTCCAGGCTGCGCACCTGTTGGGACACGGCGCCTTGGGTGACGTTCAGTTCTTCGGCGGCCTGCCTGAAATTCAGGTGCCGCCCGGCGGCTTCGAAGGCTTTCAGCCCGTTGAGAGGCGGCAGGGCTGACATGGGGTGATGCACCTTTGGCAATAGAATTTCTATTGGTTTAGGGCAGGAAAGCTGATTGGTCAAATGCGCGGCGAAAGTGCATTCTTGGGCAACTCGGACACACCCGACCAACCCCATGGAGGACGACATGAGCGAAACGAAAGTGGCCATCATCACCGCAGGCGGCAGCGGTATGGGAGCGGATTCGGCGCGGCGGCTGGCGGCCGATGGCATGAAGGTGGCGATCCTGTCCTCCTCGGGCAAGGGCGAGGCGCTGGCAAAGGAACTGGGCGGGATCGGCGTGACCGGTTCGAACCAGTCGAACGACGATTTGCAGCGGCTGGTCGATGCGACGATGGCGAAATGGGGGCGGATCGACGTCTTGGTCAACTCCGCCGGGCATGGGCCGCGCGCGGGCGTTCTGGAACTGAGCGACGAAGACTGGCACACCGGGATGGACGTCTATTTCATGAACGTGGTGCGCCCGACGCGGATCGTGGCGCCGATCATGGTGACGCAGAAATCGGGTGCGATCGTGAATATCTCGACCTTCGCCGCGTTCGAGCCGGATCCTGTATTCCCGACCTCGGGCGTGTTTCGCGCCGGGCTGGCGGCTTACACCAAGCTCTTTGCCGACAAGTTTGCAGCCGACAACGTGCGGATGAACAACGTGCTGCCGGGCTTCATCGATTCGCTGCCCGAGAAGGAGGAATTCCGGTCGCGCGTGCCGATGGGGCGCTATGGCAAATCCTATGACGAGATCGCCTCGGTGGTGGCGTTCCTGGCTTCCGATGGGGCGGGATACATCACCGGGCAGAACCTGCGGGTGGATGGCGGGATCACCCGGTCGGTCTAGCCTGTGACGCGGGCGCGCTGATCCTCCATGCCCATGGAAAGAAGGATCGGCGCGTTGTCTTGCGCACGCTTGAAATCCGCCTTGGTGGTCATGCCGCGCCATTCGGCGGCGAGCAGGCTCTGCGCGACGGCGCCGCCCAGCGTGGTGCCGGGGCCGAGGACGATGAACACATCGGGCATGAAATCGCGCGCGGCGACGCGAATGGCGGTGGTAAAGTCATAAGGCTCTGTCACTTGATGGCCGAGCGTGTAGGCGCGCAGGCCGCCCGGATCGGTGGATCTGGGCCGCCAGATCGCGCCGCGCCCGTCGATCAGGGGCAGGTGAGGGTCTTTGAAGAGTTTAGGGCCGAGGCGGGATTGGCCTTCCTTTGCGACGGGTTCCTGCAAGGCAGTATGGAAACCGGCATGGCCGGGCAGGCGCATCGGGAAACGCTTTTGCACCGTAGGCATTTCGGCTTCGAAGGCGGCGAGACCGGCCTCGTTGCCGGCGATGGCGAGCATGCCGCCGAGGGCGATCGAAAGGCCGAGAACGTGATCCTTGCGGGCGTCGATCTCGGCAACTTTCGCCTCGATTTTAGCGCGGGCGCCGGGGGTTTCCTGCCAGTTGTCATCGACAAATGGGTAGATCAGCTGGCCGCCGATCATGTGGGCGTGCATCAGCGTGCCCATGGTGTTGACCACCTTTAGCCCGCCGGTCTCGTCCAGCGCGCCGGCGCAGGCGAGCGCGATATACCAGCCCATCGAATTGCCGGTGACGCCGAGAATGTCGAATTTTTCCGGGTCGATAGCCAGAAAATCGGCATAGGCGCAGGCGTGGATCAGGGCGCTGGCATTGTCGCCGCGCGTGTGGGTTTGGCCCGAGAACCGAGCGGCGCTGTCGAGTTCTGTCAGGGTGGGCTGGCCTTGAGCGCGACGGTAGGTGTCGAAACGGCCGATCAGGTCGGCGCGGTCGGAATGATGGCGGGCGAGATAGCCCAGCTCTTCACGGTTGTAGGTGCCGCGGCCGGGGGCGACGACGATGGCGGTCTGTTTCATCTGGCGTTCCACAGCGTGCGTGCGGCCTCGGCGATGGAGGTTCGCGAGGGCATGGTGGCGGCATAGGCCGGGCCGGTGGCGATGAAGCTGTCATGGGCGGCGATGCGGGCGTGGGGCAGGTTTGTCTCTTCGTGCAGCAGGGCCATGAGGGCTTCGGAGATGTTGCCGGAGACGCGGCATTCATCGACGATCAGCACTTTTTCAGCGCCTTTCAAGGCGGCGAGGATGCCTTCGACGGGCAAGGGGGCGAGCCAGCGCAGGTCGATGATGCGGGTGTCGATGTTTTCTGCCTTCAGGTCGGCGGCGGCCTGGGTGGAGAGATAGCGGCCATTGCCATAGGTGAGGATCGCCAGCGGGCCGTTGCCGTCGATGCCGACTTCGCCGAGGGCGATGCGCCGGTCGGGCGAGGGGTATTGCGCCATCCAGCCGCCGTCTTTCTCGTCGCGCAGGTCGCGCATCGGAAGGAGCGCGATCGGCTCGACCATGACCAAGATGCGCTGCTCCTCGCGGGCCAGGCGGATGCATTCGCGCAGCATCATGGCGGCATCATCGCCGCGCGACGGGCAGGCGAAGATCAGGCCGGGGATATCGCGCAGCACGGCGAGAGAATTGTCGTTGTGGAAATGCCCGCCGAAGCCTTTCTGATAGCCGAGACCGGCGATGCGCAGGACCATCGGATTGGTGAACTGGCCGTTGGAGAAAAACGGCAGGGTCGCGGCCTCGCCGCGGAGTTGGTCCTCGGCGTTGTGGAGATAGGCGAGGAACTGAATTTCCGGCATCGGGATGAAGCCGTTATGGGCCATGCCGATGGCCAGCCCGAGGATCGATTGCTCATCGAGAAGCGTGTCGATCATCCGGTCGGGGCCGAAGCGGTCGATCAGCTTCTGGGTGACGCCATAGACGCCACCCTTGCGGCCGACATCCTCGCCCATCATCACGATCTCGCCATGCTCCAGCATCAGGTCGGTGAGCGCCCAGTTGAGCAGCTTGGCCATTGGTTGTGGTGTCTCCAGCACCTTGAAATCGCTGCCGAATGCGGCTTCGCGCGCAGTGGCGGAGGGGCCGTTGGTGGGGGCGCAGGCGCGGGGCGGCGGGACGATGGAGGCCATGACCTGATCGGCGGTCTTGAGGCGCGGGCGCTTGATGGCTTCGGCGGCGACGCGGGTGCATTGATCTTCGGTCTCGGTGTAGATCGCCAGCACCTCATCGGCGGTCAGCGCGCCCTTGTCGACAAGCAGGCGGGCGGAGTGCAGGAGGGGGTCGTCGGCCTCCCAGCCCTCGAAGGTTTGCTTGCTGAGATAGGCTTGTTGCAGATCGGAGCCGGCATGACCGTAGAGCCGCACGGTGGAGAGGTGCAGAAAGGCCGGTTTGCGGCGGTGGCGCACATAGGCGGCGGCCTCCTGCGCGACGCGGTAGGTCTCATAGAGGTCGAGGCCATTGGCGTGGAAATACTTGAGGCCGGGCCGGGCGGAGAAATTGGCGGCGACCCAACCGGAGGGCGTGCGCACCGAGATGCCGATGCCGTTGTCTTCGCAGACGAACAGCAGCGGCAGGGGGATGGATTGGAACGCGGTCCAGCAGGCGGTGTTGATGGCGCCCTGGGCGGTGGAATGATTGGAGGAGGCATCGCCGAACGAGCACATCACCAGGCCGTCTTTTGCCAATGTGCGATGCTCGGGCGGGTGGCGGTTGGCCAGCCCGATGGAATAGGCGGCGCCGAGCGCCTTGGGCAGGTGGGAAGCGATGGTGGAGGTCTGCGGCGGGATGGCTAACGCCTTGGAACCAAGGACTTTATGGCGCCCGCCGCTGATCGGGTCGTCGGTCGAGGTGGCGAAGCTGAGCAGCATGTCCCAGGCGGGTGTGGTGCCGGGAACCTGGGTGCTGCGCATGGTCTGGAAGGCGCCGTCACGGTAGTGCAGGAAGGCCATGTCGGAGGGGCGCAGGGCGGCGGCGACGGCGGCCATGCCTTCGTGGCCCGAGGAGCCGATGGTGTAGTATCCCTCGCCCGCGGCCTGCATCTTGCGCGAGCGGCGGTCGAGATTGCGGCTGAGGCACTGGGCGCGGAAGATCGCGACGGCTTGCGCATCGACAAGCGGGCCGGAGGCGGGGGCGCCTTGAGGCAATGTGCCTTTGGCGAGCCTGTCGCGAAAGGCCTGATCGACGATATCTGCGCGGTCCATTTGGGTCTCCCGAATTGCCGCTCAGAATAGGCAAGTGGAGCGTGGCGACAAGGGCCAGCTGCGGCAAATCGAGGAGGTGCACCGGAAAGGGTGTGCGGGTTGGACGTTGGGAAGGATAGGGGCTGTGGGTTGCCGGGATGTTGCAGCGCCGCGCGGTCGGGTGGGGCGAGAGGGTCCGGGTCAGGTTCGCGGCGGGGGTCTGGGCGTCTGGGGCGGATTTTTCCTGGCGGCGGCTCGTGGAGCGGAATTCAATCGACCGGGCGGATCAGCTTGCGTTCCAGAACCCGCAGCACGGTGCGCAGATCATGGCCGCGGCGCAGGATCTGGCCATCCATGCCGACGACCGAATACTGCCCCTGTTTGGCGCGCAATTTCGGCCTCTTTTCAATGCGATAGAGCGGATGTTCGGCGGTGCGGCGGAACACCGAGAAGACCGCGATATCGCGCAGGCAGGAGATGCCATAGTCGCGCCATTCACCGGCGGCGACCATGCGGCCATAAAGCGAGAGAATGACGGCGAGCTCGGTGCGGTGAAAGGCCACCTGCGCGGGCTGGGCCCCGGGAAAGGGCGTGGGGTCTTGAACCGTCATGAGGGTAGTCTCATGCCGATTCGCGGCGAAATCAAGCTTAATGATGACACCACCGTTCCGGCGGGTTAACGGCGTTGCCGGCCCGAAATCAGGGGGGTGACTCCCGGCTGCGCTCCGGCTGACATGCGTATGACATACGCGAGCGTATGGATGAACGCCGGATAAACTTAAGGCAGCGCGCGGTGGGCGGGTGCTTGAGCGATCGCTACACGGTTGCGATGTCGGGGATATCGGTTTGGGAGACTTGGCCGCCATTCGACCAGGCGCACTGAATGTCTGGCCCCAACGCATCGCGAACATACGGAATCAGCGGGAACGGTGGGCAGCGGCCTTTCTCTGCATGTGCGAGGACTTGTTATCAATGCTCAAAAACTTATCAATGCTCAAAAACGGCCGTTCATTGCTGATCCACCCCACCGAAATGGTCCGCCTCTAAAGTTGGGAAACGGAGGCCTGAGCTGCTATCGCGAAAGTCTGCTGGGGCGGTCAGTATGGCCGTATCTGACGGATGGGGGAAACTGAAAACGGGCGGCAGACCCGATGATCCGCCGCCCGTTTGCTAATTCCGTTTGCTCGGGTTCAAGCCGTCTTGCGCTTGCGCCTCGCGGCAAAACCCAGCGCACCAACCGCGCCGATCAGCAGGAAGCCAGCGGCGGGAAGGGGCACATTGGCCATACCAAACTCGGTGTAATGGCTAAGACCAGCGCCTTCGCCCGAGAACCCGGTCCAGGTAAACGTCTGCTCCACGCCAGATGAGTTCCAGATCAAAAGCATGTCCGGGGACGTTCCGATCGCGAGCAGGATGTACGCCGCCGATGAAGCGAACGAAACGAGTTCAGAGCCACCGCCGCTCACCTGAGTACCCGCTGAGAAACTTGTGCCCAAGACAGCGTTCACGAAACCGACCTCGGTGGAGGGGTTGTTGTTCGGGAGCGCAAAGGCATCTACCGCTGTGCCGCTCCACCCATCCGCGGTGGTCGCGTCAGGCATGGTTTTGGGATAAGGACCACCCGTGGCGAGGTTCGACAACAGGCCTTGGCAAAGGATAGCGCACGCGAACGTGCCACGGTCGTCGGTTGCGTCATAATTGATGTCCCCCCCCCCCGCAGCCGAGGAAGAACCGAATGCCGTCAATGTTGACGCCTCCGAAACAGAACCCATTAGTCCCGAACCGGCCACAACCGCCGCTGCGACGATTGCCTTGAAAGCCCCCAAACTTTTCATCTTTATTTTCCCCCTTAAATCGCGTTCCGGCTCATTGCGAAAAAGCAGGTTTCAATGAGCAGAAATTTCCCTTTTTTATCTGCCTTTTCTTACCAGTTTGCAAGAAATACGCGGATTGCCAACGAAGATTCTACTCCCGGTTACAAATCGCCCCTGAATAGCCCAGGCAAACACACGCTTAAGTACACTTAATTGGGGCGTTTCGGACGGTGAAGGCATCCAGAACAATGATTCGCGCTCGCTTTGCGACAATACCCTGAGTTGTTGGCGGGCTGCAGTCGGGAGGTCACGGATAGGGCCGTTTCGCGACCCAATCATTGTCTGAAAATACCGGGCCTCGCCTGAATGGAAGTATTGCGAAAGCCGCACTTGGCTGACAGACGAAATGGCGGAGGCTGCCGGGGTCGTCTGTCTGGCGGGCCTTGGCTGTTGTGGACGTCGGCAACCCGGTTTTGCGCGCCCGGTGTTTCGCTTCAATTTCCGGTCGGCAGCTCTTGGGCGAGTTTGTCGAGCAGGCGGGTCAGTGTTTCGCCGGCGTCGGCCACCACGTCATGGCCGCTTTCGATCTCCCAGATGGTCCAGCCGCGTTCTTCGGCCACCCGGCCGGCATATTGGCGGAAGATGCGGGCATCGCTCTGCGCGCCCAGCACAAAGGCGCCGGGCGTGTCGGGCAAGGGCCCGTTGGTGAGCGGGACCGCGGCGTAGAGCGCGCGAAGGGATTGCGGGGCGATAGGCTTGTCGGGGTAGCGCTGTTGCAATTGCGGCGGCGGCTGGAGAAGGCCCGCCGCGATGGCCTCGGGATCGAGCTGCATCATTTTCGCGCGCTGGCCTTTCTCGTCGGGCAGGGCGAGCGGGCCGGATCCGTAGGGCGCGGCGGCTTCGATGAAGATCACGGCTTCGATCCGGTCTCTCGCAACGTCCCAGGCGCCTGTTGCCGGGCGCCCGCCATAGCTGTGAGCGACAAGGATGACGGGCGTGTCGGCGCTCTCGATTGCGGCGACCACATCGCTGATGTGCTGGTCGATCGTGACGTCGGGGCCGTTTTCACCGGCCCTGGTGCCATGACCAGTGAGATCGACGGCGACAACGCGATGCCCCTTCTGGCGCAGGCCGCTGGCGACCGGATCCCAATACCATGCGCCGACGAATGCGCCGTGGACCAGGACAAAGCTCTTGTCGGCCTGGGCGGCCTGGCCGGGCAACAGGAGAAACGCCGCGGCGATGAGCGGGCGGAGGAACTGCGACAGCCGCTTCGATTGAAGCACAGACTTGATGCGCCGTTGGTTGATCATCCGGGATATGGTGTTCATTGGCTGATCCATCCTGACAGGAAAACAGCCGGATGTTAGAACGTTTCAGGCAAAAGGCGGAATCGAAAAACGCGGCCTTGCGCGACCCGCCCGGGCGCCTGTTTCGACCCAATTTTTTCCATGTAGGCCTGAAATGCGTCAGGGCATGAATTCGGCCCGGGTCGACAAGGTTTGTGTGGGAAAGTGACGGCCGCGCTGCCTGAGGCGTCCCGGAAAAGCGCAGAAGGGCGCGCGAGGGGGCGATTTTTCTGCGAAAAAACCGGGGTGGGGCAGGGGGCGCTCACGACAAGTTGGGTTGCGTCGCGCCGGGGGGACGGCAAGAACCGGCCACACCGGACGAAAAGAGGAGCGGCACGGATGATGGGAACGAAACGCACGGCGGCCGGGGCGGCCCTGGCGCTGGTGCTGAGCGGTTCGGCGCTGGCGCATTCGGGCGTGAAGAACGAGGCGGTGAAGACCCGCATGGCGCTGATGGGCGAGATCAAGGAGGCCACGGCGGTGCTGGGCGACATGGCGGCGGGCAAGCGGGCGTTTGACGCGGCACGGGCGGCGGCGGCGCGGGCGCGGCTGATCGAGAGCGCCGGGCGGATCGGTGCCGCGTTCAAGGCGCCGGCGAGAGATCCGAAATCGGAATCGCGCCCCGAGATCTGGAGCGACTGGCCCATGTTCCGCGCCAAGGCAAAGGCGACGCGCGTAGCGGCGGAGGCGATGGCCATCGGCTCGATCGGCGGAATCAGGGCCGGGATGGGGGCGCTGGGCAAGAGCTGTGGCGACTGCCACAAGCTTTTCCGCATCAAGAAGTAACCGGCGATCGACAGCGGCGCTTGTTCGCGGAACATCGGGCAAGTGGGCGGTGCCGACCGGCTTGGATGCGCAGAGAGTCGCCGTTGGGCTGCATCGCGCCGGGCTGCAAGCTCAGGCGGTGCCTATCGGGGGATCGCCGCCGATGTCGAAATCGCCCGCGCCGAGCCGTTCGGCGGACAGGGCGATGTGGAAATCGCCGGAGGCGCCGAAAGACCAGCCCATCAGCAGGCTCGCGGGCAGGCGCAGCACGGTCATGTTGGCGTTGTCCAGCGGCGGGCCGCCCATTTCGCCGCTTTCATCTTGTGCGAGCAACGCCCAGTGGTGCTCGAACAGGGCGCGCTGGGGCTGCGGCAGGTCTTCGGGCCGGTCGGTATAGAGCCGCCGGGCGTAATGATCGAGCCAGCGCAGGCAGCTTTGCCGCAGATGATCGCTGTCGAGCAGCGGTGTTGTCACCGGCACTTGCTGGCCATCCTCGCCGGGTGCGACCGTTTCGAGAATGAGGCTGGAGAGGCCGCGCAGGGCGAGGTCGCGCAGCTCGGGCGAGAAGGCGATAGACTGGTCGCGCGCGGCGCAGAGTTCGCCGCGCAGGGCGGCGATGCTGTCATGGGTGCGCGACAGGCTGTCGAGGAAATGCAGGGTGTTGGCGTCGGGCTCGTTGGGGTCGACAAGGGCGGCGACGACGCTGTTTTGCCAATCCAGTTCGGTGAGCAGGCTGTCGAGCAGGACCAGGAGCGAGCCCCAATCATGGGGCTGGAGGCGCGGATCGCCGGCGCCGGGCACAGCCGCGGAACCGCAGCTATGCTGCGGTTCTATCGGGGCGGATATGCGGCCGAGCAGGTCGGGCTCGGCATCGGCGACGAATTCGATCGGCCAGCGTGGGATCGCGGCGGGAGCACCTGTGGCGCGGGCCAGGATATCGGCGCGCATCGGTGTCGCGCTGGGATAGCGCGGCGGCGCGGGGGGCAGGCGCTCGGGGCCGAAATGCGGGACGTGGCGCAGGATCGGCTCGCCGGGTTTGTCCTGCGACGTGAAGGCCAGCAGCCAGCCTTGGCGCGGACCGCGCTTGCCCCAGAGCCTTGGCGGCAGATGGGCGCAGCTGATCTGGGCGAGAAACAGCGCCGGTTTGCCACCGGCCATGGGCCATTCGATTTCGCCGGGCATGTGAGGATTGCCGCCGAGCCAGCTGTGGATCGGCAGGCGGCGATGCAAGGGCACGATGGGGCGCAGGCGCAGGCGCGGATACTTGCCGCGCGCGGTGCGGTTGCGGGCCGACAAGGAGTCGGGATCGGGCTCCGGCGCATCGCCCGGGTTTGGCGCGGGTGCTTGCCGGGGGCGCTTGGGGGAGAGGCGCGGCGAGGTTTTGGCGCAGGGCTGGTTGGCGGGTTTGGCCAGCGCGCCGGGCCTTGTGTGGCGCGACTTGGGCAGGGGGGCGGGGCGGGCTCCGGCGCGGTCGGGTTCTGCGTGATGCGCGCGTGGCAGGGCCGGCTGCTGGCCGTTTTCCCGACCGGTGCGGATCGGCCAGCGGATCAGGGATGCCGTCAGCGCGAACAATCCGAGGGCGGCAAGCCAGGGCAGCGAGGTGAGCAGGCCCGCAAGAAACGCGAAGCTGCCGCTCAGGCGGAGCGGCGGAACCTTGCCCGGGCCAACGGAGGCTGGCGCCATCAAGGGCGTGGCGGAAACGGCTGTCATCGGGGCCTCCTGATGCTTTGGCCCGGGTCTTGACGCCCGGGTGTTCAGGCTTGCGGGCGGGCGTGGCGGGATTCGGGCAGAGGCGCGGCGCCGTGGCGGGGATTGCCGACAGGTTGAAGCGGATTTTCGGAAATTGCGCCATGATTGGGGGCGCGGGCGCGGGGCGATGCAAGCCAAACTGGAGTGTTGTATCCGGGGGCGGATTGCCGCAGTCTTGGGCCGGGAAAATGCAAGGAGATCATCATGCGGACGAGAGCGGCTGTGGCATTGGAAGCGGGCAAACCGCTGGAGATCATGGAGGTCAATCTCGAGGGGCCGAAGGCGGGCGAGGTGTTGGTGGAGATCAAGGCGACGGGGATTTGCCACACCGATGAATTCACCCGCAGCGGGGCCGACCCGGAGGGGCTGTTTCCGTCGATCCTGGGCCATGAGGGCGCGGGCGTTGTGCTGGAAGTGGGCGAGGGTGTGACCACGCTGAAACCCGGCGATCACGTGATACCGCTCTACACGCCGGAATGCCGCCAATGCCATGCCTGCCTGAGCGGCAAGACAAACCTCTGCACCGCGATCCGGGGCACCCAGGGCCAGGGCCTGATGCCCGACGGCACGAGCCGGTTCTCGATGCTGGATGGCACGCCGATCTATCATTACATGGGCTGTTCGACCTTCGCCAATCACACGGTCCTGCCCGAGATCGCGCTGGCCAAGGTGCGGCCCGACGCGCCGTTCGACAAGATCTGCTATATCGGCTGCGGCGTGACCACGGGCATCGGCGCGGTGATCAATACCGCCGGAGTCGAGATCGGCTCGTCGGCGGCTGTGTTCGGACTGGGCGGGATCGGGCTCAACGTGATCCAGGGGCTGCGGATGGCCGGGGCCGACATGATCATCGGTGTCGATCTCAATGACACCAAGGCGGAGATGGCGAAGAAATTCGGCATGACCCATTTCGTCAACCCCTCGAAGCTGGGCGATCAATCGACCGTCGATGCGATTGTCGAGCTGACCAAGACCGAGCGCGACCAGTTCGGCGGGGTCGATTATTCCTTCGATGCCACCGGCAACGTGAAGGTGATGCGCGATGCGCTGGAATGTTCGCATCGCGGCTGGGGCGTGAGCGTGATCATCGGGGTGGCGCCGGCGGGGGCGGAGATCTCGACCCGGCCTTTCCAGCTGGTGACCGGGCGGGTGTGGAAGGGCACGGCATTCGGCGGCGCCAAGGGGCGCACGGATGTGCCGAAGATGGTGGATTGGTATATGGACGGCAAGATCGAGATCGACCCGATGATCACCCACAAGCTGACGCTGGATCAGATCAACGAGGGGTTCGACCTGATGCATGAGGGCAAGTCGATCCGCGCGGTTGTGGAATATTGAAACAGCTTGTGGTGGGGTGAAACCCCACCCTACGCGGGGGGCTTTCGTGGCCCCCTTTTTTCACCGGAAAGGAGCGCGGGATGGCTGTTGTGATGCGCGAGGCGGTGCGCGGCGTGGACGATGCGGCGGTCTGGGCGATTCTGCGCCCGAGCGTCGAGGCGGGCGATACGTTCTGCGCCGATCCGAAGGGCGGGATGGCGGGCGGGCTGGCCTATTTCTGGCCCGAGGGCGCGCGGGTGTGGCTGGCAGAAGATGAGGGGCGTGCGCTGGGCTGTTGCTATCTCAGGGCGAACCAGACCGGCAACGGTGCGCATGTGTGCAACGCTGACTATTGCACGCTGCCGGAGGCGCGCGGCAAGGGCGTGGCGCGGGCGATG
>CBDUGF010000062.1:0-20163 GCA_965366835.1 uncultured Rhodobacterales bacterium
TTTCAAACCGACCACGATCATGGTCACGCCGTCCTACATGCTCAACATCCTCGAGCAGTACCACAAGCAAGGGCTTGACCCGCGCGCGACCTCGCTCTCGGTCGGGGTCTTTGGCGCCGAGCCCTGGACCGATGCGATGCGGCACGAAGTTGAGCAGGCCTTCGACATGCATGCTGTTGATATATATGGCCTTTCCGAAATCATGGGGCCGGGTGTCGCCAACGAATGCGTCGAAACCAAGGATGGCCCGGTGATCTGGGAAGACCATTTTTATCCCGAGATCATCGACCCGGTCACGGGCGAGGTTCTGCCCGATGGCGAGATGGGCGAACTGGTCTTCACCACGCTCACCAAGCAAGGGTTGCCGATGATCCGCTATCGCACCCGCGATCTCACCCGATTGCTGCCCGGCACGGCGCGCTCGATGCGGCGGATGGAGAAGATCACCGGTCGGTCCGACGACATGATCATCCTCCGCGGTGTCAATGTCTTTCCCTCCCAGATCGAGGAACAGGTTATGGCCACCGGCGGGCTGGCGCCGTATTACCAGATCGAGCTTTACAAATCCGGCCGGATGGATGGCATGCGGGTCTTTGTCGAAGCCACACCCAATTCAACCGACGAGCTTTCAAAAACCGCGGCGGCACGGATGCTGACAAAGCGGATCAAGGATATCGTCGGTGTTTCCACCGAAATCATCGTCGGCAATCCCGGCGAGGTCGCCCGCAGCCAGGGCAAGGCGGTACGCGTCGTGGACAATCGCGACAAGGGGTAAGCCAGTGGCTCGCACGATAGCAAAAGATCATGGCGAAAAGCGCGCTCAAATTCTGAAATCGGCAGCGAAAGTGTTTGCAGATCAAGGGTTTGATCGCGCCTCCATGAGCCAGCTCGCAGCCGAATGCGGTATCTCGAAGGCCAATATCTACCACTATTACGACAGCAAGCACGCACTGCTTTTCGACCTGCTCGATCACTACCTGAGCACGCTTAGGGATCGAATCTGCGCGATCCCCTTCGACCCCGAAACACCGGAAGACGCCTTGCGCGAGACTGTCATGCAGACGCTTCTCGCCTATCAGGGCGCCGATGATGAGCACCGGGTTCAAACCACAGGTCTATCCGCATTGCCGGAGGATCAGCAGAAGATCCTGCGCACCTATCAGCGCGATATGGTCGCACATCTTTCGCGGATCCTCGCGGCTTGCGCACCGGCGCAATTCGAGGGCCGTCCGGATATACTTCGCGCGACGACAATGTCGGTTTTCGGCATGTTGAACTGGTATTTCATGTGGCAGACCGGTGCCGACGAAGTCGCACGACGTGACTATGCGACGCTCGTCGCCAATCTTACCCTGAACGGCATCAAGGGTCTCTGAGTGCGCGCTTCGCCGCTGCGCTCTATGCTTTGCTCTCCGGCAACGGCTCCCCCTGACTGCTGCGACCGTCAAACAGGGTTACTCGGCTTTCAGACCATGACGCGCGAGTATATTGGCCATTCCGTCTTGCCATTGCGTATTCAGGTCGGCGTTGGGTGTCTTGCGAAGACCCATGGCTTTCAGCGTCTCGAACCGATCGCTTCTACCGGTTCCAAAACTCGCTGAAACACGCGGCCACCAATAGTTTACGCTTTTCTGCAACGCTTCGCCCTGCCCTTCCTCAAGCAAGCGGGTCAATCCCTCCTCCGCAAGCTCGGCGTGGCGGGCTTCCACCGGGGCAATCTCGCGAAACGCCTCGGCCAACGGCTGATAGCTGACCTTGCAAAAATCGCGCATCTGAAACCCGACGGCTTTACCCATCAACAGGTTCATTACCACCGCGTCGCTCCATCCGTCGAGCGGGTAGTTGAACACGGCGAGCCGCATGTCCCCCTCGCTCCTTGAGGTGCCGATATCGGCATCGCGGTCGAGGCGCGCGGCCCAAGGGTGGTGATTGGCGTATTTCGCCTCGTCGACACCAAACTCGCCCATCACTTTCAACACCTTGTCGGCATTGTCGGTCTTCTCGAGCACGATCTTTGCCGCCGCGATCCGTTCCTTGATACCGGGGCCGGTATTGATCACGTCGGCGAACCCCGCGGCACCTGCCAACTCGCTGTCCACAAACGTCGCCATCAGCTTCAAAAGCTCGGCGCGATAGCGCGGCGGTACGTTTGCCGGATTGGTCAGAACGCCGCCTTCGGCGAGATAGCTTTCAATGCTCATATCGTCCATCATCATTCCCTCACTGGTCGTAATCGACGACAACCCGGTCCGTCACCGGGAAGGACTGGCACGAGAGCACATAGCCCTTCTCCACCTCGTAATCCTCGAGCGCGTGGTTCGCGACCATCTCGACCTCACCCTCGATCACCCGGCAGCGGCAGGTCGAACACACGCCCGCCTTGCAGGCAAACGGCGCATCCATCGAATTCTCCCGCGCGGCATCCAGAATGGTGATATCCTTGGAGACTGTAATCGTCTGGGTTGATCCATCCAGCGTCACCGCGATCTCGGCCTGATTGGCGGTCTTGCCGGCTTCCTTCGAAACCACCTTGCGCTTCAATCGCCCGGGCTGCGCACTTGCAAAAAGTTCGAACTTGATCTGGCCGTCCTCCAGCCCGTGTTCGCGCAGCGCCTTGGCAATCCCCAGCATCATCGGCTCCGGCCCGCAGATGAACGCCGTATCGATGCTCTCGATATCGATCCAGCTGCGGAACAGCTGGCCGCATTTCTCTTCGGTCACCATCCCGGTGAACAGGTCGATTTCCTGCGCGTCCTGCTCCAGGACGTGGATCACGCTGAGCCGGCCCAGATACTGGTTTTTCAGGTCTTCCAGCTCCTCGCGGAACATGATCGTCGATACGCCCTTGTTGGCATAAACCAGTGTGAAGGTCGACTTCGGCTCGGCCATGAGCGTCGTCTTGATGATCGACAAGACCGGGGTGATTCCAGAGCCTCCGGCGAATGCCAGGTATTGCTTTTGGCTGGCGCCGTCGAGCCGGGTGAAGAACCCGCCCATCGGCGGCATTGCTTCCAGCGTATCACCGACCTTCAGCTCTTCGTTGGCAAAAGTTGAAAATGCCCCGCCATCGACCCGCTTGATACCGACCTGAAGCTTGCCTTCCTGCTTGCCGGAACAGATCGAGTAGCTGCGCCGCAGCTCTTCGCCGTCAAACGTCCGCCGGAAGGTCAGATACTGGCCCTGGGTGAAATCGAACGCCTCTGCCGCGCCATCTTCCGGCGCGAGCGTCAGCACCACCGCATCGCGGATCGTGCGGTGGATCTCTGTGACTTTCAGCTCGTGAAAACGCGCCATGCTTGCTCCTCGCTCAGATGCACTTGAAATATTCGAACGGTTCAAGGCAGTCGCGGCAGCGCCATTGTGCCTTGCACGGGGTCGAGCCGAACTGGCTCAGCTTTTCGAGGTTCTCGCCGCCGCAACGCGGACACTGCTTGGGTCCGCCCGCTGGCTGCGGTGGCGCAATTCCGTATTCCTCGAGCGCCTTGCGTGCCTTGTCGGTCATCCAGTCGGTGGTCCATGCCGGCGACAGCTGCTGGCGCAGCTCGATCTTCTGCACGCCCTCACCCCTGAGCCTGGCCTCGATATCGCGGTTGATCATCGAGGTCGCCGGGCATCCCGAATAGGTCGGCGTGACCGAAACGACCAGCGTCTCATCGTCCCACGCGACATTCCGGATGATGCCCAGATCGACCAGCGTGATCACAGGGATCTCGGGGTCGGGAAGGGTTTCCAGCCATTCCCAGACCTGTTCCACCGACGGGTTGCCCATTGTGCGTTACCACTCGGCTCCGGGATAGGCGCGCTGCAACCATTGCATGCTGGTCAGCAGATGGCCCAGATGCTCACTATGCATCCGCCCATCGCGCCCGCCCTTGTGAACAAACGGACTGTCGGGGATCTTGAGCGTTGCCTCCGCCAAAACACGGCCCACCAACGCGTCATATTCCGCACGCAGGCTGGTCGGATCAGGCGCAATACCGGCCGCGGACATGGCCTGGTCCACAGCATCGCTCTCGAACAACTCCCCGGAATAGGACCAGAGATAGTTCAGCGCATCCTGCATCCGGCGGTGACTTTCCTCGGTGCCGTCGCCAAGACCCACCACGGTGTCGCCAGACCGTTCGACGTGATAGGCCGCCTCTTTGCTGGCTTTCGCGGCAATTTCGGCCACGCGCGGTTCAGACGAATTCATCAGATGGCCCAACATCACCACATGCCAGGCGTCAAACAGGAATTGACGCATCAATGTCTGGCCGAAATCGCCGTTGGGCAGCTCGCAAAGTAGAACGTTGCGGAAATCCCAAGCGTCGCGCAGGAAGGCCAGATCATCGGCGCTACGCCCTTTGCCTTCGATCTCACCGGCCAGGCCAAGCCACATCTGGGTTTGCCCGATCATGTCGAGAGCGGTATTGGCCAGCGCAATATCTTCTTCCAGCACAGGCGCATGGCCGCACCATTCGCTCACCCTGTGACCCAGGATCAGCGTGTTGTCCCCCATCCGCAGCAGGAACTCGAAAAGGGCGCCTTGATCGACCTTGCCCGCCATCACATCGCTCCCACGTCGTCGGGAATGTCAAAGAAGGTCGGGTGCCGGTAGACTTTGCTTTCCGATGGTTCGAACAGCGGGCCTTTCTCGCCCGGCGACGTTGCGCTGATGTGCCTGGCTTCAACAACCCAGATGCTCACGCCTTCGTTGCGCCGCGTATAGACATCGCGCGCGTTCTTGATCGCCATCTCCGCATCCGGCGCATGCAGCGATCCCACATGCCTGTGGCTCAGCCCATGCTGGCCGCGAATGAAGACTTCCCACAGGGGCCATTCGTTTTTCATCTCTCTCACTCCCGCCTATTCTGCCGCAACCCGGCGCGCGGCACGCTTGGCCGCGTGGGCCATCAACCCGTCGCGCACCCAGGCACCATCGTCCCACGCCTTCACCCGCGCTTTCATCCGCTCGGTATTGCACGGGCCATTTCCTTTCAGCACATTGAAAAACTCTGTCCAATCGGGGTCGGTGAAATCATACCCGCCCTTTTCTTCATTCCATTTGAGGTTTTCATCAGGAACCGTAAGGCCCAGATACTCGGCCTGCGGCACTGTCTGATCGACAAACCGCTGGCGCAATTCGTCATTGCTGTCGATCTTGATCTTCCACGCCATCGACTGCGCCGAATGCACCGATTCCTTGTCGCTCGGTCCGAACATCATCAGCGAGGGATACCAAAGCCGGTTCAGTGCATCCTGCGCCATTTTCCTTTGCGCTTCAGAGCCCTTCGCCATCTTCATCATGATGTCGTAACCCTGACGCTGATGAAAGCTCTCTTCCTTGCAAATCCGCACCATCGCGCGGGCATAGGGGCCATAGGACGTGCGCTGCAGGGGTACCTGGTTCATGATCGCGGCGCCATCCACCAGCCAGCCGACCGCGCCGATATCCGCCCAGTTCAGCGTCGGATAGTTGAAGATCGAGGAGTATTTCATCCGCCCTTCCAGCAGGTCCGAGGTCAGCTCATCGCGCGAAACCCCAAGCGTTTCCGCGGCGCAATAGAGGTAGAGCCCGTGCCCTGCTTCGTCCTGAACCTTAGCCAGCAGGATTGCCTTGCGTTCCAGCGTCGGCGCCCGGGTGATCCAGTTTCCCTCGGGCAATTGCCCGACGATCTCGGAATGCGCGTGCTGCCCGATCTGACGGATCAGGGTGGCGCGATAGTCGTCGGGCATCCAGTCCTTCGGCTCGATCTTGATGTCGGCGTCGATCTTGTCCTGAAACGCCGCTTCTTCCGGGGTCATTTCTTCCCGGCTTTTCACGCCGGTGCCGGCGGTCTTGATCATCTGTGCATACATCTCGCGCAGTCCTCCTCAGACACGTTCCAAAATCAGGGCGGCCCCCTGACCGACGCCCACACACATGGTGCAGAGCGCGTATTTCCCGCCGGTGCGTCGCAGCTGATAGGCCGCCGTCAGCACCAGCCTTGCTCCGGACATCCCCAGCGGGTGTCCGATGGCAATCGCCCCGCCATTGGGGTTCACATGCGGCGCATCATCGGCCACACCCAGTTCCCGCAGTGTCGCCAGACCCTGGCTGGCAAATGCCTCGTTCAATTCTATCACATCCATCTGCTCGATGCTCAGCCCGGCGCGCGCGAGAACCTTGCGGCAGGCCGGCACAGGCCCGATGCCCATGATACGTGGCTCAACCCCGGCTGCCGCCATGGCCACAACCCGCGCCATCGGCGTCAGCCCGTTCCTTGCCGCCATAGCCTCATTGGCCAACAGGAGCGCCGCCGCGCCGTCGTTCACGCCGCTGGCATTGCCCGCGGTAACGCTCAGATCGGGGCCATTCACACCCTTGAGTTTACTCAACATTTCGGCGTCGGTGCCAGGGCGTGGATGTTCATCGGTATCGACTATGACCGCGTCGCCCTTTCGCTGCGGCACATGCACCGGCGTGATCTCGTCAGCGAATATGCCCGCTTCATGCGCCGCGACCCAACGCGCCTGGCTTCGGGCGGCGAATGCGTCCTGATCTTCGCGGCTGACGTTGTAGTCGGCGGCAACGTTGTCGGCAGTCTCGGGCATCGAATCGGTGCCATACTTCGCCTTCATCTTCGGGTTGATGAAACGCCAGCCGATGGTGGTGTCGTAGATCGCGTTCGCTCGGGTAAAAGCGCTGGTCGCCTTGGGCATCACGAAGGGTGCGCGGCTCATGCTTTCCACACCGCCTGCAATCGCCATGTCATAATCGCCGGCCCGGATTGCCCGCGCTGCCATACCCACCGCATCCATGCCCGAGGCACAGAGCCGATTGATCGTCGTTCCCGGCACCTCCACCGGCAAGCCTGCCAAAAGCGCCGCCATACGCGCCACGTTGCGGTTGTCTTCGCCGGCCTGATTGGCACTGCCATAAATAACATCGTCGATACTGGCCCAATCGACTTTCGGATTGCGATCAATAAGTGCGGCGAGCGGCAATGCGGCCAGATCGTCGGTCCGCACCTGACTCAAAGCCCCGCCATAGCGCCCGATCGGTGTGCGCGTTGCATCGCAGATGAAAGCATCAGCCAAAGTCAATCTCCCGTTCCATCACGTTCAAGGGCAAAACCCGACCGCATGGTCGGTGTAAGCCATTCTACCGATTCGAGGCAAGCCTTTTGTTACTTGGTTAAGGAAATCGAATTCGATTCTGTAACGTGTCCTGCCTCACCCTCGGATTGCTTCTTCTCTACTCATTACGCAATTCGCCGCCAATCCCGGCCAGCCGGTTCAAATCTCTTCGAAATCTCCGTGCCGCCCCTTTCCTGCGGCAAACCGTGCGGCGCCTATTGCCCCTTCTTCGGCGACCAGTCCCTGGCTCATCGTCCACTCCTGACGCAGGGCTGCTTGTGCGCTCAATCCGGCCTGAGCCCGCGCAGAAGCGCGATCTGAACGCATGCAACCCTGAGGGAATCTTGCGATCTCTTCCGCAAGCGTTTCGGCTCGGGTGCGCGCTTGGCCATCCTGCACCACATACTCGCACAAGCCAATGCGCAACGCCTCCTCGGCATCTACCCGCCGCCCAGTCAGGATCAGGTCCATCGCCCGCCCCTCGCCCACCAGGCGCGGCAGGCGCACGGTTCCGCCGTCAATCAGCGGCACACCCCAACGGCGGCAATAGACCCCCATGAAGGCGCTCTCGGCCATCACCCGAATGTCGGCCCAGATCGCCAGTTCCATGCCACCGGCGACAGCAGGCCCCTCGACAGCGGCAATCACCGGCTTCGACAGGTCCAGCCGTGAAGGCCCCATCGGCCCTTGCACCGGCCCCTGCTCTGGAAATGCCAGACTCTCCATCGCCCCGGGTTCCGCAAACCGCGCAACCTGCTTGAGATCCCATCCCGCGCAGAACGCCCCGCCCTCGCCCCAGAATACGGCAACCCGTGCCGCCTCATCCGCCTCAAACGCCAAAAATGCATCATAAAGCGCCGTGGCACTTGCCGCATCCATTGCATTGCGCGCCTCAGGCCGCGAATGAACAATCGTCCAGACCGGCCCCGCCTTTTCCACTCTCACAACCATCGCTGCCTCCTGCGCTTTTCCCAAAGCTGCAACCTTCGCCGCAAAATCGCAATGAAGAGGTGAAAATTCCGCCCAATTCCGGCATTAACTCACTGACAGGCAAGCCGACCGGAGAGAAGCTGATCAAAACCCTCGCCCACCCCGCCTACAGACCCGAGATTGACGGGCTGCGCATGATCGCCGTGCTGGGCGTCGTGCTCTATCACTTCGGTGTGCCGGGCCTGCGCGGCGGCTTCAGCGGCGTTGACGTATTTTTCGTCATATCAGGCTTCCTGATCGGCGGCATTCTCTGGCGCGACCTGGAAGAACATGACCGGGTCAGCCTCGCACGGTTCTACACCCGCCGTGTCAAACGTCTGGCACCGGCCTATTTCGCCATGGCGATCACCACGACAGCGGCGGCATGGCTCATCCTGCTGCCCTTTGAATTGCGCGAATTCGGCAAGGAACTGATCGCCGCCACTACCTATCTTTCCAACATCCTCTTTTGGCGTGGCGAGGGTTATTTCGACATCGGCGCCGAAAACAAGGTGCTGCTGCACACCTGGTCGCTGGCAGTCGAGGAGCAATTCTACGTCTTCTTGCCGTTCCTGATTTTGGCACTCAAGTTTTCCAGACGCATGCTTGTCTCGGCGCTGATCGCCGTTTTTGCGCTATCGCTTGCCGCCAATCTCGCCCTGACGCCGACGCACCAGACCACGACATTCTATCTTTTTCCGTTTCGCGCCTGGGAACTTCTTGCCGGCGTGTTGCTTGCCATCCTCGGCCAACGCCGCGCCTTCAACTGGGCAATCCATGGCGGACTGAGCTGGCTCGGCCTTGCCCTGGTGGCGGCGGGGCTATTTCTGATCGACCCTGCCGGTTTTCCCGGATGGCAGGCTCTTTTACCCGTCGCTGGCGCGTTGTTGCTGATCGCCAACGGCCAACACGCGAACCCAATCAACTGCGCGCTGTCCTCTCCCGGGCCGGTATTCATCGGCAAGATTTCTTACTCGCTTTATCTCTGGCATTGGCCCGTCCTGGTGCTCTCGAGTTATTGGCGCGATGGATATGCCGGGCCACTCGAAGCCGCGCTCTGGCTTGCCCTGGCGCTGGCGCTGGCCATCGTCTCCTGGGCGTTGATCGAAACGCCGTTCCGTCGGCTGTCGCCCCGCAATGGCTGGCGCGTCCTTTTCGCTCTCGCCTTCCCCAGCGCCGCCGCACTGGCCTTTGGCGCTCTGGCCTATGTCAAGGACGGCCTGCCCGGCCGCTTCGGCCCGGATACCCGCGCCCATATCAGTGCGTCGGCAGATTTCCTGCAAGACTGGTCGCGCTGTCGCACTCCCGTTTCCGGCGCTTTTGCGGGCGTCGAGCTTTGCCCAATTGGCCCCGAGGGCCCTCCGCAAGTGCTGATCTGGGGCGACAGTCACGTTCGCGCCATCAAGGAAGGGCTGGAACTCGCCGCGCATCAAGCCCAGGCCCCGGCTCTCATCATATGGCACGCCGGCTGCCCGCCGCTCTTTGGCATTGAAAAGCGCGAAAGCTACGCCACACCGGCCGAAAACGCCGCCTGCACCAAGGACACAGCGACCATTCGTGAGTCGCTGCCCACTCTCAAGAGCGCCGACAGCTTGCTGCTGGTCGGTCGCTGGTCCTATTATGCAGAGGGCGCCGGCGTCGGCCGCGACGCCGAAAACACCATCGAACTCACAGGCCCCGGCGGCTCCAGCAATGCAGAGGTACTCGCACGCGCCCTGGCCAAGACACTGCCTGAAATTGACCGGTATTTCAGCCATATTTATGTTCTTCGCCAGCCCCCGGAAATCCCACACTATGATAGCCGTGAGACCGCGCGCCGCCTCGCCCACCACCGCATCGGCGCAAATGCTGCCCCGATCACCACGGGTTTGTCCGACGCCAAAGCCCGCGCCTCCCGCGCGGAAGCACTCTTCGCGCCGTATATTGCTTCCGAAACGCTCCGCCAGATCGACACGTGGCCCAAACTTTGCAATGCAATGATCTGCTCCGCACAGCACGACTCCGCCATTTGGTATTTTGACAACAACCACCTCACCAACACCGCCGCGCGCGCCCTCGCTCCGCTTTTCGCACCCATCTTTCAGAAGGCACGCTGACATGTCCGCATTTCACCCGGCCAAAACACGCGATCTGTTCCAGCCTACTCCCCTTTGTAGCGGTCGCCTGCCCTTTAGCCTTCGGGTCAGAGGGCAGAGCCGATGACTTCCGAGATCATCGCACAATGCTGGGACGTCATCGTCATCGGCACCGGTATCGGCGGCGGCACGGCGGGTCGCGCGCTTGCTGAATCAGGCCTCAGGGTCCTGTTTGTGGAAAAGGGCCCCGCCGGTCGCCGCGCCGAACAAACCCCTCTCGATCCAGGGATATTCCTCCCCCAGGCGCGCCAAGTCCGCGGCTTCTGGCCCGGCCAGATGGTCGCCCGTGAAAACAACCGCGAGACCCGTTTCTTCGGCCCGATCGGTTCCGGTGTCGGCGGCTCTTCCGTGTTCTATGCTGCCACGCTCGAACGCCCCGAACCTCACGACCTCGATCATTCCGAAACCCGCCCGCACCCGACCGGCGGCTGGCCAGTTTCCTTTGCGGAATTCGAACCCTATCTGGCTCGGGCCGAAACCCTATACAAAGTGTCGGGAGAACCGCATTGCGCAAATCAGACCGATCTCCGGCCGCCACCGCCCTTGAGTGCCGGCGATCAGCGCATCTTCGCGCGCCTGCGCAAGAACGGGTCCAAGCCCTATCACCTGCATTCCGCCATTGCCCGCATCGACGGTTGCCTTGATTGCACCGGCCACAAATGCCCGCACGCCTGCAAGATGGATGGCCGCTCCGCAGGTGTCGAGCCGGCTCTGGCGACCGGCAACGCCGCGATTCTCGACAATGCCGAGGTGACCCGGCTCATTGCCAACGGCGTCCAGATCACTGGCGCCGAGATTCGCCGCAATGGCGAGACCCTGTTGCTCAAGGCCAGGCATTTCCTGCTGGCGGGTGGTGCTTTCGGCTCCCCCCGGCTCTGCCTGGCTTCCGCTTGCGAAGCCCATCCGCGTGGCATCGCCAATAGCTCGCACCTTGTCGGTCGCGGGCTAATGTTCCACCTCAACGAACTGTTCGCCGTCTGGCCCGGCGTCAGCGATCCCAAACCAACCAAAGCCCTCGGTCTGCGTGATCTCTACTTTGCCGACAACCATCGGCTCGGCATGGTTCAGGCAATGGGGATCAATGCCTCCTATGGTGAAATCGCCTTCTACCTGGACAGCCTGATTTCAGGCAGCGCCCTGCGCCATGTTCCGATGGCGGCGAAGCTTTCGAGGCTGCCCGCAGCTCTGGCCAGCAAGATGTTGGGATCCGCCAAGATTTTCGTCGGCCTGCTTGAAGACCTCGCCTATGACGAGAACCGCGTGCTCGCCCCGATCGAAGGCTCAGACGACATCGCATTCGAATATGTCATGCATGACGAGTTGCTCGCACGGCGCCGTATCTTTCGGCGCGAGATCTCGCGCGCTTTCCGTGGTCAGCGCCGACTTTTTCTTTCGTTGAAGCCCGATCTCAACCATGGGCATCCCTCGGGAACCATGCGTTTCGGGCGCGACCCGGCCAAATCTGTTCTGAATGCCGAAGGTCGTGCCCACGATCTTGCGAACCTCTGGTGCGCCGATGCTGGCTTCATGCCAAGTTCGATGGGTGTAAACCCCTCTCTTTCGATCGCCGCACAAGCCCTGCGCACTGCCGAAGCTATTGGGAAGACCTTCAGATGAGCCGAAATGATCCCCGCATCCTCGCCGGCACCGCCCTGATCACCGGGGCCGGGTCTGGTCTCGGCCGCGCCCTGGCGATCCGACTGGCCGAGCAGGGCATGACGGTCCTCGGCCTCGGCCGCCGCGCCGAAGCCCTCGCCCAGACCGCGAAAGCAGCAGGAAACTCCTTTGTTTTCATTCCTACGGATATCAGCGATTTCAAGGCTTTGCGTGTCGCCTTTGAACAGCTGGCCGAGCATCCACCGCTCACGCTTCTGATCAATAATGCGGCGTGTTACCCGCATCGCGATATCCTCGACGAGACGCCCGAAAGCTTCATGACCACCATGGCGACCAACTTCGGCGGCACCTTGGCGGCAACGCGTCTGGCGCTCGAACATTTCACCGGGACCGGCTTTGGACGCATCCTCAACGTCGCCACCTTCGCAGACCTGAACCCGCTTCCCACAGCTTCGGCCTATTCCACCTCCAAAGGCGCCAATCGCATCCTGACCCGCGCATTGATCGCCGATCTGGCCGATCGTTTCCCAGATGTCGTGATCACCGACTGGATGCCCGGCATGCTCGCAACCGAAATGGGCATCCCCGATGGTCTGCCGCCGGCTCAATCAGCCATTTGGGGTGCCGAGCTGGCGCTGTGGCACGACCCCGCCCTCAATGGCGCAACCTTCGAAAAAGACACGGAAATCCTGCCCCCCAGAGGCTTGAAGACCCGGCTTAAGCACGCTCTGCTCCTACGCCGAACCAAACCGCGTCGACTTGGAGTTATCCCGGCACCGGCTTAGATCATCCACATTCGCGCTTCTAGCGATCAAACCGTGCCCGCACCGCGTCAAGCATCTGCGTTGGCAGTATTGCCATGCATTTCAGATATCGCGGTCCAAGCCTCCCCGGCGCGCGAAGCATCCTCCACGCCCATTCCATCGCCATCGCACGAACCCATTTTGGGGCCCGCTCCTGCGATCCCGACAAGAAGTCGAGCCCTGCGCCGATCGAGGCAAATCCGACAGCGGGCAAACGCGATCGTCCGCGCGCCGCGAAAACCTCCTGCTTGGGCGCACCCAGGGCAACGAAAACCAGCCCCGCTCCCGAGTTCTCAAGTCCTCCAAACACATCCTCAGCACCGGGGCTATCCGGATCAAAGCCCATCGGTGGCGCGATCATTGCGGCGATTTCCAAGCCCGGCACGCAGCGTTTCATTTCGGCCGCGGCCAACGCGAGACTCCTTTCCGTCGAGCCGACAAACGCCACCGAAACACCCTCTGCCGCCGCAATCTCCGCCAATGGCAGAACCATATCCGAGCCGGGCACGAGCCCGATCTCGCGCCCCGCCAGCCGCGACAGCCAGACAATCGGGTTGCCGTCTGCAACCACAAGATCTTGCGCGGCATAGGCTCTGCGAAATGCCTCGGAGCCCCGCAATTTCACCAGATGGTCAAAATTGATCGTTGCCAGGGCGAAGCCCTCGCCCGCCCGAAGCCGTGTGCGAACCTCGGCCAGAAGCGCGTCCGCATCCGGCACGTTCACCACCACCCGCTCTGAGCCAAATCTGAATTCCACGTTTGCGCCTTTTCGGGTTGCTGCGGCCTTGCAACACTGGATAGAACCACATTTTCGTGGCACAAACGAAGAAAAACCAAGGTTTTCCGGGGCCCCGCCCAAGTGTTGCCGATATTATCTGTTTTGGAAGCCCCGAATTGAGATGACAAGAGCGAACCGCATGACCGAGGCGCTTCAACGCCCCCGGGGCTCTCCCCGGGCGTCACCCTTTGCCGGAAAGGCCGGGGCATGACTGCGGTTGTTCTTGTCGGATGTGGTTTTGTCGCCGATCTCTACATGGCGGGTCTCGCCACCTTTCCCGAGATCCGCATCGCTGGCGCCTATGATCGCGATCCCGCTCGTCGGGTTGCCTTTGCCAGGCATTGGAAGATACCCGTGTTCAATTCGCTGGAGCAGGTGTTGGCCGCCCTGCCCGCTGACGGGCTGGTGCTGAATCTCACCAATCCGGCTTCGCATGGCGAAATCAACCGCGCAGCGCTGATCGCAGGCAAGCATACGTTTTGCGAAAAACCGCTTTCGCTCGACCTTTCCGAGGCGCAGACGCTTATCGCCCTGGCCCGGGAGAAAAACCTGCAACTCGCCTCTGCACCCTCCTCGGTGCTGGGTGAAGCGGCGCAGCTTCTGATAAAGGCTGTGAAGAACGGCACAGCCGGCACGCCGCGTCTGGTCTACGCCGAGCTTGATGATGGTTTCATCCCCCAGGCGCCGATCGAAACTTGGCGCGCAGTCTCAGGCGCCCCTTGGCCCTACGAAGACGAGTTCCGCATCGGATGCACGTTGGAACATGCAGGTTATTATCTCAGTTGGCTGATCGCGATGTTCGGCTCCGTCACACGCATCGTTGCCGCCTCTGCCGAGGTGCTTCCGGACAAGCGCGGCATTTCCGGCACACCCGACTTTTCGGTCGCCACCTTGTTTTTCGAGACCGGTCCCGTGGCGCGGCTCACCTGTTCGATTGCCGCCCCGCATGATCATCGCATCCGAGTGATCGGCGATGCTGGCTTTCTGGAAGTCAAGGAAGCCTGGGACAATGCCGCCCCGGTCAGGTTTCACCGCCGCTTTCGGCTGCGTCGTCGCCTGATCGAACACCCATTGGGACGACGCTTGAAGCCCGATGGGAAAACCCATCCCAAGGTGCGACGCACCGGTGCGGCCGCCATGAATTTCGCCCTAGGCCCGGCCGAGATGTTCGCTGCGATTGCCGCAAATCGACCCAGCCGCATTGCCGGCGATTTTGCCCTGCATCTCACGGAGGTGACCCTTGCGATACAGAACGCGGGGGCAAGCGGAGCGAGCGACATTCAGTCTCGCTGTGCGCCGATGGAGCCGATGCGATGGGTCTGACCATTGCCATCACCGGCGCGGGCGGATTTGTCGGGAAAGCCACGGTCGCTGCGGCCATGCGTCGTGGTCATAGCGTGCGCGCGCTGGTTCGCAACGAAACCCCGGGTTTTCCACCATCCGTCGAGTGTATAGTAGTCGATCTGTCCGTTGACGAGGCCAGACTCGCCGATGCGCTCAGCGGCGTCGATGCCGTGATCCACGCTGCGGCGTCAATGAACGGCGACGCCGAAACAGCCGCCCGCGACACGGTAAGGGCCACGGAGTTTCTCCTGCGCTCCATGGGTGAAGCTGCGCCCGATGCACGGCTGGTTTTGGTCAGTTCTATCGCAGTCTATGATGCCGATGCACGGGAGATCGACGAAGACACGCCGCTCGAAACGCGCCCCCTTGCCCGCGACGTCTATGCGCAGGCCAAATTTGCGCAGGAGGCTTGCCTGAAAGGCTATGGCGGAGAATCCTGGATCGCCCGCCCCGGGGCCGTTTTCGGCGCCAATCACCTCTGGAACGCTCATCTCGGCTTTCGCATCGGCCCGTTGCTCATTCGCCTTGGCGAGGCTGGCGAAGTCCCCCTCATCAACATCGACAATTGCGCTGAGGCCCTTGTCGTTGCCGCGGAAACTCCTGTCCCAGGCGACAGCCCGCGCGCGATCAACCTGTTGGAAAACGATCTGCCAGATCGGGGCCGTTATCTTGCCGCCCTTGGCCGATCCGCCCCGCGCTTTCAACTGCCCCTCCCGTGGAAAGTGATCTCGGCCCTCGGCTCCGCCCTCGGCCTGTTCCCCGGGCTAGGCAGGCGCCTGCCGGGGCTGCTGCAACCGCGCACCTTGCGCGCCCGCATGGGCGAAAAGCGCTATTCCAGCGCCCGCGCCGAACAGGAGTTGCACTGGTGTTCCCGCCGGCCCTTCGAGAACGTCATGCGAGCCGCTGTGGAGGCCAGCCAATGAACTTGCGGATCGCATATCTGACCGGTGAATACCCCCGGGCCACCGACACCTTCATTCAGCGCGAAGTGGCCGCTTTGCGCGCACTCGGGCTTGAGGTCGAAACCTGCTCAATCCGCCGCACCGGCTCGGAACACCATGTCGGCGAAGAACAGCGTCGGGAAGCCGCCCAAACCTTTCATGTGCTGGAAGCCGCCCGGAGACCTTGGCACCTGATTGCCACGCATTTTCTGGCGCTAGCAGGCAACCCATCACGCTACTTCAAGGCTCTTGCTCTGGCCTTCAACACCTCCCCCGGAGGGTTCAAGGCCACAGCATACCAGGCGATCTACTTCGCCGAAGCTGCCGTGCTCGCCCGGCGACTGCGCAAGTCAGGTGCCCAGCATCTTCACAACCACATCGCCAAGAGCTCCTGCACCGCGGCGATGCTGGCCTCGGAGCTTACGGGCATCCCTTTTTCGTTTACCTTGCATGGGCCGGACATCTTCTTTGAACCGATCCGCTGGCGCCTGGATGAGAAGATCGGACGCGCCGCGTTTGTGGCCTGCATCTCCGATTTCTGCCGGTCTCAGGCGATGGCCTTTTCCGCCGCCGAGCATTGGCCCAAGCTGCATGTCATCCATTGCGGCGTCGATCCTGACCGCTACACCCCCGGCCCGCGCAGCCGCGGCGACAAGCTTCTCTTCGTCGGGCGCCTTGCCGCAGTCAAAGGCCTTCCCATCCTTTTCCAGGCGCTCACACAGATCGACAAGCCTGGCCTCTCACTCGCGATCATCGGCGATGGCCCGGACCGCGCGGCACTGGAGGCGATGGCCTTAGATTTGGGCCTGGAAAAACAGATCACTTTCCTGGGCTATCGCTCGCAGTCCGAAGTCGCCGCGATGTTGAAAGACACCGACGTTTTTGTGCTTCCCAGTTTCGCAGAAGGTGTGCCGGTGGTTCTGATGGAGGCGATGGCGGCGGAAGTGCCTGTCATCGCCACCCGCATCGCCGGTATCCCCGAATTGGTCGAAGATCGGAAATCCGGCGTCCTGGTGGCGCCCGGCAACGTGACCGAACTTGCGCGGGCGATCGAGGAGTTACTTGGCGACACCGACAAGGCATTGGCGATGGGGCGCGAAGGCCGCATCAGGGTTGCCGCAGAGTTCGATAGTCGCGCCGAGGCTGCACGCCTTGCCCAGCTATTTCACGGCTACACGGAACGTCGCATCCAGCCGATCCGACCGGAGCCGCAACAATGACTGTTTCCGCCATTGGTGCGGTCGTGATCGGGCGCAACGAAGGCCAGCGCCTGGTGAATTGTCTTGACTCGATGCAGGGCGAGGCGGCGCAGCTGGTCTACGTTGATTCCGGTTCTACCGATGGCTCGGTTGAAGCCGCCCGCGAGGCCGGAGCCGAGGTTGTTATCCTCGACGACTCCGAGCCGTTTTCCGCGGCGCGCGCGCGCAACGCCGGGTTCAGCGCATTGGCCACAAGCCCGAACCCGCCCGACTATGTTCAGTTCGTCGATGGCGATTGCACGCTGGAGCCGGGCTGGCTTACCCATGCCGCCCGCGCGCTCGATGAGACGCCCGATATTGGCATCATTACCGGATGGCGGTCGGAAATTAGCCCGATGGCTTCGGTGTATAACCAGATGTGCGAATTCGAATGGCACCGACCGGCGGGCGACATCACCGCCTGCGGTGGCGACATGATGGTCAGACGAACAGTTTTCGAAGCGCTCGGCGGCTTCAATGCCAAAGTCATCGCCGCAGAGGATGATGAATTCTGCGTCCGGGTGCGAAAAATCGGATCGCGTGTCCACCGCCTTCCGATTCCGATGACCCATCACGACGCCGCGATGACCCGGTTTTCGCAATGGTGGCAGCGCGCGATCCGGTCGGGCCATGGTTTTGCCCAGGTCGGAGATCTGCACCCGCAGCATTTCGTCAAAGAGCGCCGCCGGGTCTGGCTCTATGGCGCCGCGTTGCCCTTCCTCGGCCTCGTCGGCGCGGTGCTTTTCCCCTGGCTCCTGGCGGGCGTGTTGCTTGTCTATTTCGCCTCCTATGCCCGTACAGTTCAGGGCCTACGCAAAGACGGACTTGATCTGACCTCGGCCCTGCATCACGGGCTTTTGCTGTTCTTGTCGAAATTCCCCAACCTGATTGGCGCAGTGCGCTACTGGAAGCGCAAACGGCGCGGCTGGGACATGGAAATTATCGAATATAAATGAAGGGTTGTGGTAATAATGTCTGGTGAAATCAGGGTAGGCATCATCGGCGCGGGCTATATCGCCACCTGGCATGCCGACGCGATCAATGCCACGCAAGGCGCGCGGCTGGTGGCGGTTTGCGACACTTCAGCCAGCGCAGCGGAGGGTTTTGCTGAACGCTATGGCATCACAGCCTATACCAGCCTCGACGAACTGCTCGTTGCTGGGTCTCTCGACGCTGTCCACATCACCACCCCGCCGCATCTGCACCACGCCATCGCGCTGAAATGCATTGCGGCAAACCTGCATGTGCTGGTCGAAAAGCCGGTCGCTCTTTCCGGTTCAGAGACAGCCGAGATCGCGGCCGCGGCACGGGCCAAAAGCGTCAGCTTCACCCCGGGACACAATTTTCTTGGCATCCCGGCCTACAAGCGGCTGAAGCAGGCCATCGCAGAGGGACGTCTGGGGCGACTTTCCACGGCGGAGATCACCTGGGCCTTCCCCCTCGCCCCCTTGAGGGCGGGGCCGTACGGCATCTGGCTCATGCGCGAGACCCGCAACCTCCTCCTGGAGCTAGGGCCCCACCTCTTCGCCTTCGCCCAAGATCTCTTCGGCCCGGTAGATGTGTTGCATCTCGAAAACTCCAAGCCAATTGCCCTCCCCGGCGGAAGCTCCCGGCCACAGTGTTTTCGCATCATGGCCCGGGCCGGCGACGTCGATCTTACGCTCACCTTGAGCCTGGTCGAGACCCATGACGATCGCTCGATAACCCTGCGCGGTTCATCTGCGATGGCACGTCTCGACTACGCAGCCGACACGCTCGTATTCGCCGCACCCAACACCTCCGATCTGGTGCTGAATCCGCTGCGCTCAGAGATGGCGCAGGCCTGGGCGCACCTGCGTGAGGGCGGCCGTAACGCCGCCCGGCAACTGGTCTCGCTCAACCGGAAATCACCCTATGGTCTTTCGTTCCTTGGTCTCTGTGAAGATTTCTACGGCGCGCTGCGCGAAGGCCGGCCGGTAAGCGCCGGTTTTTCTGGCGAATCCGCAGTGCAGGTGATGCAGAGCATCGACAATGTCATTGCCCTGCTGCCGGCAGAATCCAACCCCCGCCAACCACGAGGCAAACCCAGGCCCGACACGATCGTAATCGGCGGCACGGGGTTCATTGGCCGTGCGCTCACGCGTAAACTGGTCGAAGCGGGGCACGACGTGCGGGTTCTTTCGCGCGGCGAAACCGGACCTTTCGACGACATCGCCGATCATGTCGAAACCGTAGGCGTCTCGCTTGCCGATGAGTCCGCGCTGACCGAAGCGATGACGGGTATCAAGTATGTTTACAATCTCGCCCGTTCGCTCGATGACACCTGGCAGGCCGCGCTCGACAACGATGTTGCCACCGCTCTGCGCATCGCCCGCGCGGCACAGACCGCGGGTGTCGAACGGCTGATCTATACCGGCACAATAGCGTCCTATGACATGTCGGATCCGAACCGCACCATCACCGAGCAAACCGATTTCGGCCCTCTGGAGAACCGCAACATCTATGCCCGCTCCAAGGCTGAATGCGAACGGCGCCTGAAGGAGATGCACCGCAACGAGGGCCTGCCCCTGATAATCGCCCGCCCCGCCATCGTGGTCGGGCAAGGCGGCCCCTTGCAGCATTGGGGCATCGGGCGCTGGCACGGCGCCGGTGCGGTCAAGCTCTGGGGCAACGGCCGTAACATATTGCCTTTCGTCCTGATCGATGATTGCGCCGATGCGCTGTTGCGTATGCTCGACGTGCCTGAAGCCATCGGTGGGAGCTTCAACCTCGCGGGTGAACCAATGCTCACAGCCCGCGACTATTTCGATGCAATCCATTCCACACTGGGCGCCCGCATCAAGGTCTCCTCGGGTCCGATATGGGCGTACTATGCCGCCGACGCGCTGAAATTCACGCTCAAAACCAAGGTCTTGCGACGAAAAGATCTTTCCCGGCCTTCGCTCATAGATTGGCAGAGCCGGGCGCATTACTCGCCATTCGACAACTCAAAGGCCAAGCGCGTGCTCGGCTGGGAGCCCGAACAGAACCGGGGTGCCTTTATCGAAAAGGCAATCCGGCAGGCTAACCTGCTGGGGTTTTGACCATTCTGGCCGAAGGCGCGCTGGAGAGGCAAGGTGCGATCGTTATGGTGGTGTCAGACGAATTCGAACCCGTCTCTACTAGGCCAACATCACTGCCCTTTTAGGCCGCGCAAAGTCCGCGCCACTCAGCAAGAGCAGCGGATCGGTTGAGCTTGAAATGACATCTTTGGGTAAGGCT
>CBDUGF010000063.1:0-20134 GCA_965366835.1 uncultured Rhodobacterales bacterium
CGACGTCTCTAAGTCGTTGCGAACACCTGACAACTTTACCCAGCAAACGCGACCATACTGCTACCGTCGAAAAGCGGTTCCCAGACTTCTGGCAGAATCTGCCTGAATTTGCGCAAAACAGCCGTCTGGGGGATTTTAACATCCGAAAATACCCCCAGAAACAGGAGGGATATTCAAGCAATATCCATTGTTATCAATAGGTTATTGGCGCTGGCGGAGGAGGTGGGATTCGAACCCACGGTGGGCGTTAACCCACGCCGGTTTTCAAGACCGGTGCATTCGACCACTCTGCCACTCCTCCGGTCTGCCCGCTGGTAATGATTTGCGAGCGATTCTGAAAGGCGAAGATTTATGGTGAAAAGGCAAACCAAACGTACTGCATGAAGGCGTCGTATCTGTTGCACTATAAAGTGAACCGGGCAATATAATGCAATGCCTACATTCCATCTGGGAGGATGACATGACTTTTCGAAGAGGATTTCTGAGCCTTGCCGGCGGCGCATTGACAGCGGCGAGTATCGCCCTGGCCACAGGCTTTGGCGCCGGCGCCGCCGCTGCGCAGGAAGTGACGCTGACATTGCACCATTTCCTGCCGCCACAGGCCAATGTTCCGACATTGGTGTTGGATGTCTGGGCCGACAAGGTGGAGGAGGCCAGCGGCGGACGCATCAAGATTGACCGATACCCGTCGATGCAGCTGGGCGGCAAGCCGCCCGAATTGATGGATCAGGCGATTGACGGCATCGCCGATATCGTCTGGACCGTGGTCGGCTATACGCCGGGCCGCTATCCCAGCATGGAGGTGATGGAACTGCCGTTCATGGTGGGCGATGCGCGCGCTGCCTCGTACGCTTACTGGAAGCTTTTCGAGCGACACCTGAAGGATACCGAGTTTGCCAATCTCCACATATTGGCGACCTGGGTGCATGGGCCGGGCCTGTTTCATACCAAGGCGCCGGTCATGAAACCGGCGGATTTGCAGGGCATGAAAATCCGGGGCGGTTCGCGGCTGGTCAATCAGCTTCTGGAGCTTGTCGGGGCAACGCCTGTGGGTATGCCGGTACCGGCGGTGGCTGAGGGGCTCTCGAAAGGGGTGATCGACGGGACCACAATTCCCTGGGAAGTGACCCCGGCGCTGAAGGTGCCCGAACTGGTGAGCAATCATACCGAGTTCGAGGGCACGTCGCTTTACACGCTGTCTTTCGTGCTGGCGATGAACAAGGCGAAATACGACAGCCTGCCGGATGATCTCAAGGCGGTGATCGACGCCAATTCGGGGCTGGAACTGTCGATTTTCGCCGGCGGCACCCAGGCCGATGCCGATGGGCCGGCGCGGCAGATCGCCGTCGATCGCGGCAACAACATCGTCACTTTGGGCGAAGCCGAGACCCAGGAATGGCGCGACCTTGTGCAGCCGATCTACAACAGCTGGATCGCTGACATGAAGGGGCGCGGCATCGACGGTCAGGCCCTGATCGATGAAGCCAAGGCCCTGATGGGCGAGTACAAGGGTTGAACCGCGGCTGATCCGCGGCACCTGTAGGAAGCGGAGCCCGGCGGCCAAGGTCGCCGGGCTTTCTTGCGAAATCGGACAAGGTGATGGGCAATGACCGATGAGGCAGCGGCAAAAGCAGAGTTTCCGGTGCCGCCGCATGCCTATGTGCCGGGTAAGACGCCGCGCCATGCGGAAGCGGTGTTCGAGGCGCTGTGCCGGTCGGCGGCGCCGGGAAGCGATATCGACACCCTTGCGGAATCGGCGGCCTGGCGCTGCGGGCTCGAATGGCTGCGCGCGGGCTTTTTCTGGGAGGCGCATGAGCTTTTCGAGCCGGTCTGGATGGCGTTGCCGCAAAAGGCGCCCGAACGGCAGCTGGTGCAGGCGCTGATCCAATTGGCGAATGCCGCGCTCAAGCTGCGGATGGGGCGGCCGGCGGCGTCGGTGCGGCTTGTGGACCTCGCCGACGCGCATCTGCGGCAGGCCCGGGCCGGGGGCACCGAGCGGTTGATGGGGCTTCGCCTTGACATGGCGGCGCGGTGGCTCGAAGAGGTGCGCGCGCGCAACGCCGACGGACAGGCCTAGCAAAGGCCGATGGAAGGACCAGCAATGACAGCCCAACCCGCAAACATCGCCCAATCCGGGTTCGAGCATGAAATCCGTGTCGCCTGGGGCGATTGCGACCCGGCCAAGATCGCCTATACCGCGCGCATTCCCTGGTGGGCGCTGGATGCGATCGACGCCTGGTGGGAGCATCATCTCGGCGGCTTCAGCTGGTTCCAGATGAATCTCGACCGCGATCTCGGCACGCCATTCGTTCACATGTCGCTCGACTTCCGCTCGACCATCACGCCGCGCCACCGGCTGATCTGCAAGGTGGCGCCGGCAAAGCTGGGCACCTCGTCGATCACCTTCCGGGTGGACGGCTATCAGGACGGCATCTTGTGCTTCGAGGGCACGTTCGTGAGCGTCTTTGTTGTCGCCAGTGCGTTCCGCCCGCAGCCCGCACCGGGCGATATTCGCGCCATTGTCGAGCCGCTGATCGTCTGAGGCCTGAAAAATCATACCGAAAAGCCGCCGATGATGCGGCGCGGACTTTCCTTGAAAGAGGCAAGCCGCTACAGTGTGCGCGAAACCGGCCCGCTTTGGTGTGGGGCCGGGCACGAGGACAGGCGGGAATGCCACCGGAACACCGGGGCGCGAGTTGAGCAGAGGACCAGGCATGAGTTTCGTGGGGATCAGAAGACGGGCCGTATCCGGAGCCGCCAGAACGGCGATCTTGCTGGGATGTGCGGCACTGATTGCGGGCTGTGAGGACGGCCAGCAATTCAATCTTTTTCAGAAGAAGGACAAGCCCGAGGCCGAGGCAACGGAGGCAGCACCCAAGCGCAGCGGCAAGGTGGTCGAGCGCGATGTCGAGGCGCCCGAGGTGTTCCAGGTGAGCGAGGCCGGCCTCTGGGACGGTCGCCCGTCGCTGGGCGGTGTCTGGGTGGCGCATCCGGACGTGAGCGAACCCGAACGGGTGATCATTCGCAACACCGCCAACAACAAGTTCGTGGTCGGGGCGCTGTTCCGGCGGGAACGCGAAAACCCGGGGCCGCGATTGCAGGTGTCGTCGGATGCGGCCGATACGCTGGGCATGCTGGCCGGGCAACCGATGAACCTGAACGTGACCGCGCTGCGCCGCGAGGAGATCGAAGAGGAGGCGCCTCTGCCCGACGAGGAGACTGCGGAGCTGAGCACGCCTGCCGAAATCGAGGCCATGCCGCTTGATCCGGTGGCCGATGGTGCGGCGGCGGCGATCGCTGCGGCCGAGGCGAAACCGGCGGCGGAGCCTGAACCCAAGCCCAAGCCCAAACCGAAAGCGTCGAGCCTGAGCAAACCCTACATCCAGATCGGGATTTTCAGCGTCGAGAAGAACGCCAACAACACCGCCACGGCGATGCGCCAGAGCGGAATGATCCCGACCGTCAAGCAGCAGACGCTGAAGGGCAAGACCTTCTGGCGGGTGCTGGTGGGACCGGCGAATACCAGCGCGGACCGGGCTGCCCTGTTGAAAAAGATCAAGGCATCGGGCTTTACTGACGCATATTTCGTAACGAACTGAGCCTGAGTCGACTTATGAAACAATTTGCTGCCCGACTACTGCTCGGCCTTGTGGCCGCGGCACTGACCGCCATGGCGGCAAGCGCCTTCGAGACCAATGCCCGCGCGGCCTATATCCTCGATCAGACCACCGGCACCGTGCTTCTGGCCAAGAACGCCGACATGCCGCTGCCGCCGGCTTCGATGAGCAAGCTGATGACGCTCTATGTCACCTTCGAGGCAATCCGTGACGGGCGGCTTTCACTGGCCGAGAAACTGCCGGTGTCGAAACACGCGATGAGCTATGGCGGCTCGACCATGTTTCTCGACACCACCGACCGCGTGGTTGTCGAGGATCTGCTGCGCGGAATCATCGTGTTGTCTGGCAATGACGCCTGTGCGGTGCTGGCCGAGGCGCTGAGCCCGGATGGCAGCGAAGCCGGGTTCGCCCGCTACATGACCCAGCGCGCGGTGCAGATGGGCATGACCAATTCGACTTTCGTGAATGCGAGCGGCTGGCCCGCGCCAGGGCACCGGATGAGCATGCGCGACCTGGCGCTGCTGGCCAACCGGATCATCACCGATTTCCCCGAATATTATCCGATGTTCGCCGAGATGGAGTTCAAGTTCGACGGCCGCGCGCCGCAGAACATCAATAACCGCAATCCGCTGTTGGGGCTGGGCATCGGCGCCGACGGGCTGAAGACCGGCCATACCGCCGAGGCGGGTTACGGGCTTGTCGGCTCGGCGGTGCAGGGCAACCGGCGCGTGATTTTCGTGATCTCCGGGCTGGAGAGCGCCGATGCGCGGGCGCGCGAGGCCGAGGCCATTGTCAACTGGGCCTTTCGCCAGTTTGCCGAGAAGACCGTGGTCGAGAAAGACAAGATCCTGACTCAGGCGCCGGTCTGGATGGGCGATGCCGACAAGGTCGGGTTGGTGACGCAGGAGGATGTGCGTGCTCTGTTGCCGGTGATGTCCGATGGCAAGGTGGCCGGAGAGATCGTCTATCAGAGCCCGGTGCCGGCGCCGGTGACCAAGGGCGACCCGATGGGCGAACTGATCGTGCGGCCCGAGGGGCTGGAAGAAATGCGCGTGCCGCTGATAGCGGCCTCGGACGTGGGGCGCGGCGGCTTTGCAGTGCGGGTTCGCACCGTCGCTGGCATTCTACTCGACCGGCTGAACGAGGGCCCCGAGGGGGCGTTTTGAGCGCGCAAGGCCGGTTTATCACGCTGGAAGGCATCGACGGATCGGGCAAGTCCACGCAAGCGCGGTTGCTGGCCGAGCGGATGCAGGCGGAGGGGCGCGACGTTTTGCTGACGCGCGAGCCGGGCGGCTCGCCCGGGGCCGAGGAAATTCGCGCATTGGTGCTGGAGGGCGATCCCGATCGCTGGTCGGCGGAGACCGAGCTGTTGTTGTTCACCGCGGCGCGGCGCGACCATCTGGAGCGCACCATCCGGCCCGCGCTGGAGGCCGGCAAGGTGGTGATCTGCGACCGGTTTGTCGATAGCACGCGGATGTATCAGGGGCTGAGCCGGGGCGATCTGCGTGCCAAGGTGGATGCGCTGCATGAGTTGATGATCGGGGTCGAGGCCGATCTGACCCTGCTTTTCGATATGGACCCCGATATCGGCCATTCGCGCGCCAAGGCGCGGGCCACGACGGAAGAGCGGTTCGAGGATTTCGGCGCCGGGATGCAGGCCCGGATGCGGCAGGGGTTTCTCGACCTGGCGGCCGAATTTCCCGAACGGTTTCGGATTGTCGATGCGGGCCGCGAGATCGACGCGGTTGCCAGCGATGTGGAGCGTCTTGTGCGGGCGCATCTGGGATGAACGAGGCCGTCGCCCAGCCCGAACCCGACCGGGCCGAAGGGGCTGCGCATCCGCGCACAACGCCCGAATTGATCGGGCAGGGCGCCGCCGAGCACGCCTTTCTCGAGGCATTCAACGCCGGCCGGTTGCATCATGGCTGGCTGCTGACCGGGCCGCGCGGCGTCGGCAAGGCGACGCTGGCCTGGACGATCGCGCGGTTTTTGCTGGCCGCGCCCAAGGCCGATGCCGGGCCGGGCCTGTTTGGCGATGCGCCCGCGAAGCCCGAAACGCTGCGCATCGACCCGGAGCACCCTGTGGCGCGCCGGATTGCGGCACAATCGGAGCCGGGGCTGAAGCTGATCCGGCGCGGCGGCATGGGCACGACCGAGCAGGACCGCCACAAGAATTTCCTCGACGGCAAGTTTTCCAAGGATATCCGGGTCCATGAAATTCGCGAACTGGCGCCGTTTCTGAACCTGTCGGCGACCGAGGGCGGGCGCCGGGTGGTGATCGTGGATTCAGCCGACGAGATGAACCCGCAGGCGGCCAACGCCTTGCTAAAGATGCTCGAGGAGCCGCCGGCGAAAACCGTGCTGCTGCTGATCTCGCACCAGCCGTCGCGGCTTTTGCCGACGATCCGCTCGCGCTGTCGCGAATTGCGGCTGATGCCGCTGGCGCCCGAGGATATGGCGCGCGCCCTGGCCCAGGCCGGAGTGGCGCCGGAACCGGCGCAGGCGGCAGCGCTGGCGGCGCTTTCTGCCGGATCGGTGGGCGAGGCCGTGCGGTTGATCAATCTTGGCGGGTTGGAGATTTACGCCGAACTGGTCGGGCTGTTCGCCGGTTTGCCCCAGTTCGACCGGACGCGCGCCTTGCGGCTGGCCGAGGCTGCGGCCACACGCGGCGCCGAAGCCAGGCTCGACCTGCTGATCGGGTTGATCGAGCTGTTTCTGGCGCGGCTGGCGCGGCGCGGTGCGACCGGGCAGGCGCCCGACCCGGAAGGCGCCAGGGGCGAAGCGGGCGTGTTTGCCCGCCTTGCGCCGGATCCGCACAGCGCGCGCCGCTGGGCCGTGCTGGGCGAGGAACTGGGCCGGCGGATGCGGCATGGACGGGCCGTCAATCTTGACCCTGCGGCGCTGATCCTTGATACGATCCTGAAGATACGAGACCAAGCGGCGGCATGAGCGCCCTTGTGACGGAGCCGCAGATGACCCAGACGCCGCAGATCACCGACAGCCATTGCCACCTCGATTTTCCCGATTTCGACGCCGAGCGTGACGAGATCGTGGCGCGGGCCGTGCGCACAGGGGTGGGCCGGATGGTGACGATCTGCACAAGGCTGAAAAACGAACCTGCCGTGCGCGCGATTGCCGAGGCGCATCGCCCGGTATTCTACGCAGCAGGCACCCATCCGATGAGCGCGGCCAAGGAGCCGATGGCGCGTGTCGAGGAGCTGGTGGCTCTGGCGCAGCATCCGAAGTTTGTCGGCATCGGCGAGACCGGGCTGGATTATCATTACACCGCCGAGAGCGCCGAGGTTCAGCAGGAGAGCCTGCGCATCCATATCGAGGCGGCGCGCCAGACCGGCTTGCCGCTGATCGTCCATGCCCGCGCCGCGGATGACGACATGGCGCGGATCCTGGGCGAAGAGCATCGCAACGGCGCCTATAGCTGCGTGATGCATTGCTATTCCTCGGGGCCGGAGCTGGCCCGGATCGCGCTCGATCTCGGGTTTTACCTGTCGATGTCGGGCATCGCCACCTTCCCCAAAAGCCAGGAGGTGCGCGATATCTTTGCCGCGGCGCCGGTCGAGCGCATTCTGGTGGAAACCGACGCGCCCTATCTGGCGCCGCCGCCGCACCGGGGCAAGCGCAACGAACCGGCCTATACTGTTCACACCGCCAAGGTGGGCGCCGGACTTTTCGGTATGGAATTTGCCGATTTCGCCGCCCGGACCGAGGCCAATTTCGAGCGCCTGTTCAGCAAGGTTGCGCAATACGAGGCGGCGGCATGACGGCGGAACTGCGCTTTACCATCCTGGGCTGCGGCTCGTCGGGCGGCGTGCCGCGATTGGGCGGGCATTGGGGCGATTGCGATCCCGACAATCCCAGGAACCAGCGCCGCCGTTGTTCCATGCTGGTCGAACAGATTTCTCCCGAGGGCGCGACGCGGGTGCTGATCGACACGTCGCCCGATCTGCGCAGCCAGCTCCTGGATGCGGGGGTGGGCGAGCTCGATGGTGTGATCTGGACCCATTCCCACGCCGATCACGTTCACGGGCTCGACGATCTGCGGATGATCGTGTTCAACATGCGCAAGCGGCTCGATGTCTGGGCCGATGGCGATACGCAAAACGATCTCTTTTCGCGTTTCGGTTATGCCTTCGTGCAGCCCCCGGACAGCCCCTATCCGCCGATCCTGAACATGCACACGATCCGCGGCGATGTGACGGTCGAGGGTGCGGGCGGGGCGATCACCTTTCAGCCCTTCAAGGTAGGGCACGGATCGATCGACGCGCTGGGTTTCCGTATCGGCGGGCTGGCCTATCTGCCCGATGTGGCGGAGATGACCGATGCGGCCTGGGCGGCGGTCACCGGCGTCGAATGCTGGGTGCTCGACGCGTTGCGCCGCACCCCGCATCCGACCCATTCGCATCTGGAGAAATCGCTGGCGTGGATCGAACGGGCGGCACCGAAACGCGCGGTCCTGACCAATATGCATATCGATCTCGATTACGCCACGCTGGAGGCGGAAACGCCGGATCACATCACCCCGGCCTATGACGGCATGGTGTTGAGCTTTCCGCTGTGAGCGAGGCCGGAATTCGATTCGAATTCCGGTTCGAATTCCGACGCGGAATTCGGCGTGAATCCGAGGTTTGGCTTTGGGATGCACCGGTGTGCGGGCTGAAACCGGACGGATCGGAGTAACGCGGATGCAGGCCCTTCTCGATGTCATCCTGCCGGTTTTCCTGGTGATCGGCTTTGGCTATGTCGCGGTGTGGCGCGGCTTTCTCAGCGCAGAAAACATCGACGGGCTGATGCGGTTCTCGCAGAATTTCGTTTTTCCCGCCCTGCTGTTCCAGGCTATCGCGCGGCTCGATCTGGGGCTGACCTTCGATCTCGATCTGCTGGTCAGCTTCTATACCGGCTCGACCGTCAGTTTCAGCTTCGGCCTTCTCGGGGCACGCTTCCTGTTCGGGCGCGCCTGGGAGGATGCGGTGGCGATCGGTTTTGGCTGTCTCTTCGCCAACTCGCTGATGCTCGGCCTGCCGATCACCGAGCGGGCCTTTGGCGCCGAGGCGCTGGGGCCGAACTATGCCATTGTCGCGGTGCATTCGCCGTTCTGCTACGGGCTCGGCATTACGGCAATGGAGATCGTGCGGGCGCGCGGGCAATCGCTGACCAGACTGCCCGGCACCGTGCTGAAGGCGATGTTTCGCAACGCGCTGATCCTCGGGATATCGCTGGGCTTTGTCGTCAACCTGTTGGCGGTGCCGGTGCCCGGCGCGGTGATGGACGCGGTCGAGCTTCTGACCCGTGCGGCGCTGCCGGTGGCGCTATTCGGCATGGGCGGGGTGCTGGTGCGCTATCGCCCGCAAGGCGACATGAAGGTGATCGCCTATGTCTGCTTTGCCGCGCTGGTGCTGCACCCGTCGGTCGTCTGGGCAATGGGAACATGGATGGGGCTCAGCCGGGGCGAATTCCGCTCGGCGGTGCTGACCGCGTCGATGGCGCCGGGGATCAACATCTATGTCTTTGCCTCGCTCTATGGCCGGGCGCAGAAGGTGGCGGCATCATCGGTGCTTCTGGGCACGGCGCTGTCGATCGTCACCGTGTGGTTGTGGCTCGGCGCGCTGGCCTGATCCGGCACGGGATCGGTCGCGTTTTTGTCAGGACAGGTGCAACTGTTCCAGCGTGTGTTGCCCGGCGCGCGGCTGACACAGCGGGCCGAAGCCGTCTTCGCCGGAGATATGCGGGAACAGCGACAGGAACAGCGCGCGGGCGTTGTGCCCCATGTCGCGCAGCAGCGACGTGCCGGGATGAAAGCTTTCCACCTCGAGGCCGGCGGCGCGGAAGATACTGTGCCGGGCGAGGCCGATATGAAACAGCGCGACCGGCGAGGGCGGGGTGATCTCGATCACGTTGACGCCATCGACAAAGGCCCTGGCCGGGGTCAGCACGGTGGTCTGCAAAGCGTATTCCTTCAACTCAGCCGGACTGCGCGACAGCCGCGCGGCGTGACCCAGCATCAGATCGGGCATCGGCCGTGCCAGGCCGAAACTGTCGGCCATGATCCGGGTCAGGCGCAATTGCTCGGGTGCGTCGACCGGCGCGCTGGGTACCAGCGTCATCCTGCCGATCCAGAGCACCCGCCGGGGAGCGCCATCGACGGTTGGGAGTGCTACGCCCGGCTGCAGATCTTCGATCGCGCAGGGGCCATCGGTGGTGGCGATCAAGGTGCCGCGGGCAAAGGCGGCGAAGGCGCTTTCGAACGCGATCGACGCGGGGGTGATATGTTCGGAATAGCGCACCGTGCCATCGCGGGCGAGCGACGCAACCTCGTATTTGCGCATGAGAGTCTTGCGCCGAGGCTGCGCCGGAGACGCCGCGGTTTGGAGAGAGCGAGCGTGATCCGGATCTGGCCGGACCGAGAAGGGGGTCGTCATGTGCGCAGCCTTTCAGCTTTGTCACATCCGCGCCGGCCCCCACCGACAACGACAGAAGGACTTGAACCATTCGATGGACCCAAAATCACCTATTTGCGATTGAATTGTCAAGAAAACGCCAACATTGCCGGCCGAAACGGGATCAATCATTGGCACCCGGGCAAATTGTTTCGCAAGCATCGCCGATACCGCCACAATTTGATTCGGGAGGCTTGCGGTTGGTGCCTCGAAAAAGAAAAACCGGGCCGCCCATAAGGCAGCCCGGTTTGTTCATACACACGGTCGCTGGAATAACCGGCGAGGCGCCCAGGGGGAAAAGGCGCCGAGGGGGTCAGGCCATTCTGGCCTTCAGGGAAAGGGTCTGGCGCTTGGCCACGAAAGCGGCGCGCCGCGTTCCGCGCTGCCAGGGCAGGGCCGGGCTGTCTTGCTGGGCGGTTGCGATCACCGATTTGATCCAACGTTTCTGGGTCTTGGCCGTCATCTTATGCTCTCCTGCCGCGGTTCACTTGCGGTCTGTTGCTTTCGTGTTGAGGCAGAGAATGGCCGACGTTTCAGGCGATGATTTGGCTTTTATGAAAAATGTCATGGGTTTGTTTACGCAATCGTTGGGGTGATTGGGGCGAGGCTGCCATATTGTCAAATTATTGAAAATATAAGGTAAATTTTCTGCTGGGCGATCAATCCGGTAAAATCGGGGCGATTGTTTCCGGGCAAATGCGGCGAAGACGGCGCGAACCCTGCCGCATTCGTGCCACGCTCAGGCGCGGATAACCGAGATCAGCCGGCCGTAATCCGCCTCGCCGGCATGGGTGGTGCGGCGATAGCTGAAAAAGCGGGCGGCGTCGTGATAGGTGCAATGGCGGGTCCATTCGGCGGCGCCGACACCGGCCTGTCGCAAGCGGTAGAGGCCGAAGCCGGGCAGATCGAACTGCATGCGATCGCCCTCGCCGCCAGCGAAGAACCGGCTGTTGTCGGGATCGTCGGCCATGAACATATCGAGGAATTCCGGGCCGACCTCATAGGCGCGCTGGGAGATACAAGGGCCGATCACCGCGCTGATACTGGCGCGTCGGGCGCCGAGCGCCTCCATCGCGTCGAGCGTGGCTTCGAGCACGCCATCGAGCGTGCCTTTCCAGCCGGCATGGGCGGCGCCGACCACCCCGGCCTCGGCATCGGCGAACAGCACCGGCTGGCAATCGGCGGTAAGAATGCCGAGTGCAATCCCCGGCACCGAGGTAACCATGGCGTCGGCCCTGGGGCGAAGTGTGTCGGGCGAGGTGACGGTGACCACATCGGCGGAATGCACCTGATGGATCGAGAGCAGGCTTTCGGGTTCGACGCCGATTTCGCGGGCCACGCGGGCGCGGTTGATCGCCACCGCCTCGGTCTGATCCGAGGAGCCGGGGCCGCAATTGAGCCCTTCGAATATCCCCGAAGAACTGCCGCCCTTGCGGGTAAAGAACCCGTGCTGCATCGGGTGGAGGAGATCCGAGGTGAGGTATTCGAGGGTCATGGTTCCAATCCCGGCGGCGGCGCGGCGCTCTGCGGGTAGAGCCCCAGCACCTTGAAGAGCGTCGCCATTTCCGCCGGGTGGGTCAAGCGCCGATGCGCTGCGATATGGGCCTCGAGCGCGGCGCCGTCGAGCCGGGCGGCCAGCGCCTGGGCCCGCGCGGTGATGCCGAGGCGTTCGAGAAAGACACCCTGCGGTGTCAGGCGGGTATGGGGGCAAGGCGCGGCATTCGCGAGGGCCTCGAAATCGACATGCGCGGTAAGATCGCAGGCGCCGGGCGTGGCCAGCAGATCGGCGGGCGCATGGCCGCGCAGGGCCTGCAACGTGTCGCCAAGCGAGCGCCAATCGCCATAGTCGACGATCAGAGCGGCGCCGCCATGGGCCGCGATCCTTGTGCCGATTTCGTCCATGATCGCGGCGGCTTGCGGGCAAAGCTCGACGATGTCGCCCTCGGCGGTATCTGCAAGCCGATGGTCGAGCGCCGGGACCGTGACGGGCGGGGTCAGGCCGAAGGCGAGGGCATCGTTTTCAAGCCCGACGACGCGCTCGCGCCAGTTCTCCCCGGCGCGCAGATATTGCCGGATCGGCAGGGCATCGAAGAACTCGTTGGCGATCAGGAAAAGAGGAGCTTCAGGCAGGGCGGCGGCGGTATCGGTCCAATGGGCGGGGTGGTGCGCCAGGGTCTGGCGCTGAACCTCGGTGAGCTTGGGCGAGGCTTCGACCAGCCAGATCTCGGCGGCATCGAGAAAGCCGGGAACGCCGCGCGTGGCGCGCAGCATATCGGCCATGAGGGTGCCGCGTCCGGGGCCGAGCTCGGCCAGTGTGAAGCGCTCTGGCGCGCCTTGGTCGAGCCAGGCCTGGGCCAGAGAAAGACCGATAAGCTCCCCGAACATCTGGCTTATTTCCGGGGCTGTGATGAAATCGCCGGCCGCGCCGAGCGGGTCGCGCGTGCTGTAATAGCCATGCCGGGGATGGAACAGGCATTCGGCCATGTAATCCGACAGCGGCAGCGGGCCGCGCGCGGCGATCAGCTGTTTCAACTGTGCCGCGAGATCGCTCATGCCGGGCGGTTTCGGCGCGCGCGCAGGATCAGGAACAGCCCCAGAAGCAGCATCGGCAGCGACAGGATCTGCCCCATGGTGAGGCCGTAGCCGGAGACATGAAAGGCCAGGCCGAGCGGGTTTTCCGGGGTGATGAACTGGGCGTCGGGCTGGCGGAAGAATTCGACGATGAAACGCGCCGCGCCATAGCCTGCGAAGAATGTGCCCGAGACCAGGCCCGGCGCCTTCAGCCCCTGGCGCCGCCAGACCAGGATGAGGAGAACAATGCCGAGGATCAGACCCTCGAGCGCGGCCTCGTAGAGCTGCGACGGGTGGCGGGCGCATAGCCCGACGATATCGGGGCAATCCTGGGCGGCGCGACCGGGAAAGGCGACGCCCCAGGGCAGATCGGTGGGCCGGCCCCAAAGCTCGGCATTGATGAAGTTGGCGATCCGGCCCAGCATCAGCCCCCAGGGCACGCCGATGGCGATCGCGTCGGTGGCCTTGAGCTTTGGAATATCGTGCCGGAGGGTATAGATCCACGCAGCCACGACGACGCCGAGAAAGCCGCCGTGGAACGACATGCCGCCCTGCCAGACCATCGGAATTTCGGCAGGGTTTTCAAGGAAGTAGAGCGGGCGATAGAACAGGACATAGCCCAGACGCCCGCCCAGGATGATGCCGAGGATCACCCATGTCAGCAGGTCTTCCACCTGCTCGGGGCGCATCGGCGGGTTGTCATCCGGCCACAGCACGGGGCGGCGCAGCGCGGCGAGGGTCAGCCGCCAGGCAATGACGATGCCGGTGATATAGGCCAGGGCATACCAGCGCAGCGCGATGGTGAAGCCGTAGATCTCGAAGGAAAAGATATCGGGGGAGATATCGGGGAAGGGGATCAGCATGCTCATGGTGTCGGTTTTGGGTGGCTTTGCGAGCGGAAGTCAAGCTTGCGATTGGTGCGATCCATCCCCATATAGGGAGCCAAGCCAGACCAGGGGTGCAAGATGCAGACGCGCAACAAGATTCTCGACGATATTTCCCACCTGATGACCAACGCCATGGGCGTGGCGCAGGGGGCGAAGGACGAGGCCGAAACGGCGATGAAATCGTTCATCGACCGCTGGATGGCGGACCGCGATTTCGTGACCCGCGAAGAGTTTGATGCGGTGCGCGCCATGGCCCAGAAGGCACGCGAGGAGAACGAGGCTCTGAAAGCCCGGCTCGACGCGCTGGAGACGAAAAAGGCCAAGTGATCCGGCCCGGATTAACCTTTTCAAACCGGTGCGAATCGGGGGGTGATTTGCGTGCACCGTCCGGCTGACATCCGGCTGCCGGGCGCGCCGTGCGCCGCAAGGGCGGCAAAAGCGGCCAAATGTGAACGCGGCGCGCGCTTCACTTGAACACGCAGCGCAAATCGACATGATGGAGCCATAACCGAATTCATTTCATGCGTTCTCGCATCCGAAGGAGAATTGGCCGTGGCTTTCAAATCGTTTCGCATTGTCCTGCTGTCCCTGTTCGTCGTGGCCAGTCTCGCACCCCGCCTTGCGGCGCAATCGCTGGACAAGGTCAAATCCGACGTGTTGTCGGCGCTGTCGACGCCGCTGCCGATCACCATCATCGGCCCGCTTCTGACCCGCGATGTCGTGGTCAGCGAGGAGAATGGCGGCTTTCGCGCCGTGCTCGAGGAGACCACCTTGATGGGGCTGTTCCCGTTTGGCGAGGTTTCGTTTCATCTCGCCGCGCTCGATGACGAGACCTATCGCATCACCGACCTGCGCTTTGCCAACACCCTGGATTTTCCGGGCATCGGCAAGCTGACCTTCACCGGCATGGAGCTTGACGGCATCTGGTCGTCGAAGTCGCGCTCTTACGACACGCTGAAATGGGTGACGCAGGGTCTGAACTTCGCGCCCGGCGAGGGCGGCCAGGGCAATCTGTCGATCGGCAGCCTGTCGTTCGACGTGATGAAGGAGCCCGACGAGACCAACACCGAAAGCCGGTTCGAGATCGCGGCGAGCAACCTCTCTGTGCTGGGGATGGGGCCGCAGAATGTGACCGTTGGCGAGGTCAGCGCGCTGCTGGCGGCCAACGGCGACAAACCGGTCGATCTTTATTCGGTGATCCGCGAGGTGCTCATGCTTGGCTCGGTGCGCGACAGCGGCGCGCATCTGCAGACCCTGGGCCGCAGCCTGCTGGGCAACAGCTATGAGACGGTGACGATGGACCTTTCTGCCAGCGATCTCAACGCGGTCAGCGCCTTTGACGCGCGCGAGAGTTATTTCAAGGCCGGGTCATTGGAGCTGAAGGCGGCGCTGAGCGATGTCGAACCGCGCCACTGGGGCGGTGCCGAGGTCTCGCTGAGCATGGCCAGCCTCGACCAGAAGGAATTCCTGCCCGACAGCGTGGTGAAGGTTGAAAACGCGGTGGTGACGCTGAGCGGCGGCAACCTTCCGGTGGCCGACATGATGGCGGCGGTGATGACCCTGGCAGAGCCGCCGCGCCGGCCGGTCGCTGCCTCTGGTCTCCTCGATGGGCTGGCGCGGTTCGGCAAGCTGGAATTCTCGACCCAGGGCAAGGCTGTCTGGGTCGAAGCCTTCGACAACCGCTATCGCGACGGCGAATACAAGCTCGAGAAAGCCTTCGATATCGGCTACGACTCCTGGGGTCTCAACATCGGCCTCGCCGGGCTTGACCAAGACGCGGGCAAGCTCAGTTTCGGCGCGGATGTCCGCGGCGGGCGGTTTGTGCCGGGCGAAGGCGTTCCGTTTGACGCCCTGCCGCATATCAGGGCCTGGTTCCCGAACCAGTTGACGCTGCAAACCGCAGTGTCGAACCTGAACGAGGCGCTGCTGCGGCGGATGTTCGCGGATGTGGAAATCCGCAATCTTCGCGAGCCGGTCGAGCTGCTACTGCCGCTGGCGATCTATGCCGCGGCGACGGTGTTTGACGTGACAACCGGCGAAAATGCCTATGAAACCAGCCTGTTCCGCGCCTCGCAATCGGGCAGCTATCGGCTCTATCCGATGGAGGTTTTCAACCTGGCGCCCTATGAGGGGGAAATGAACCTGCGGCTGACCGGGCTGGCCAACCTGCTGGGCTATCTCGATGAGACCCTGCAGCAGCTGCGCCCGGGATCGGACGAGGCAACCGGCATCGGCGCGGTCAAGGCCGGGCTGATCGTGCTGCGCAACCTGGCCGAAGAGGGCGAGGCCGGAGCCCATCAATGGACGATCAGCCGCCGCGATGTGACCCGTCATGAGATCGAGTTGAACGGGATTACCCTGCGCTACCCGAACGTGATGGAATACCTGCCGATGATCGGAGCGATGGCGGCGACATTCTGAGCCGCGTCCGAAGCGCGGCCTGGCTTTGCAAACTGGGGGCGGCGGCAGATGAATCCTGCCGCCGCCTCTGGCGCGACCCGAGCGCGACGCCTGCGTATTCGCCGCATTCGCGCGATCGGCAGGTTTCCGACCACACCACGCCCAATGGTTGAAAAACGACATCTCGCATGCCATATAGTTGTTGGCTGGCGGCGTGGCCGAGTTCGCAATGAACGCCAAGAGATCGTACGCCAAAAGGCCCGTTTGAAAACAGTCATCGCGGGCCACTCCTGAGGAGGATTTCCATGTTGAAAACGAAGAAACTCGCGGCGTTTGCCGCGCTGACGACACTTGCCTGTTCGCCGGTTCTGGCGCAGGGCAACGAAGAAATCGCGGAGAAGATGAAGACCCTGAAGCCGGTTTCCGAAGTCGGCGGGCAGCAATTGGGCGTGCTGGAATGCACCATCGCAGGCGGCTGGGGCAAACTGGTGGTTTCGAGCAAGAAAGCCACCTGCGAATTCAAGCACAACAACGGCGCGCTGGAAAAATACACCGGCCTGATGGAAAAACTGGGCATCGATATCGGCAAGACCGAGGAGTCGTACATGACCTGGGTGGTGTTCACCACAGCCGAGAACAAACCAGGTGATTTTGCGCTGGAAGGCCAGTATGTTGGGGCGTCAGCCGGTGCGTCGCTGGGCATCGGGCTTGGCGCCAATGCACTGGTGGGCGGATCGGCCAAGCAGATCGGCCTTCAGCCGGTCAGTGTCGAGGGGTTCAAGGGTCTGAACCTGGCGCTGGGCCTGGCCTCTCTGACGCTGGAAAAAGCCGAGTAAAGCGGCTTTGCAGGCGGCCTCGTCTTTGGGCCCCGGCTTCCGGGGCCCGTTTCAGTTGGGGGGACCAACATGACTTGCTTTCAGTTTTCGACGTCGACCGGTGCGCGCTTGGCGGCCTTGGCGGCAATGGCAGCCATCGGTCTTGGCGCCAGCCAGGCCAGCGCCCAGGATCGTGTGATCCGGTTCGAGCTGGGAACGGGGCCGCGCTATGCGCCGATCTATGAGGGCGCATCGGACTATGGGGTTTCACCCGGGCTGACCGGCGGATTGACGGCCCTGTCGCTGGGCTCGATCCGGATTGATCGCGGCGATGCCGGTGGGTTCTCGTTCGGCCCGTCATTTCGATATGTCGGGGCGCGCGAGGCCGCCGATGCGCCGGTTCTGGCCGGTATACCGGATCGCGACTGGGCGTTGGAGGTCGGCGGCAAGGCGTCGTATGAATGGGACAACGCGATGGTGTTCGGCGCCGTGCGCAAAGGGTTCAACGGCCATCGCGGCATTGTCGGCGATCTCGGGGCCGATCTGATCATGCGGCCTTCGGCCCGGACCACGGTGCGATTCGGCCCGCGCCTCTCGGTGGCGGATCAGAGCTATATGGACAGCTATTTCTCGGTACCGGTCACGGCGACGGCGCTGCCGCCTTATGCGGCGAGTGCGGGCCTCAAATCGACCGGTCTGGAGCTTTCGGTGCGCCAGCAGCTTTCCGACCGATGGGCCATCCTGGGCACACTCGGCCATGACCGGCTGCGCGGCGATGCTGCGGCCTCGCCGATCGTGCAGGCCGGCAGCCGCGATCAGTCCAGCATCAGCCTGATGATGATCCGCGAGTTCAATCTGCGATTCTGAACGCCCGTCTGGAAAGCGCCAGCGCCCGCAACGGCGCTGGGCTTACCCGGGATTGCCCGGGCTCAGCCCTGCAGCGAAATCACCCCGAACGCCCCTTCGGCGCGGGCCTTGATGGCTTGCGCGGCGGCGTGCGAGGCGGCGGCGGTGGTGTAGTAGGGGATCTTGTCAAAAAGCGCGACCGAGCGGATTTCGCGGCTGTCGGCCACGGCGGCGGCGCCTTCGGTGGTGTTCATAACCAGGGCGATCTCGCCATCCTTGAGTTGATCGACCACGTTGGGGCGGCCCTCATAGACTTTCTTGACCCGCTCGCAGGACAGGCCGTGCTGCTCCAGAAAATCGGCCGTGCCGCCGGTGGCGACGATGGAAAACCCTTGATCCACAAGGGTTTGTGCGGTTTCAACCAACATGTCGGTCTTGTCGTCATCCTTGATCGAGAAGAACACCTTGCCATTCTCGGGCAGCTCGATGCCCGCGCCCATCTGGGCCTTGAGGAAGGCGAGCGCGAAGCTCCGGTCCCAGCCCATGACCTCGCCGGTGGAACGCATTTCGGGGCCGAGAATGGTATCGACGCCGGGGAAGCGGGCGAAGGGCAGCACCGCCTCCTTGACCGAAAACCACGGCATCGCCGGATCGGCCAGCATCATCGGATCGCCCGATTTCAGGCTGCCGGGGGCGGCATCGGCGGGGTAGGGATCGCGCAAAGGGAAGTTCGACATCGGCTCACCGGCCATCAGCCGGGCGGCGATGGAGGCGATGGCTGAATCGGTGGCCTTGGCGACGAAGGGCACGGTGCGCGAGGCGCGCGGATTGACCTCGATGAGGTAGATCTCGTCGTCCTTGATGGCGAATTGCACGTTCATCAGCCCGACCACGTTGAGCGCCAGGGCCAGCGCGTGGGCCTGTTCCTTGACCTCGGCAATCAGCGCGGGCGAGAGCGAATAGGGCGGCAGCGAGCAGGCGCTGTCGCCCGAGTGCACCCCGGCCTCTTCGATATGCTGCATGATGCCGGCGACATGCACCGATTTGCCGTCGCAGAGCGCATCGACATCGAGCTCGACGGCGCCGGAAAGATAGCTGTCGAGCAGCACCGGGCTGTCGCCCGAGACCACCACGGCCTCGGAGATGTAACGCTCGAGATGGGCCATGTCGCGCACGATCTCCATGGCGCGCCCGCCCAGCACATAGGACGGGCGAATGACCAGCGGGAAGCCGATATCTTCTGCAATCGCAAGGGCTTGGGCATCGGTCGAGGCGATGCCGTTCTTCGGCTGCTTGAGGCCGAGCTGATTGACCAGCGCCTGAAACCGTTCGCGATCTTCGGCGAGATCAATTGCGTCGGGCGAGGTGCCGAGGATCGGGATGCCTTCGTCATGCAGCGCCTGGGCGATCTTGAGCGGGGTCTGGCCGCCGAACTGCACGATCACGCCATGCAGGGTGCCGTTGTCCTGCTCGACGCGCAGGATTTCCATCACGTGCTCGAAGGTGAGCGGCTCGAAATAGAGCCGGTCGGAGGTGTCGTAATCGGTGCTCACCGTTTCGGGGTTGCAGTTGATCATGATGGTCTCGTAGCCCGCGTCGGTCAGCGCATAACAGGCGTGACAGCAGCAGTAATCGAACTCGATGCCCTGGCCGATCCGGTTTGGCCCGCCGCCGAGAATCACCACTTTCTTGCGATCCGAAGGCCGCGCCTCGCATTCGACCTCGCCCATCGCCGGGGTTTCGTAGGTGGAATACATGTAGGGCGTCTGGGCTTCGAATTCGGCGGCGCAAGTGTCGATCCGCTTGAACACGGCGGTGACCCCGAGGGCGAGCCGGGCCTTGCGCACATCCTGCTCCTTGAAGCCGGTCAGCCTGGCCAGCCGGGCATCGCTGAAGCCGAGCATCTTGAGGTCGCGCAACCCGGCGGCATCGGAGGGCAGACCTTCCAGACGGACCACTTCCTCGGCCTCGACGATCTCGCGGATGCGGGCCAGGAACCAGGGATCATACATGGTAACGCCGTGGATTTCATCGTCCGAAAGCCCGTGGCGCATGGCCTGGGCGATGGTGCGCATCCGGTCGGGCGTCTGCTTGGAGAGCGCCTTGATCACGGCGGCCTTGTCGGGCGCGCCGGGGATCACCACCTCGTCGAACCCGGTGAGGCCGCTTTCCATCGAGGCCAGCGCCTTTTGCAGGCTCTCGTGGATTGTGCGCCCGATCGCCATCGCCTCGCCGACCGATTTCATCGCGGTGGTCAGATGCGGCTCGGCGCCGGGGAATTTCTCGAAGGCGAATTTGGGGATCTTGGTGACGACATAGTCGATGGTCGGCTCGAAGCTTGCCGGGGTGACCTTGGTGATGTCGTTATCGAGCTCGTCAAGCGTATAGCCGACCGCCAGCTTGGCGGCGATCTTGGCGATCGGGAAGCCTGTGGCCTTGGAGGCCAGCGCCGAGGAGCGGCTGACCCGCGGGTTCATCTCGATCACCACCATGCGGCCGGTCTCTGGCGAGATCGCCCATTGCACGTTGGAGCCGCCGGTCTCGAC
>CBDUGF010000064.1:0-19649 GCA_965366835.1 uncultured Rhodobacterales bacterium
GGGGGCAGGACATGAAGGGCGATGCGCTCGATCCCAAGGCTCTGATCCGCGAAGCCTACAGGATGGATCTGGGTCCGGGGGAGTGCCGCACGGTGTTTCTCGACTGGGCGCTGAGCCTGCCGGACGGGGCGGATGCGCGCGGCGCGATTGCGGCGCTGCTGGAGCGCTACGGCGCCGAAGCCGGGCATCCGATGACGCAGGTCCTGCGCGACGGGCTGGAACGCGCGGCGCAGACCGGGCGGCGGGGCGGGCGGCGCGGGCGGCAGCAATAGGCCGGGGCGGAAAACGACGCGTTTTCCGGCTCGGAATTCGACGCGAATTCCCGGGCGCGAACGGTTGGGGGCACGAAAGAACGATGCGGGCGGGGCGCTTTTCCGCGTCGGAAAAGAGGCTGGAATTCGCGTCGAATTCCGGTTTGCTCAGGGGCTCAGGACAGCGGCGGTCAAGATGCGCCGGTATCGAAGAAAAGCGGGCTGGCGCCCTCGGTGGCCAGGCTGGCATTGCGGCGGAACAGCTCGAACAGCTCGCGCCCGGTGCCGCGATGCCGTGCGGAGAGATCGGCTGAGGCGACGGCGCGGCTGGCGAAGTCCTGCGAGAGGTTTTGCAGGGTTCCGGCGGCGCCGTCGAGGCGGATGATGTCGCCATCGGCGACGCGGGCGAGCGGGCCGCCCATCGCCGCCTCCGGCGCGAGATGGATAGCGGCGGGGACCTTGCCCGAGGCGCCCGACATGCGCCCATCGGTGACCAGCGCGACCTTCTGGCCGCGGTCCTGCATCACCGAGAGCGTCGGGGTCAGGCCATGCACTTCGGGCATGCCGTTGGCTTGCGGGCCGTGAAAGCGCAGCACCACGACAACATTGCCATCGAGCGCACCGGATTTGAACGCGTCGATCACCGCCTGCTGGCTGTCGAACACCCGCGCCGGGGCTTCGATCAGGTGATGCGCGGGCTTGACGGCAGAGAGCTTGATGATGCCTTCACCGAGATTGCCGCAAAGCCGTTTGAGCCCGCCTGTTGCCTGAAACGGATCGGCGGCGGGACGCAGGATCTTGAGGTTTTCCGAGTGTTCGGCCCCGGGCGACCAGGACAGCGGACCGGTTTCGGGCAGGTGCGGCTCTTTGGTGTAGGCGCCGAGGCCAGTGCCTGTGATGGTTTCGATATCTTCGTGCACCAGCCGCGCCTCGATCAACTGGGCGATGAGATAGCCGAGGCCGCCGGCGGCGTGGAAATGGTTCACATCTGCCAGCCCGTTGGGATAGACCCGGGCCAGCAGCGGGGTGACTTCGGAGAGATCGGCGAAATCCTCGAGCGTGAGGCGGATGCCGAAGGCGCGGGCCATGGCGGGCAGGTGCAGCACCAGGTTGGTCGAGCCGCCGGTGGCCATCAGCCCGACGATGCCGTTGACGAAGGCGCGCTCGTCGAGAATGGCGGAGACCGGGCGGAAATCATCGCCGAGCGCGGTCTGGCGCAGGATGGTTTCGACGCCAGCATCGGTGAGCGCGTCGCGCAGATCGGTGCCGGGATTGACGAAGGCGGCGCCGGGCAGGTGCAGGCCCATGATCTCCATCAGCATCTGGTTGGAATTGGCGGTGCCGTAGAAGGTGCAGGTTCCGGGGCCGTGATAGGCGGCCATTTCGGCGGCCATCAAGGTGGCACGGTCGGTCTTGCCGGCTGCAAAGTCGCGGCGCACCTGGGCCTTGTCCTCATTCGAGAGGCCCGAGGTCATCGGGCCGCCGGGCAGGAAGATCACAGGCAGGTGGCCGAAGGCGCCCGCTGCCATCACGAGGCCAGGCACGATCTTGTCGCAGGTGCCCAGCATCGCCACCGCATCGAAGGTGTTGTGCGAGAGCGCGACGGAAGCGGAGAGCGCGATCACGTCGCGCGAGAACAGCGACAGCTCCATGCCCGACTGGCCCTGGGTCACGCCATCGCACATCGCCGGAACGCCACCGGCGACCTGCGCAGTGGCGCCGAGGCGGCGGGCCACATCCTTGATCCGGTCGGGGTAGGCGGCAAAGGGCTGATGCGCCGAGAGCATGTCGTTGTAAGCGGTGACGATGCCCAGGTTGGGCGCGGGCGTGGTCGCGAGCCTGTCCTGATCGGCGCCCATCGCGGCATAGGCATGGGCCTGGTTGGAGCAGCTGAGATGGCCGCGCGCCGGGCCTTCGTCGGCCGCCGCCTTGATCGCCGCGAGATAGCGCGCCCGCCCGGGGCGGGAGCGTTCGATGATCCGCTCGGTCACATCGCGAACCGTGGGGTGGAGTGCCATGCCGGTGGTATCCTGCGTATCGGTGAGCCTCGTTCATCCTGCTTTAGCAGAGCGGTTTTGCGCTAACAACCGCCGCACCTGTTGCGCGAAAGACTCAGATTGCGCGCAACCGGGAGCTCTGCCACGGCAATACCCCTCCATTTCCGCGGGTTTGCCCAAAATTTGTCTCAATTCGCCGCGATTCTCGGAGCAGCTTAAAACAGGGCAAGAAGCCCGAGGAGGATGAGCATGAAACATGTTCGTATGGTTGCACTGATCGCTTTGGGAATGACCGTTTCGGGATGCGCCAGCATCGACGTGGCGTCGCGAAACGCACCTTTTGAAGCCCCGAGCGCGGCGGCGACGGCGGCGGCGATGAAGGTTGAAGCCTATGAGGTTCGCGTGCCGCGCACGTTGAAAGTGTCGGAGGCCAACTCCTATTACCCCTCTGGCGATATCGTCTGGCGCGGTGAGCCTCTGGCCGACCGCCATGAGCAGGTGAAACGGATATTCGAGGAAAGCCTCGATCGTGGCTCCAAGGGCAGCAACGGCTCGGTGCCGGTGCTTGTCGATATCGAAGTCAAACGCTTCCACGCTCTGACCGAGAAGACCCGCTACACCGTCGGCGGGCGCCACGAGATCGTTTTCGTGATGAATTTCCTCAACCCGGAAACCCGCCAGCCTGTCGCTGCGCCGCGCACGATTGACGCGACCTTCAAGGGCTTTGGCGGCGCGCGCGCGATTGCTGCCGAACGCAATGGCATCACTCAGAAAGTGCGGATCAACTACCAGCTGACGGCAGTGTTCCAGCGTGAACTGGGTATCACCGGCACATCGGTGACCGAATCCGCGCCCGATCTGGTCTCCAGGAATGTCACAGCAGCACCGCTCAAGGCGGGCGACAGGACTACCGGGCTGTTCTAAGCCCTCTTTCACACGGACAGTGAAACCTGTAAGGGGACGGCCATGCAGCCGTCCCCTTATCCCGTTGTCCGCCTGAAACCGAAAGCCGATGCGCGCAAGCTGTGCCATGGCGCGCCCTGGGTCTTTGTGGGTGACATGGTGAGCGACCGGCGCACCAAGACGCTGTCTCCCGGTTCGATTGCCCTGTTGCAGGACGGCGAACGGCGCGACCTGGGGATCGTCGCGGTCAATCCGGAATCCAAGATTTTTTGCCGGATGCTCGACCCCGACCCGGCGGCTGTGATCGATCGCGCCTGGCTTGCGGCGAGGCTGAGGCGGGCGCTCGAGCTGCGCGCGAGGATCTATGCGGCGCCGTTCTATCGCCTGATCCATGCCGAGGGCGATGGCTTGCCCGGCGTGGTGATCGACCGGTTCGGCGATGTGGCGGTGATCCAGCCCAACGCGGCCTGGGCCGAGGCCATGCTGGACGATCTGAGCGCGGCGCTGGCCGAAGTCACGGGTGTGACCACTATCCTAAAGAATGCCGGCGGGCGGGCGCGGGTTCTGGAAGGGCTCGACGAGGCGCAAGCCGTACTCTTGGGGGTGGCGCCCGAGGAAGCTTTGCCTGTGGAGATGAACGGCGCCAGCTATATGGCCGACCTGACCGGCGGGCAGAAAACCGGGCTGTTCTACGATCAGCGCGACAATCATGGGTTTGCCGCGCGGCTGGCGCGGGGTGCGACCGTGCTCGATGTGTTTTCGCATGTCGGCGGCTTCGCGCTGGCCTGCCTGGCGGGAGGCGCAGAGCGCGCGCTGGCGGTGGATGGTTCGGCCCCGGCGCTGGCGCTGGCCGAGGCAGGCGCGGCGCGGATGGGCATGGCCGCACGGTTTGCCACCCGCAAGGGCGATGCCTTCGAGGTGATGAGCGCGCTGGCCGATGAAGGCGCGACATTCGATATGGTGATCTGCGATCCACCGGCTTTTGCGCCGAACAAACAGGCGCTGGAGCCGGGGTTGCGCGCCTATGAGAAGCTGGCGCGGATGGCCGCCGGATTGGTCGCCGAGGGCGGTATTCTGGGGCTGTGCTCGTGTTCGCATGCCGCTGATCTGGAGCGGTTCCGGGCGGCCTCGATCCGCGGGCTGGGCCGCGCCGGGCGCAGCGGCGCGCTGATCCATACCGGCTTTGCCGGGCCGGACCATCCGATGCATCCGCAACTGGCCGAGTCGGGCTATCTCAAGGCGTTGTTTTTCCGGCTGTGAGGGCGGTTCTGGATACCTGCGTGCTCTATCCCACGGTGATGCGCGAGGTGCTGCTGGGCGTGGCGGCGACCGGGGCATTCACGCCGTTGTGGTCGGCGCGCATCCTTGAGGAATGGGCCCGGGCGGCGGCAAAGCTCGGCCCGGAAGGTGAGGCTCAGGCGCGCGGCGAGGCGGCGCTCCTGGGGGTGCGTTGGCCTGAGGCAACTGTAGGTTGGAAACCGTCGCTGGAGGCGCGATTGTGGCTGCCGGACGCACATGACGTGCATGTGCTGGCGGCGGCTGTGGCCGGGTCGGCGGATCTGATCGTGACGCTGAACGCGAGCGATTTTCCGCGCGGCGTGCTGGCCGAGGAAGGCGTGAGCCGGGCCGATCCGGATACGTTTCTGCTGGGGTTCTGGCAGGCGGATCAGCGCGGGGTCGAGGACGTGGTGCGCGCGGTCCTGGATGAGGCGCGCCGACTTTCGCAGCAAGACTGGAGCGCGCGCGGGCTGATGAAGAAGGCACGGCTGCCACGGCTCGGCAAGGCGGTGAGCGCGGCGCTGGATTGAGGGCAAGGCGCGCGAGAATTCGCAGCGCGGTGCCGGCGGTGCCGGTGGGAGTTTGAGTATTTTTAGAAAGATGAAAAGGCTCAGGACCACTTTTTCTCAAGCGTTTCTATGGCCTTGATCCGCTCGGCGGTCTTGGGATGCGACAGCAGCCAGGCTGGAGCGCTGCCCATGCTGGATTGGGTCAGCGCCTCGAGCTTGGTGAACAGCGATTTCTGCGGTGCCGTGCCGATGCCCGCCTTGGTGAGCAGGGCGGAGGCATATTCATCGGCCTCGTATTCATCCGAGCGCGACAGGCGGGCGGCGACCAGCGATGTGAGCAGCCCGGCGAGATAGGGGCCGATGCCGGGGATGAAGCGGCCCAGCACCATCATCAGCGCGGTGCGGATGGCATTTTGCCCGGAAAAGTCGATCATCCGGCGGCGCGAATGGCCCAGGGCCACGTGGCCGAGTTCATGCGCGATCACCGAGGCGAGCTCTTCGCCGGTGACCTCTCCAGCGCGGTATTTGTTGTAAAATCCGCGGGTGAGGAAGATGCGGCCATCCGGCGCGGCCAGGCCATTTACCGGCTCGACCTCGTAGAGATGCACACGGATGCGCGGCAGGTCGAGCGCGGCGGCCATGCGATCGAACAGCGGCTTCAGCGACGGATCGGCAAGTTCGCTCGATTTCGAGTCAAGCTCGCGCGCGGTGCGCCAGGCCGAGAAGCGATAGAGCACGATGCCGTAGAGCAGGGCCAGAAGGATGGGTGTGAAACGCAGCATGAGAAAGATATGGGGCAGGGCGCGCGCCGGGGCAAGGCTAGAGCGTCCAGGCGACGGGCATCGCGCGGGGGCCTCGAAAGGCCCAGCCATGGAACGGGGCCTCGCCGGTGAGGCGCAGACCGGGCAGGTGCCGGAACAACAGCGGCAGGGCGATATCGGCGATCAGGGTGCGGGCGATGGCGGCGCCGCCGCAGAAATGCGGTCCGGCGCCGAACGGGATCGCGGCAGCGGTGTTGCGGGTGATCTCGAAGCGCTCCGGGTCTGTGAAATGGACCTCGTCGCGCCCGGCGGAGGAGAACATGAAAAACACCCGGTCTTCGGGCGCGAAAGTGACGCTGCAGGTGGTATCGGGGCGGGCGACGCGGCGCGGCGACATGCCGATCGGGGAAATCCAGCGGACATATTCCTCGAACGCCTGGGCATAGCTGGCTTTGCCGGCCTGGATCAGGGCATGCTGATCGGGATGGTTGAGCAGCGCCCAGGCGGCACCGGCGATGGCATCGCGCGGCTCGTTCTGCCCGCCCGAGATGATCAGCTTGATATTGGCGCGGGTGGCGGCCTCGTCGAGCCCGGCCTGCATCTGGATCGATAGCGCGGAGAGGTCGGGCGAGCTGGCCAGCAGCGGCATCATTTCGGTGATATGCGTGTCGATCGAAGCGGTGCAATCATGGCAATTGGCCTCGATCGCGGCATCTCCGGCATAGTTGGAACAGCCGTCGATCATACCCTGGCTGACCCGGTCAAGCTCGGCTGCCGCCATGTTGGTAAGTCCGGTGACCAGCTTGAGAGCCTCGGCCGAGACCGGCATGGCATAGTCGCGCACCAGGTCGCATTCACCCTTTGGCGACAGGTCGGAGAGGATGGCCTCGGCCTTTTCGCGAAACTGCGGCGCCCAGTGATCGCGCGCGGTCCTGGGCGAGAGGCTGGGAAACAGCGCCTTGCGCTCGATGGCATGGGCCGGGTCGTCCTTGCGCATCATGTTTTCGCCCATCAGGATCGTCATCAAGCCGTCAGGCTGATGAGAGGAGAACACGTCGACCCGCTTTTCCTGTTCGAAGATATCGTCGCGCCTGGTGAACAGCGTGGCCCCCAGTTCGGGCACGTAGGTGACCGGCGTGCTGGCGCGCATGGTGGCGAGCGTGGGGTAGGGATCGGCGGCGAAACCGGCAGGGTCGATATGGGTGATGGGAGCATCGGACAAGCGCTGTTCCTTTTCGCGGCGGCGGTTTCGGGCGGAGTTTGCGCGAAATTGCCGGGCCTGCATAGCCCGGGTTTGCGGCGCCGGGTTTTCATGCGAAGTTGTCAGGCAGGGGGCGTGCGATGGACTTGGATTTTCACCTCGACGAGGGCTTTGGCGGGCAGGCGCGGCTGGGGCTGATCGTGTTGTCGACCGACGAGACGCTGGAGAACGAAGCCCGCGGAATTCTGGCGAACAGACCGGTGAGCCTGCTGCATGCCCGCATTCCTGCCGAGGCGGATGTGACGCCGGACACATTGAAAACCATGGAAGCGCATATGTGCGCCACCGCGGCTTTGCTGCCCAAAGCGTTGGACGCGATAGGCTATGGCTGCACCTCGGGCGCGACGGTGATCGGGCCAGACCGGGTCGCGGCGCTGATCGAGCAGGCACAACCAGCCGCGGCGGTGAGCAATCCGTTGAGCGCGGTGCTGGCGGCGCTGGACGCCTTGAACGCCCGCCGGATCGCCTTGCTGACGCCCTATGTGGAGAGTGTCACCACGCCCCTGATCGACGTGCTCGGGCAAGCCGGAATCGAGGTTCTGGCGCAAGCGAGCTTCAACCGGAGCGATGACTGGACAGTCGCGCGAATCACCGAAGAGGATACACTTGCAGCGATAAAATCTCTCGGTAATACAGAGGGCTGTGAGGCGATCTTTGCCAGCTGCACGAATCTGCGGGTTTTGGGAATTCTGCAACGGGGCGAGGCGGCGACCGGGCTTCCGGTGGTCTCATCGAACCTTGCGCTGATCTGGCATATGCTGAGGCTGGCAGGCGTCGATGCACGGGGATGGGCGCCGGGGCGGCTGTTCGAGTCGGTTTGAAATTCACGCTGTTGCACTGCCGTAGGGTTTGGAGCGAGGGGCCAGCCCCTCAATCACGAAACTTGCAGAATTTGTGACCTCTCCCCGGGATGTTTCCGGTCAGGGGACGCAACGGATTGTTAACCTAGATGCAGGATATTGGTTGTGCGGTACAGGCGGGGACGCCGATGGCCGTGTCAGGGGAAGGCCCCTCGTTTCGCGCGGGGGGCTGAACCTTTGAGGGTGTTGCCTTCCTCTGACCAAAAGTATCCCGGGGTTTGGGGCAGAGCCCCAATCAAAAAATCCTGTGCGCCGCAGGCGCTCAACTGGATCAGATCGGTGCGCAGCGCGCTCACCTCGTGAGCTCGCGCATGCCCTGTTCGATGCCTTTGAGCGTCATTGGCACCATGCGGTCTTCGAAGATTTCGCGGATCATGCCGATGGAATGGGTATAGCCCCAGTATTTTTCCGGCACCGGGTTGATCCACATGTGGCTCGGCCATTGTTCGCGCGCCCGGCTGAGCCAGACCTGGCCGGCTTCGGCGTTCCAGTGTTCATTGGCGCCGCCGGGATAGGCGATTTCGTAGGGGCTCATCGAAGCGTCGCCGACGAATATGCATTTGTAATCAGAACCATAGGTGCGCAGCACCTCCCAGGTGGGGGTCTGGGCGTCCCACCGGCGGCGATTGTCGCGCCAGACGCCCTCATAGAGGCAGTTGTGGAAATAGTAGTATTCGAGATGCTTGAACTCGGTACGCGCGGCGGAGAACAACTCCTCCACCACCTTGATATGCGGATCCATCGAACCGCCGGCGTCGAGGAACAGCAACACCTTGACCGCGTTGCGCCTCTCGGGGCGAGTCTTGACATCGAGATAGCCATGCTCGGCGGTGGCGCGGATCGTGCCGTCGAGATCGAGCTCCTCATCGGCTCCGTCGCGAGCCCAGCGGCGCAGGCGCTTGAGCGCCACCTTGATGTTGCGGGTGCCGAGCTCGACATCGCCGTCGAGGTTCTTGAACTCGCGTTTGTCCCAGACCTTGACCGCGCGCTGGTGGCGGCTCTCGTTCTGGCCGATGCGCACGCCTTCGGGGTTGTAGCCATGGGCGCCGAAGGGCGAGGTGCCGGCGGTGCCGATCCATTTGCTGCCGCCCTGGTGGCGGCTGTCCTGTTCTTCGAGCCGCTTTTTCAGCGCCTCCATCAGCGCATCGAAGCCGCCGAGCGATTTGATCTCTTCCATCTCCTCGGGGCTGAGATGCTTTTCGGCCATCTTTTCCAGCCAGTCGCCGGGGATATCCACCGCTTCGAGCACGTCGGAGAGCGAGATCTGTTCGATCCCCTTGAAGGCGGCGGCAAAGGCGCGGTCGAACTTGTCGAGGTTGCGTTCGTCCTTCACCATCGCAGTGCGCGACAGGAAGTAGAACCCGTCGATGTCATAGGTCACGAGACCGCGGCTCATGCCTTCGAGGAAGGTGAGGTATTCACGCAAGCTGACCGGAATGCCGGCGCTGCGCAGAGCGTGGAAGAAGGGAACGAACATTGTTTCTATCCTCCGCCCGAGCGCAGGATCACGACATTGACGATCAGCGCGGCGATGGCGAAGAGGATGGCGAACACGGCGCCGTATTGCGCCATGTCGAGCGCCTTGCCGCCCCGCCGTTTTGCCGTGAGGATGCCGATGAGCATCCCCAGGACGGCTCCGATCCAGACCATGTGATCTTACCCGCGATTGCCTTTCAGCGGATTGAGGGCGCCGATTTCGCGCATTTTCGCACGCACTGCCCAGTCCGCGCCGAATCCGTAACGCGCCCAGCCCAGACTGTCCAGCCGAACGGTGGCGGCTTCCGAGGCGCGCCCGGTGAGCTCGAGCGCTTCTGCGCGCAACAGCATCAGCGTGGACAGCAGGGCGGCGTTCTCGTGCCGAGCGGCAACGGGGATGGCGCCGTTGACATAGGCCAGCGCGCCGCGCCCGTCGCCCTGGGTCAGGGCGTGGGCGGCCAGCTGCGAGGCGACATAGGCGCGGTGCAGCGTGGTGTGCGGCGAGGCTTGATAGAAACGTTCGGCGGTCTTGAAATGGCCAAGCGCGGCTTCGGGATCGGCGGCGGCGGAGAGCCGTCCCATGGCATAGTGGGCGAATGCGCGGCGATGGTCCTGCCAGCCCAGCGATTGGGCGATTTGCAGCGCCTGGCGCGCTGCCGTGCGGCGCTGGGCGTGGTTGGCACCGGGGCCAAGGGCGGTCTGGATCGCCTTGATCCAGCTGCGCGGGGTCGGCGCCGGACGAAAGCTGGCGGCGCGTTCGCCGTCGGGATTGAGCCGGGCGAGGATGGCGGGCAGGCGCGCGGCGACCTGTCGATGGGTCATGCCGTTGCTCAGCTCGGGCGCGTAATAGGCGCGCAGGATCAGCATGTCGAACCCGGTCAGAACGGTGTGGACATTATCGTCGTTGAATACCGAATCGGGCAGGCGGTAGAGATCGTTGAGCGGGCCGATGGCCTGGGCCAGTTCCTCGTGCAGACAATCGCGCACTTCCTGCGGCGAGGCATCCGAGGGTAAGAACACCGCCATCTTCTCACGTTTGCGCAGCAGGCCCCAGTTGGCCGTCGAGGAGCGGCGCGCGGCGCGATACTCGGAAATGTCGGTGATGTTGGGGACCACGAAACAGGCGGCATGGGGCAGGTTGCGCCGGATCTGGGCGCGGGTCACGGCCTGAACCGTGATGTTGGCCCGGGGTTGCCGCGTCAGCAAGACCTGGAGCCCGGCCTCGTTGTTGAGCCGATAGACCAGACGTGAGAGATCGGGCATCAGGGTGGGCGGCGCCGCGCCGGTAACGCGGATCGTGATCGGCTGTTCGAAGCGGGTGAACACCGGCAATTCGCGGCCCGATTCCAGCTTGAAGGCCAGCTCGAGAAAATCGCGGGCGATGTCGGCGTTGGAGCGCAACGGGCGCGCCGGTGCCGGGGTGGAAAAGGTCTTGATCGGAGGCAGGGCGCTCATCGAGGCGGGCTGGGCCGCGCGCGACGCCTGATCGGGAACCGCGCCCGGCATGCAGCCGACAAGCAGCAGGCAGAAGGGCAGCAGATGATTGCGCATGGCCTATTGCCTCCCCAGTTGAACGATCAGCGTGCTGCGTCGGCCCGGTCGGGCGAGGGCGGCCAATAGAAATTTTCCCTGCGCGGCGGCAGGACGGGGCGGGGATTTGGGCTCGTTGGGCCGATCTGCGCGAAACGCGCGCAAAAAAAGATCGGTCACCAGATATCTGGCTTCCACGGGTCTTGTTCCTGCCTATCTTATTCTTCGTTGGAAGGACTTGTGCCTGCCTTTCCTGTCGTCTCTAAGGAGCAAATACGGCAAAAAAGTGGCGCTGCACCGAGGCCGGTGACCGCTTGGAAGGGAAGCTTGGGGAATTCAGCGAATCCAAGGGGTTGAACTGAGTCTTTCGCGCCACAACAGGCGCGGATTTTGGTGTTGGCTGTGGCTTAGTCGGGTTTGACCACGGTTTCGCGATACCAGACGTAAATCCCCGCGCCGGCGATCACGAGCCCGCCCGCGATAGTCAGGCTGTCTGGGAAGTCGGCGAAGATGGCGGCGCCATAGAAGGTGGAAAACAGCAGGCCGAAATAGGCGAAGGGCGCCAGCATCGCGGCTTCGCCTGCCATCAGGGCGCGGATCAACGCAAGCTGACCGAGCGTGCCGCAGAGCGCGATGCCGAGCATGATCGGCAAGTCACCGGGCGAGAGCGGCTGCCAGAAGAAGGGCACGGCGGCGGAGAGCACCACGGCGCCGAACAGCGCGGTGTAAAACAGCGAGGTCCATGCATCCTCATCGCGCCCGACGAAGCGGGTGGTGAGGGCATAGGCGGAATAGCAGATCGCGGCACCGAGCGGCAGCAGCGAATAGGCGGTGAACACATCGGCGCCGGGGCGGATCACGAAAAACGCGCCGATGCAGGCGGCGGCAATGGCCATGGCGCGGCGCAGCCCGAACTTTTCGCCGAGAAAGACGGCGGCGCCAAGGGTGATGAACAAGGGATTGGTGGACATGATCGCGGCGGCTTCGGCGAGGCCGATATTGGAGATGCCGAAGAAGAAAAAGATCGTGGCGCACATCAGGTAAACCGAGCGGGCCAGTTGCAGCCGGGGATAGCGGGTGCGCAGCACCGAGCGCAGGCGCGGGGCGACCAGCACGAAGACCAGCAATGTCTGGCCGAGATAGCGCACCCAGAGGGTCGGCATGGTGCCTATGCGCTGGGCCAGGAGCTTGGCCAAAGCATCCATCGAGGAGAACATGAAAATGGCGGCGATCATCAGCAGGATCGCTCCGGCCTTGGGAGAAAGCGCGCGCATCAGGGCGATTTCGCGATCCCGGTGCCGATCATGCTGTCGCGGGTCACGAGCGCGGCTAACGCGGCCTCGTCCAGCCCTTCGGTGCCTTCGGGGCGGGCGGGCAGTACGATATAGCGCATGTCTGCGGTGCTGTCATGGACGCGGATTTGTGTTTTTTCAGGCAGGGTTACGCCGAATTCCTCAAGCACCTTGCGCGGTTCCTTGACGGCGCGGGAGCGATAGGCGCGGGTCTTGTACCAATCCGGCGGCAGGCCGAGCAGGTTGCGCGGATAACACGAGCAGAGGGTGCAGACGATGAGATTGTGGACCTTTGGAGTGTTTTCGACCGCGATCAGGTTGAGCGCGCCGATATCGAAGCCCATCTCGCGGCTGGCATCGGAGGCATTGTCCAACAGCCGCTCCTTGAAGGCGGGATCGACCCAGGCACGGGCCACGACGGCGGCGCCGTTGGCGGGGGTGCGGGCATCCATCGCGTCGATCTGCTCGGCGATTTCCGCCGGGGTGACGTGGCCCTTTTCGATCAGGATTTCGCGCACGGCGATTTCCATGGTCTGCCAATAGGTCAGCGGCGCGTCGTTGTCTTGGCGATAGGGATGGCCGGAGGAGGACATGCCGTCATGGTGGAAATGGTCGTGATCGTGATCGTGATGGTCATGCGGCATGGCAGGCGCCTTTGTTTGGGCGGGGATGGTGTGTGCAAGCACGCACCTTGCGGCGTTGATCATGTGTCATTCGACCGGTTCCAGCCAATGGGCGAAGATCTCGGCATCGAGCGTGTCGGTGGGGCGTTCGGCTGCGGCGCCCCAGATTTCCGCCATTGTGAAGCGCACGCGGTAGAGCGGCTGTTGCTCAGCCTCGAGCCCATAGGCCAGCTGTTCGGGGTTGGCGAAGGCGCCGAGCGCGCGCTCGATCACGCCGGTCTTGCCGCGCAGATAGGTTGGTGCGCGGACATGGCCGGGCGGCATCATCGCCTTGACGCGCACCTTTTGCGGCGAGGGCTCAGCCACTGGCCTCACCATAACTTTCGCCACGCTGGCGCACCGCCTGCATTTTCGTGCCCAGTTCTTCGAGCGTGTAGAGCCCGGCCTCGATCAGGTTCTGGTTCACCGCCGCGATCCAGCGCTCGTAGTAGGAGAATTTCTCGTAGGCGTCTTCGCCCATGTCCTCGAGCGCGCGGCGCAACCCGTCGACCGTGAAATGGCCCTTGGAACTCATCAGCACCTGCAGCGCATCGACGCGCTTTTCCCAGAGCGCGAAATCATGCTCATCGCGCGGCACTGGCCCGGCAGGCTGACCGCCCATGTCGTGCCAGCGGCGGCCGTCGAAATCGTTGCTGTTGTCACTCATGACAAGAGGGTAGGCGGCGACTGCGGCGCTGTCCAGAGGGCAGACGCGCGGTCAGTCCTCGCCATCTTCGTCGGGGTCGACCAACGTGATCTCTCCGGTCGCCAGCAGATCGCGGATCACGCCGACGACATCGTTGAACGCGGCTTCGCCGTCTTTCGGTTTGACCTTGCCCTTTTCGCCCGCTTCCTCGCGCAGGCTTTCCCCCATCCGTTTGGAGATGTTGGCGAGGATGAATTCGACCGTTTCCGTGACGCCCTGATCGGTGCTGGCGAGGGCATAGGCGAGCGCCGTGACCAGCGCCGCGGGATCGGCATCGCGCACGATCCTGGGCATGTCGGCGGCCTGAATACGCGCCGGGATATTGGCGAAGGTGAAGATCGCCTTGCGCACCCGCTGGGAGAAATCGGCATCGTCCTCGTCAAGCCCGCTCAGCACGTCTTCGCGGGTGCCGGCCTGGCTGACATTGAGGATGGCGCCAAGGCGTTCCTCGGGATCGTCCTCGAAGGCGCGCAGGGGCTGCAATTCGAACTGGGCGGCCAGCGACAGGCCGATCCGGTCGACCGCGTCGGGCGTGACCTTGCTGGTAAGCGAGACCGCGTGGGTGATGCGGCGGGCGCGCGCGCCAGGCAGCTTGCCCAGAAGCTCGGCGGCCTTGGGCACCGGCAGCTTGGACAGCAACACTGCCGAGACCTCGGTGCTTTCGCGCTCGACGATCGGCAGCAGCTTGTCGACCGGCAGATCGCGGATGAAGGTCCAGGGATCGCCGATCTGGCGCACGCCGGCCTCCTTGCGCAGGCGCGCGGCGGTCTGTGGCGAAATCTTGCCATCAAGGGCTGTGAGCGCACCGGCGAGGCCGCGCGGAAAGGTCAGGCCCATCGCCTCGAGCTCGTCGGCGAATTCGCCCACCACCTTTTGCAGCGTGGCGCGGTCGATATAGCGCATCGCGCCCATCTGCTGGGTCAGCGCGGTTTGCAGATCGTCGGGCAGCTGCGCCAGCGGCACGTCGGCGCCTTCCTGCAACAGGAAGCGCACGATGATCGCGGCCTTCTGGCGGGTGTCGAGCTGACCCGGCTTGAACGCGGCAGGCGCGGCAGGCGAATCGCGATGGGCGAGCTGGCGTGCAGGTGGGGTCACGGGCGGTGTCCTCGTCTCGGTCTGATCAAGCCGCAGAGTAGCCCCGCAAGGGTAAAGGATTGCTGAAAATGAACCGGGCCCGGGAAGTTATCCCGAGCCCGTGTCGCATGGTCTGAAAAGGAGAGGCAGTCTCAGCTGTTGGCTTGAGGCTTGCAGGTTCCGCTGGCGGCATCATAGACCGAGCCTTCGGCGCAGGACAGGGCCTGCTGTTCGTGGGCCGGGCAGGAGGCGAAGGCCAACGACGGCGCGAGGAGAAGGGCCAGCACGGCAAGTTTGAGTTTCATCTCGTGTCCTTTCGCGGTTGGGATGCGGGCAGGATAGCATGATCGCGGCGGGAAATCATCTCTGATCTTACCGGGGGAGAGGCGCCGCCTCGGCCCGTCGCCCGCCCACCCACCCGGCTAGAGCCGAGGGGGAGGGAAGGAAATGGCTGGCGTTGAATCGGCGGAGGGGGCGGAATTTTGAGTATTTTTGCCAAGAAAAAGGGGTGGGTCAGTCCTTGAATACCCGGGCGAAGATCGTATCGACGTGTTTGGTGTGATAGGCGAGGTCGAATTTTTCGTTGATTTCTTCGGCGGAGAGCGCGGCCGTGACCTCGGGGTCGGCGAGCAGCTCCTCGCGGAAATCCGCGCCTTTCTCCCAGACCTTCATGGCGTTGCGCTGAACCAGCTTGTAGGCGTCTTCGCGGCTGACCCCGGCCTGGGTGAGCGCGAGCAGCACGCGCTGGGACATCACCAGGCCGCGGAACTTGTTCATGTTGGCGAGCATGTTGTCGGGGTAGATCACCAGCTTTTCGATCACGTTGGTGAGCCGGGAAAGGGCGAAATCGAGGGTGATCGTGGTATCGGGGCCGATGTTGCGTTCGACCGAGCTGTGCGAGATGTCGCGCTCGTGCCACAGCGCCACGTTTTCCATCGCCGGCACCACCGCCATGCGCACCAGGCGGGCCAGTCCGGTGAGGTTTTCGGTCAACACCGGGTTGCGCTTGTGCGGCATCGCCGAGGAGCCTTTCTGACCGGCGGAGAAGAACTCTTCGGCTTCCAGCACCTCGGTGCGCTGCATGTGGCGGATTTCAGTGGCGACGTTCTCGATCGAGCTGCCGACCACGCCGAGGGTGGCGAAGAAGGCGGCGTGACGGTCGCGCGGGATCACCTGGGTGGAGATCGGTTCGGGCTCGAGCCCCAACTGTTTGCAGACATGTTCCTCGACCGCAGGGTCGATATTGGCGAAGGTGCCGACCGCGCCGGAGATGGCGCCGGTGGCGATCTCCATCCGGGCCTTCTTGAGGCGATTGAGGTTGCGGTCCATCTCGGCGTAGAACCGTGCGAAGGTCAGGCCCATGGTGGTGGGCTCGGCATGGATGCCATGGGAGCGGCCGATGCGGATGGTGTCCTTGTGCTCGTAAGCGCGCTTTTTCAGCGCGGCGAGCAGCGCCTTCATATCCTCGATCAGGATGTCGGTGGCGCGCACCAGCTGGACATTGAAGGTGGTGTCGAGCACATCCGAGCTGGTCATGCCCTGATGCACAAAGCGGGCGACATCGTTGCCGATAATCTCGGCCAGGTGGGTGAGGAAGGCGATCACATCGTGTTTGGTGACGGCCTCGATCTCGTCGATGCGGGCGACGTCGAACTCGACGTCCTTTGCCTTCCAGACGGCTTCGGCATTTGCCTGCGGAATCACGCCGAGGGCGGCTTGCGCGTCGCAGGCATGGGCTTCGATTTCATACCAGATGCGGAACTTGGTGGCGGGCGACCAGATGGCCACCATCTCGGGGCGGGAATAGCGGGGGATCATGTCATGGCCTTCATCTGGCTGCGGTGGGTGCGCGTGTTTGCAGGCGGTTTAGAACGCCGACACGGGAACGACAAGGCTGGAGCGCCGGAATCGGGCGGTTGGGCATTGGTTTGGTGACAGCGGGAAGGCGGAGCGGGGGAGATCGCGCAACGCTTGGGTGTGAGGCGCGCAGCCGCAGGCGCGGAGCATGCCTTTCAGGAAATATCTTTCATCGGGTCGGTGGGCTGCCGCATGGTGGTGCAAACAGGCGTGCGGACGAATTCTGACGCTCGCCGTCGCAGGGCGAGGCAGTCAATCTCGATCAGTGCTGCTGATCGAATATGTCCTTGTTCATGCAATACTCGGGCGCGGCGTCGAAGTGATCCGACTTGGCCTGACGTTCGGCGCAATCGACCTGATCGGTGCAAGCCGAGCAGCGCAGGACCATGCTGCGGTAATCGCTTGCAGCCTGATCGGGGTTGCGCAGCATCGGGCCGCGCAGATCGATGCCGAGGCGCTCGGACAGGCCGGTGACCAGATCGGCGCTGTTGCCCAGTTTGGAAAAGAAACCCATGTCATCCTCCAAGGATTGCCTGGAGGTCTCGCAACAGAAACCCCGGCAGAATGGGGTGAGACTGACCGCAGGCCGAGAAGAAAGCCTTGATCTAGATCAATTTGAGGCGTTGCTGCGGTGCGGCTTTGGTCTTGCGCCCGCCATGCTGCTGGTGCAGAAACTTCGCGAAAACAAAACCTTCAAGGGGGACAAGACATTGGCAGCAAGCATGACACACCGGGTTCTGGCGGAAACATTCGGCGCCGGGAGCAGCGCGATGCAGCGGCTGCACCAGGCGATTCTGATCCTGGCGGGGATCGCTGCGCTGGCGCTGGCGGCGAAGATCAGGGTGCCGATGTGGCCGGTGCCTGTGACCATGCAGACCTTCGCGGTGCTGGTGATTGGCGCGAGCTATGGGCCGCGGCTGGGAGTTGCGACGATGCTGGGCTATCTGGCGCTGGGTGCGCTGGGAATGAGCGTTTTCGCCGGTGAAAGCGCTGGGCTGGCCTATATGGCGGGACCGACGGGCGGCTATCTGGCCGGGTTCGTTGCGGCGGCGGCGCTGATGGGGGCGCTGGCACGGCGCGGCTGGGACCGGTCGGTGCGCGGTGTGGCGGCGGCGATGCTGCTGGGCAACGGGGTGATCTATGGCTTCGGCCTGGCCTGGATGGGCTGGCTTTTCGCTGCCGAGAAGGGCATCGGCTGGGTGCTTCAGTTCGGCATGGTGAATTTCCTGGCCGGTGACGCGCTGAAGCTGGCGCTGGCGGCGTTGGTGCTGCCCGCGGGCTGGAAGTTGATCGGGCGCGGGCGCGGCTGATCTTTCGGGCTGGAATTTGCGAGTAAGGGTTGGCCGGGGAATTCCCCGGCCTACGCTTGTGCGGCGTCAGTCGGGCGCGGCCAGCTCGGTGACGATCTCGGAGGATCGTTCGAGCGTGCGATGCACCGGGCATTTGTCGGCGATCTCCAAGAGGCGCGCACGCTGGTCTTGATCCAGAGCGCCGGTCAGTCGGATCTTGCGGCGGAACGCGTCGATCTTGTCACTGTTGCCGGCGCCGGCGTCCTGGGCGTGGACCTTGGAATGGCTGACATCGACGCTGACATGATCGAGCGGCCAGCCCTTGCGCCTTGCATACATGCGGATCGTCATCGAGGTGCAGGCGCCGAGCGCGGCGGCAAGGAAGCCATAGGGCGACATGCCGCGATTGGTGCCGCCATAGGCTTCGGGCTCGTCGGCGAGTACATGATGCGCCGGGCCTGACATGACGTCTTGCAGGAAGCCTTCGGGGTCGGCCTCGCTGACCCTTGTGATACCTTCGGGCGCGCCAGGGGGCGGCGCGGGAGGCGTGAGCTTGAGATAGCGCTGGGCCCAGGCGGCAATCACCTCGGCGGCGTATTCGGCATCGCCCGCGCGGCTGATCAGGTGATCGGCGTCATCCAGGGTGACGAAGCTCTTGGGGTGTTTGGCGGTCTTGAAGATATCGGCAGCGTTGTCGATGCCGACAATACCGTCGCGCGGAGCGTGCAGCACCAGGAGCGCCTTTTTCAGCCCCGAGACGGCGGCTTTCATGTCCTGCGCGTTGATGTCTTCGATGAAGTCGCGCCGGATGGTGAAGGGGCGCCCGCCGAGATCGACGACGGCTTCGCCCTCGGCGCAGATCTTTTCGATGTCATCGGAGAAATTCTGGGTCACATGGGCCGGATCGAACGGCGCGGCGAGGGTGACGACGGCGCGGGCGGAGGCGATATCGGCGGCCACGCGCAGAATGGCGGCGCCACCGAGGCTGTGGCCGATCAGCAGGTCGGGGGCCATGTCATTCTCGGCCAGCCATTTGGCGGCAGCGCGCAGATCGTCGAGATTGGTGGCGAAGGTGGTGTTGGCGAATTCGCCTTCGGAATGGCCGAGCCCGGTAAAGTCGAAGCGCAGCACGGCGATGCCCGCCGCCGCCAGCCGCCCGGCGATGCGCCGCGCCGCCGGGATATCCTTGGAGCAGGTGAAGCAATGGGCAAACAGCGCAGTGGCCAGGTGCGGGCCATCGGGCATATCGAGCCGCGCAGCCAGTTTATGGCCGCCGTGACCGGGGAAGGTGATTTTCTGCGTCGACATGAGGGATCCTTTCGCTCGCCTCCGAGGGTGGGGGCGGGGGAGCGCAATGACAAGGGATGTGACTGGCGGGTCACGGGGGTGTGAGGGCCGGTGTTGTGGCGAGGGCCGGAACGGCACGAAACGGCCGGGTGCGCGCATTTTACTTAAGGAGGAACGCGAAACGGGCCCCGTTGCCGGAGCCCGCTCGCCTGTGGCATTGCCTGTTCGCCGGATTACTTCTGGATTGATTCCAAGTAATAGCCCAGAGAGAGAACCCTGCCGCGCACCTCATTGAACGAACTGTAGTCGCCGGCCATCGTGTCGCCGGCTTCGATCATGAACTGGGTGCCCCAGACCGGCATTGACGAGCCGTGGCCCTTGAGCCCGGTTCGCCCGTCGATGATGTGAATCACCTCAAGGAAGGGAAACTTGCCTTCGTTGCGCGCGGCGATCTGGGTCAGGTCCGGGACCGGGACATTGAGGTATTCGGCCATCGGCCCTGCACCCATGCCGGCGGCGCCATGGCAGGAGGCGCAGTAGTTCTGAAATTCGCGTTCGCCCGCGGAATCGGCGATTGCTCGGGTCGAAAAGCTAGCCGTAGCCAAGGCAATAAGTGCTGAACTGATAAGAAATTTCATGGTCATTCTCCATCAATA
>CBDUGF010000065.1:0-19291 GCA_965366835.1 uncultured Rhodobacterales bacterium
GCTCGACAGCGCGCTGGCGCAGATCGAACGGCAGTTCGGCAAAGGCTCGATCATGCGGTTGGGGGCCGACAATCCGGTGCAGCAGATCGAATCGACCTCGACCGGCTCGTTGGGGCTCGACATAGCGTTGGGGATCGGCGGATTGCCCAAAGGCCGGGTGGTCGAGATTTACGGGCCGGAAAGCTCAGGCAAGACCACGCTGACGCTGCATGTGATCGCCGAGGAACAGAAAAAGGGCGGGGTCTGCGCCTTTGTCGATGCCGAACACGCGCTCGACCCGCAATATGCCAAGAAGCTGGGTGTGAACCTGGATGAACTTCTGATTTCTCAGCCAGATACCGGAGAGCAGGCGCTGGAGATCGTCGATACACTGGTGCGCTCGGGTGCTGTCAGCATGGTGGTGATCGATTCTGTCGCCGCCCTGACGCCCAAGAGCGAGCTGGAAGGCGATATGGGTGATTCAAGCGTTGGCGTGCATGCAAGGCTGATGAGTCAGGCGATGCGCAAGCTCACGGGGTCGATCTCGAGAACCAACTGCATGGTGATTTTCATCAACCAGATCCGGATGAAGATCGGCGTGATGTTCGGCTCACCTGAGACGACGACCGGTGGCAATGCGCTGAAATTCTACTCCTCGGTGCGGCTCGATATCCGCCGGATCGGTGCGGTGAAGGATCGCGACGAGGTGATCGGCAACCAGACCCGCGTGAAAGTCGTCAAGAACAAGGTGGCGCCGCCGTTCCGCCAGGTCGAATTCGACATTCTCTATGGCGAAGGCATCTCGAAAACCGGCGAGCTGCTGGATCTCGGCGTGGCGGCCGGCGTGGTGCAGAAATCGGGCTCCTGGTTCTCTTATGGCGATGAACGCATCGGCCAGGGCCGCGAAAATGCCCGCAGCTTCATGAAGGAAAACCCGAAGATTGCGCTGGAAATCGAGGACAAGATCCGGGCGGCACATGGGCTTGAGTTCGACATTCTCGATGCCCCAGGAGCTGCTGACGATGCGGATGACGCGCTGCTGGACGGCTAAGACCGGCGACCGGCTTGACGAGCGCGGCACAACAATGCCTGATGGCGCGCGAAAGCCCGACTAGCCGGAGGCCGAATGAGCCAAGCCACCCGTGAAGACCTCTACAATGCCATTCCCGGCATCATGGCCGCCCCGAAAACCGGGGCGGCCATCGAGATGTTGTGCCTGCGCCCTGGACGCAACCAGCGCCGCTTCGTCGAAGAGATCGACGTCACGCGGGGGGAGGGCATTCCCGGCGAACGCTGGGCCGAGCAGCCCTGGCTGACGCTGGAAGATGGCCGCCCGCATCCGGGCATTCAGATCTGCATCCTGCAGAAACGCGTGCTCGACCTGGTCTGGCGAGACCGCGACACCACGCCCCATCCGGGCGATACCTTCATCGTCGACATGGACCTGTCCGAAGCCAACCTGCCGGCGGGACAGCTGTTGCAGGCGGGCAGCGCGGTGTTGCAGGTCTCGGACGTGTTCAACGAGGCCTGCGTCAAGTGGAAGGTGCGCTATGGCGCCGCGGCCAAGGATTGGGTGACGGCACCGGGCCACCCGGAGCTGCGGCTGCGCGGGATCCTGTGCAGCGTCGCGCGCGACGGGCGCATCCGCGACGGCGACCGGCTGAGCAAGATCGCCACGCTTTGAGCCCGCCCCATGGACAGCCGAAGGGCTTGGCGGTAAACCGCTCCACAACCAGCGAATTCCTGCCGCGAGAGGCCCCGAGACATGCCCAGCCTGAACGACATCCGGTCGACCTTCCTCACCTATTTCGCCAAGAACGATCACGAGGTTGTGCCCAGCTCGCCGCTGGTGCCGCGCAACGACCCGACATTGATGTTCGTCAATTCCGGCATGGTGCAGTTCAAGAACCTGTTCACCGGCGTCGAGAAGCGCGACTATGTGCGCGCGACGACCTCGCAGAAATGCGTGCGCGCAGGCGGCAAGCATAATGACCTCGACAATGTAGGCTATACCGCGCGCCACCATACCTTCTTTGAAATGCTGGGCAATTTCAGCTTCGGCGACTATTTCAAGGACGATGCCATCGCCTATGCCTGGGAGCTGATCACCCGCGATTTCGGGATCGATGCAAAGCGGCTCTGGACCACGGTGTACCATACCGATGACGAGGCGTTCGAGATCTGGAAGAAGGTCGGGGTGCCGGAAGAGCGGATCATCCGCATCGCCACCAGCGACAATTTCTGGCAGATGGGGCCGACCGGGCCGTGCGGACCCTGCACCGAGATTTTCTATGACCATGGCGATCATATCTGGGGCGGTCCGCCGGGCAGCCCGGAGGAGGACGGCGACCGGTTCATCGAGATCTGGAACATCGTCTTCATGCAGAACGAGCAGTTCGAGGATGGCTCGATGGTGCCGCTCGACATGCAGTCGATCGATACTGGTATGGGGCTGGAGCGGATCGGGGCGCTGTTGCAGGGCAAGCATGACAATTACGACACCGACCTGATGCGTGCGCTGATCGAGGCGTCGGCCGACAAGACCTCGAGCGATCCCGACGGGCCGGGCAAGACCCATCACCGGGTGATCGCCGATCATCTGCGCTCGACCAGTTTCCTGATCGCCGACGGGGTGATGCCGAGCAACGATGGCCGTGGCTATGTGCTGCGCCGGATCATGCGCCGGGCGATGCGTCATGCCCATTTGCTGGGGGCAAGCGATCCGGTGATGCACAAGCTGGTGCCGGCGCTGGTGAGCCAGATGGGTGCGGCCTATCCCGAGCTGGTCCGGGCGCGCGCCCTGATCGAGGAGACGCTGGAGCTGGAGGAAACCCGGTTCAAGACGACGCTGGATCGCGGGCTCAAGCTGCTCGACGAGGAACTGGCCGGGCTGCCCGAGGGGGCGGCACTGTCGGGCGAGGCGGCGTTCAAGCTTTACGATACCTATGGGTTCCCGCTGGATCTGACGCAGGATGCGCTGCGTGAGAAGGATCGCGAGGTCGATACCGAGGGCTTCGACGCGGCGATGGCGCAGCAGAAGGCCAAGGCGCGCGCGGCATGGGCCGGATCGGGCGAGGCGGCGGATGCGAGCCATTGGTTCGACATCGCCGATGCCCATGGCGCGACCGATTTCCTCGGCTATGACACCGAGACCGCCGAGGGCCAGGTTCTGGCGCTGATCCGGGAGGGTGCGGCGGTCAGGTCGCTGGCCAGGGGCGAGGAGGGCTGGGCGGTGCTGAACCAGACGCCGTTTTATGCCGAGGCCGGCGGGCAGGTGGCCGATCATGGTTACATCCGGCGGCTCGAGGATATGGATGATATTTCCGATGTCTCGGACGTGCAGAAATTCGCCGAAGGCAAGGTGATCGCGCATCGGCTGGTGCCGCAACGCGGGCAGCTGTCGGTGGGCGATGCGGTGTCGCTGGAAGTGGATCACCGCCGGCGCGCCAAGGTGCGCGCGAACCATTCGGCGACCCATCTTCTGCACGAGGCCTTGCGGGTGCATCTGGGCGATCATGTCGCCCAGCGCGGCTCGCTCAATGCCGCGGACCGGCTGCGCTTCGATTTCAGCCACGCCAAGGGGCTGAGCGGCGAGGAACTGCGCGTGGTCGGTGAAGAAGTAAACCGCTTTATCCGCCAGAACAGCCCGGTAACCACCCGGATAATGACACCCGACGATGCCCGCGCGATCGGGGCGCAGGCGCTGTTCGGCGAGAAGTATGGCGACGAGGTGCGGGTGGTGTCGATGGGGATGGCGCCGACCGGCAAGGGCATGAACGGCGAGACCTATTCGATCGAGCTTTGCGGCGGCACCCATGTGACGCAAACCGGCGATATCGGGCTCTGTGTGATCCTCGGCGACAGCGCCTCGAGCGCCGGGGTTCGCCGGATCGAGGCGCTGACCGGGGCGGCGGCGTTTGAACACCTCGAGCGCCAGGCCGGGCTGGTGGCGGAATTGGCCGGCGCTCTGAAGGCCCAGCCGGGCGAGTTGCCCGAGCGGCTGAAGGCGCTGCTTGACGAGCGCAAGGCGCTTCAGAACGAGGTGGCGCAGCTGCGCCGCGAGCTGGCGATGGGCGGCGGCGCGGGGCAGGGCACCAGCGCCGAAACGCGCCAGGTGAATGGCGTTGCGTTCCTGGCGCAGGTGCTCTCGGGCGTGTCGGGCAAGGATCTGCCTGCCTTGATTGACGAGCATAAACAACGGCTTGGCTCGGGCGCGGTGTTGCTGATCGCCGATGCGGGCGGCAAGGCGGCTGTCGCGGCGGGCGTCACCGATGACCTGACCGGCAGTCTGTCGGCGGTCGATCTGGTGCGCGCAGCGGTAGCCGAACTGGGCGGCAAGGGCGGCGGCGGGCGGCCCGATATGGCCCAGGGCGGCGGCAGGGATGCGGCCAATGCGGACGCGGCAATCAAGGCGGCAGAAGCCGTGATCGGAGGATAGGATGGGTGCTTTATGGATTGCGCATGTGACGGTGACGGATGCCGAGGCCTATGGCAAATACGCCAAGCTGGCCGGACCGGCGATTGCCAAACATGGCGGGGAGTTCATTGCCCGGGGCGGGCGGTTTGTTCAGCTTGAGGGCAAGGAGCGGCCCCGCAATGTGGTGGCGAAGTTTCCGAGCGTGGACGCGGCCGTGGCGTGTTACAACTCGCCGGAATACCAGGAGGCACTAAGCCATGCGCGCGGCGCATCCGAGCGCGAATTGATGGTGGTCGAGACCACGGAATGAAGCGGGTGGTGGGGTGAAACCCCACCCTACGACTTGCGTTCGTGTCAGTTTTGCTTGGCTGCCCGTTTGCGCTCGTGCGGGTCGAGATGGCGCTTGCGCAGGCGGATCGCCTTGGGCGTGACTTCGACCAGTTCGTCATCGTTGATATAGGCGATGGCCTGTTCCAGCGAGAGCGTGATCGGCGTGGTCAGGCGCACGGCTTCATCGGTACCGGAGGCGCGCACGTTGGTCAGCTTCTTGCCTTTGAGCGGGTTCACCTCGAGATCGTTTTCGCGGCTGTGTTCGCCGATGATCATGCCGGTGTAGATCTTTTCCTGCGGCGAGATGAACATCTTGCCGCGATCTTCGAGGTTCCACAGCGCATAGGCCACGGCCTCGCCATTTTCCATCGAGATCAGAACCCCGGCGCGGCGGCCCGGAATCGGCCCCTTGTGCGGTGCCCAGCCATGAAACACGCGGTTCAAGACGCCGGTGCCGCGGGTGTCGGTCAGGAATTCGCCGTGATAGCCGATCAGACCGCGCGATGGCACATGCGCGATGATCCGGGTCTTGCCGGCCCCGGCCGGTTTCATCTCGGTCATCTCGCCCTTGCGCGGGCCGGTGATCTTTTCGATCACGGCGCCGGAATATTCGTCATCGACGTCGATGGTGACTTCCTCGATCGGCTCGACGCGCACGCCGTCGATTTCGCGCATCAGCACCTGCGGGCGCGAGATCGACAGCTCGAAGCCTTCGCGGCGCATGTTTTCGATCAGCACGCCCATCTGCAATTCGCCGCGCCCCGCAACCTCGAAGGCTTCGCCGCCCGGCGTGTCGGAAATCTTGATCGCGACGTTGGATTCGGCCTCTTTCATCAGCCGTTCTCGGATCACCCGCGATTGCACTTTCTTGCCGTCGCGTCCGGCGAGCGGACTGTCATTGATGCCGAAGGTGACGGAAATCGTCGGCGGGTCGATCGGCTGAGCGTCGATCGGTGTCTCGACCGCCAGGGCACAGATGGTATCGGCCACGGTGGCCTTGGACATGCCGGCGATGGAGACGATATCGCCGGCCTGGGCCTCTTCGATATCGGCCATGGTGAGACCGCGAAACGCCTGGATCTTGGTGACGCGGAACTGTTCGATCTTCTGGCCGATGCGGCTGAGCGCCTGCACCGTCTGGCCGACCCTGAGCCGCCCGGCTTCGACCCGGCCGGTGAGGACGCGGCCGACAAAGGGATCGGCGCCCAGCGTGGTGGCGAGCATCCGGAAATCCTTGTCGATATGCCTGAGCTGGCGCGGTGCGGGCACGTGATTGACGATCAGGTTGAACAGCGCGTGCAGATCCTTGCGCGGGCCGTCAAGCTCGGCATCGGCCCAGCCGGAGCGACCGGAGGCATACATGTGCGGGAAATCGAGTTGGTCATCATCGGCGCCGAGATTGGCGAAGAGATCGAAACATTCATTGAGCGCGCGGTCGGGTTCGGAATCGGGCTTGTCGACCTTGTTGAGCACGACGATGGGGCGCAGGCCCAGCGCCAGCGCCTTGGAGGTCACGAACTTGGTCTGCGGCATCGGGCCTTCGGCGGCATCGACAAGCAGCACAACGCCATCGACCATCGACAGGATCCGCTCGACCTCGCCGCCGAAATCGGCATGGCCCGGCGTATCGACGATATTGATCCGGGTGCCTTTCCAGACCACCGACGTAGGCTTGGCGAAGATGGTGATGCCGCGTTCGCGTTCGAGATCGTTGCTGTCCATGGCGCGCTCGGCGACGGCCTGACCGGCGCGAAAGGCGCCGGATTGTTTCAGAAGCTCGTCCACCAGCGTGGTCTTGCCGTGGTCCACGTGGGCGATGATCGCAATATTGCGCAGGTCCATTTACGTTCTTTCCTGAAGATTTGTAGCAGCGCCTACATCGCGCATCGCGAAAAGGCCAGAGCGAAAGGGCGGGGGCCGCGAAAAGGCGGCCTCGGGTTGCGATAGACCGCCAATGTGGTAAAGCCCAAGCGAGACGTTCCCGAGGATGCCCGAGATGAACCTGTTTTCCGATCTGCGCGGTCTGGTGACCGAAACTCTGGCCGAAATGCAGCGCGATGGCGCGCTGCCCGAAGGGCTGGATTTCGCCAATGTGACCGTGGAACCGCCGCGCGATGCGGCACATGGCGACATGTCCACCAACGCGGCGATGGTGCTTGCCAAACCGGCGGGCATGAAACCGCGCGATATCGCCGAGGCGCTGGCCGGCAGGCTGTTGGCGGATGCGCGGATCGTCAGCGTCGATGTGGCCGGGCCGGGGTTCCTCAACCTGCGGCTTGCGCCGGCAGTCTGGCAAGGGGTGGTTGCGGCCGTGCTGCACCAGGGCGCGGATTTTGGCCGCTCGACGCTCGGCGCCGGCCGCCGGGTCAACGTCGAATATGTCTCGGCAAACCCGACCGGGCCGCTGCATGTCGGGCATACCCGCGGCGCGGTGTTTGGCGATGCGCTGGCCTCGCTGCTGGATTTCGTCGGCTATGATGTGACCCGCGAATATTACATCAATGATGGCGGTGCGCAGGTCGATGTGCTGGCGCGGTCGTCTTACGAGCGCTATCGCGAGGCTTGCGGGCTGGAGCCGGAGATCGCCGAGGGGCTTTATCCGGGCGATTACCTGGTGCCGGTGGGCGCGGCGCTGAAGCAGAAATATGGCGAGAGCCTGCTCGATCGGCCCGAGGCAGACTGGCTGGAAGAGGTGCGCGAATTCGCCACCGAGGCGATGATGGATCTGATCCGCGAAGACCTGGCGCAGCTCGGCGTGAGAATGGACGTGTTCTATTCCGAGAAGTCGCTCTACGGCACCGGCCGGATCGAGGCGGCGCTGAAGGTGCTCGATGAAAAGGGCCTGATCTATCAGGGCGTGCTTGAGCCGCCCAAGGGCAAGGCACCGGAGGATTGGGAACCGCGGGTGCAGACGCTATTCAGGAGCACCGAACATGGCGACGATGTCGATCGTCCGGTGAAGAAGTCGGATGGCGCATGGACCTATTTTGCGCCCGACATCGCTTATCATTTTGACAAGATTACCAGAGGCTTCGACGCTCTTATTGATGTATTTGGCGCGGATCATGGCGGCTATGTCAAGCGCATGAAGGCGGCCGTTTCGGCGCTCTCGGATGGCAAGGTCTCGCTCGATATCAAGCTCACCCAGCTGGTCAAGCTGTGGAAGGATGGCGAGCCGTTCAAGATGTCGAAACGCGCGGGAACCTTCATCACCCTGCGCGATGTGGTCGATCAGGTCGGCGCCGATGTAACCCGGTTTCATATGCTGACGCGCAAGAACGATGCGACGCTGGATTTCGATTTCGCCCGTGTCACGGAGCAATCGAAGGACAACCCGGTCTTTTATGTGCAATACGCCCATGCGCGGGTGTGTTCTGTGCTACGGCGCGCCGAAGAGGCCGGCATAGCCACCGAAGACACCACCATTGCCACGGCAGACTTGTCGAAGCTGGATCACGCCGCCGAGCTTGGCCTGGCGCGAAAGATCGCCGAATGGCCGCGCCTGGTCGAAACTGCGGGGCGCGCCAACGAGCCGCATCGGGTGGCGTTCTATCTCTATGAATTGGCCAGCGATTTTCATTCGCTGTGGAATCGCGGCCATGATGATCCCGCTTTGCGCTTCCTTCAGGAGGGCGATGTGGCAACCTCGAGCGCGAAAATTGCCCTGGCGCGGGCTGTGGCCGTTGTTATTTCCGCTGGTCTTGGTATTCTGGGCGTAACTCCGGCAGAAGAAATGCGGTAATTGAAACCGTTTGCGCCGGGGATCAGGCAGTAACAAATCCCGGCGGCTATGTATCGCCCGGGGAGAGCGAGGCGAAGATGGCGGATGTCCCCTATGGTGGTCCGACGCCCGTGCAACAAGCACGGGACGGGCGTTCGAATGCAGTTCAAACCCTTGGAACCATGACCAACTGGGCCGGTGCGGCGATCTCGCTGGCGCTGATTGTCGGGATCGGCGTGTGGAGCTACAAGACGCTGTCGCGCGATGTGTCCGGGGTGCCGGTGGTGCGCGCGGCCAGCGGCGAGCCGATGCGGGTGCAGCCCGATGATCCCGGCGGCAGCCCGGCCTTGCATCAGGGGCTATCGGTCAATGGCGTGGCGGCATTGGGCGCAGCGGAGAAACCAGCCGATCGCTTGATCCTGGCGCCGCCACCGGTCTCGCTGGCCGATGAGGACATACCCTCGCAGCAGGTCACCCTGGCGGCGGCGCCACAGCCGCTCAAGCCGAAAACCACCGGGCCGCGTGCGCCGGAAGCGCCGCAAATGGCCTCGATCCGCGCCCTTGCCGACAAGCTTTCGACCGGTTCGGCGCCTCTGGACGAGGTCGCGGCCGCGCCAGAGACGGCGCCGGAAACCGTGCAACCTGCTGCCGCCGTGGTGCCTGCGGAAACGGCCGAGCCCTTGGCGGAAGCCACCGTACCCAAGAAAAAAGCGGTGAAAGGTGGGCTCAAACACTCACTGCGCCCCATGCTGCGCCCAGGCGGGTTGCAGGAAACCGCCGCTGCCGCGGCCGCTTTGGCCATCCCGGTTGCCGCTGACGCGAATGCTGCGGCCGCCGAGATCGATGCCGACTCGATCGCCTCGGGCACCCGAATGGCGCAGCTCGGCGCGTTCGACAGCCCGGCGACAGCGCGCGGCGAATGGGACAAGCTGAATGCGAAGTTCGGCGATTACCTTGAGGGAAAACAGCGCGTTATCCAGAAGGCCAAGAGCGGTGGCCGGGTGTTTTACCGGCTGCGGGCGATGGGCTTTGCCGATCTGAGCGATGCCCGCCGGTTCTGCTCGGCGCTTGTGGCCGAGAAGGCCGATTGCATCCCGGTAACCACAAAGTGAGCCAATGGGGCGCCACCATTCTCGACGCCGAGGGCCCGAGATTGAGCGCCGAAGAGCGCCGTTTTTTTCGCGAGGCCGATCCGTTCGGCTTCATCCTTTTCGCCCGCAATGTCGAAAGCCCGGAGCAGCTGCGTCGTCTGACCGGCGAAATGCGCGATGCGGTCGGGCGCGAGGCACTGGTCACGATTGATCAGGAGGGCGGACGGGTGCAGCGCCTGCGGGCGCCGAAATGGCGCGAATGGCTGGCGCCACTGGAGCATGTCGCGGCCGCCGGAGAGCAGGCCGAGCGGGCGATGTATCTGCGCTATCGGATCATCGCGCATGAACTGCGCGCCGCCGGGATCGACAGCAATTGCGCGCTGCTGGTGGACGTGGCGCGAGGCGAGACCCATCCTTTCCTGCGCAACCGATGCTATGGTACCGAGCCACAGGCGGTGGCCCGGATCGGCCGGGCGGTGGCGCAGGGGCATCTCGATGGCGGGGTGCTGCCGGTGGTCAAGCATATCCCCGGCCACGGCCGCGCGATGAGCGACAGCCACCAGGAGTTGCCCCGCGTGAATTGCGCGAAGAAAGAACTGGAAGATATTGATTTCTTTCCCTTCTACGCGCTGAACGATTTTCCCCTCGGGATGACCGCGCATGTGGTTTACGAGGCGATGGATGACGCCCCGGCGACGCTTTCGCCAAAGGTGATGCGCCATATTCGCGAACAGATCGGCTTTGACGGGCTGATCATGACCGATGACATTTCGATGAAAGCGCTGGACGGCGATCTCGGCGATTTGTCGCGACTTGCGATCGCCGCGGGCTGCGATGTGGTTCTGCATTGCAACGGCAGCCTCGATGAACGCCGGCAGGTCGCCGATGCCTCTGGGCGCATGGGGGTGGCCGCCCAGGCGCGGGCCGAACGGGCGCTCGCAGCGCGCAAATCCCCCGACGAGATTGACATCGACGCGCTTGACGCCGAACTTGAGGCGCTTTTGGAAGGCGCCGGCAATGGCTGAGGAAGACCAGTTTCAGGAAGACGCGATTTCGGTCGCCGAGCGGATGGCGGCCGAGGCGCTGATCGTGGATGTCGACGGGTTCGAAGGCCCGCTCGACGTGCTCTTGATGCTGTCGCGCACGCAGAAAGTGGATCTGCGCAAGATCTCGGTGCTCGACCTGGCGCGGCAATACCTGAGCTTTGTCGAGAAGGCCAAGGTGCTCCGGATCGAACTGGCCGCCGATTACCTGGTGATGGCGGCGTGGTTGGCCTTCCTGAAATCACGCCTGCTGTTGCCGCCCGATCCCAGCGAAGAGGGCCCCTCGGGCGAGGAACTGGCCGCGCACCTGGCGTTTCAGCTCGAGCGTTTGCAGGCGATGCGCGATGTGGCGGCAAGGCTGATGGCGCGCGACCGGCTGGGCCGCGATTTCTTTGCCCGTGGCATTCCCGAAGATGTGACCCGCACCCGGCAGGTGATCTACACCGCCAGTCTGCTCGACCTGATGCAGGGCTATGCCCGGATTCGCACGCGCGATGAATTCCGCCCGTTCACGATGGATCGCGATGCGGTCTTCACCATGGAACAAGCCCTGGAAAGAATGCGCGGTCTGATCGGATTTGCCGGGTCCTGGACCGATCTGACGAGCTATCTGCCCGACGGTTGGCACAGTGACCCGGCCAAGCGCCGTTCGGCCACGGCCTCGACATTCGCGGCCTCGCTGGAACTGGCCAAGGAAGGCAAGGTCGAACTTCGCCAAACCGAGACTTTTGCCGCGATTCAACTGCGCAGGAAAGATTAGCACCGTGACGGAAGAGACGGAAAACAAAGAAGAAAGCCTGTTCGAGGCGCCGCCTATGGCGGAGCAGGAACGCATGATCGAGGCGGTGCTCTTTGCCAGTGCCGAGCCGGTCAGCGTGCGAGAGCTCAATGAACGGCTGCCGCATGGCGCCGACGCCGCCGAAGCGCTGATGCACCTGCGCAAACGCTACGAGGGGCGCGGTGTTCGGGTTGTGAAGGTCGGCGATGCCTGGGCGATCCGGACGGCGCCCGATCTCGGCTTCCTGATGCAGAAGGAAACGGTGGAGACGCGCAAGCTGTCGCGCGCGGCGATCGAGACGCTGGCGATTGTCGCCTATCATCAACCGGTTACCCGCGCCGAGATCGAGGAGATCAGGGGCGTCGGTGTGAGCCGCGGAACGGTGGACCAGCTACTTGAGATGGAATGGATCCGCTTTGGCCGGCGCAAGATGACGCCGGGGCGGCCGGTCACGTTCGTGGTGACGCAAGCCTTCCTCGATCATTTCGGGCTTGAAAACGCCCGCGATCTGCCCGGGTTGAAGGAGCTGCGCTCGGCCGGTCTGCTGGAGAGCCGCCCGCCACCATCGCTGGCGCCGCAGCTGGGCGATTCCGAGGATGCGGACGAAGACGAAGCGACGGAAGGCCAGAGCGAGTTGTTCGAGGATTGAGCCGGGCGGGGCGATGGCCACATTCTCGGCACAATTCGAAACTAGCCTCGCAGGCGAGGCAGATTTTAGGAGAGGCACCATGAATGCCAACCAGATCATAAACTTGATCATGCGGATGTTTGTCCGAAAAGCGGTGAACAAGGGCATGAATGCCGGGATCAGCCGGATCGCGGGCCGCGGCAAGGCCCCCGGAGAAATGACGGGACAAGAGCGGCAGCAGGCCAAGACCGGCAAGCAGACGGTCAAGCGGGCCAAGCAGGGCATGAAGATGGCGCGCCGGATCGGGCGGCTCTGAACCCTCGCGCAGGCCTGAAACACACGGAGTTTCCCCGCACGCTCAGCGTCTTGCGCCGGAGCGATTTGCATTCTGCTTGCCCAGAGACCGGCACCTGACCGATGATGGAACGAATTTTGACCTCGTTCGATTTTGCAGGAGACCAGTTTCATGAAGGCTTTCATCACCGCGAGCGCAATGGCAATGACTGCGCTGATCGCAACCCAGAGCCCGGCGCAACCGTTCAATCCGGCGGGGGCATGGTATTGCACCGTCAATGCGCGATCCAACAACCCGAACGGCTATTCCGGGCTGGAAGTGAACATGCGGGTCGATCCGGCTGGACAGTTGCAGGCGCAGGGCGTGGTGATCTATCCCCAACTGGCCAACAACATCCAGAAGGTCGAAGGCTATGGCGACTGGACCTGGCTGCCGCCCGGAACCGAGGCCAAGCACGGGTTGTTCAAGTTTCGCATGCAGCCCCGGACCCACGCGATCATCACCTGGTTCGTCAGTCCGGTAGGGCCAGGGCGGATGTATAACCTGTTTACCGGCACGCGCGCCGACTCGTGTCGGTCAACGTGGAAACGCAGTGTCAGCAGACAGGGTGAGCCGCCCTTGAGCGTTTCAGGTTAAACCGGACTCGAAATACGCGGCCTTACGCGTGCTGCTCGAACGCGCATTTCGATCCACATGCTTCAATGTAAACCTGAAACGCTTTAACCGGCGCGGAAATGCTTCGAGAGCTTGAGCCCCTGGCCCTGATAATTCGAGGCGATGCCGGCGCCGTATAGCTGCGACGGAATTTCCGCCATCCGTTCATAGACCAGACGGCCGACCACCTGGCCATGCTCGAGCACGAAGGGCGCTTCGTGGCAGCGCACTTCGAGCACGCCGCGCGACCCGGCGCCACCCGCGGCGTCATGGCCGAAGCCGGGATCGAAAAACCCGGCGTAATGCACCCGGAATTCGCCGACCATGGCCAGGAACGGCGCCATTTCGGCGGCATAGGCCGGCGGGATATGCACCGCCTCGCGGCTGACCAGGATGTAGAACGCGCCGGGGTCGAGAATGATCTGCCCGTTGGCGCTGTGCAGCTCTTCCCAGTATTCGGCCGGGTCGTAGAACCCGATGCGATCAAGGTCGATCACCCCGGTATGCGGCTTGGCGCGATAGCCGACCAGCGTGCCTGAGGCGGGTTTGAGATCGACCGAAAATCCCAGGCCCTCGTCGATCAGCGGCGGGCTGTCGACCAGCGGGCTTTGGGCATGCAGGCTCGCAAGTTCGACGTCGTCCAGCACGGCCAGGCCGTCGCGAAAGCGGATCTGGTTGAGCCGCATTCCGGGCCGCACCAGCACCGAGAAGCTGCGCGGGCAGATCTCGGCATAGAGCGGGCCGCGATAGCCCGGCGCGATGCGGTCGAACTCCTCGCCGCCGTCGGTGATCGTGCGGGTCAGCAGATCGAGCCGGCCGGTCGAGCTTTTGGCGTTGGCCACCGCCTGGATCCCGGGCGGCAGATCGAGACTTTCCATCAGCGGCACGACATAGACGCAGCCCTTTTCCAGTACCGCGCCTTGCGTGAGATCGATCTGGTGCATCTCGAATTCGTCGAGACGCTCGGACACGGTGCGGCCCTGACCGGCGAGAAACGATGCCCGCACCCGCCATGCCCGCGCGCCGAGCCTGAGATCGAGGCTGGCAGGCTGGACCTGTTCCGGCAGAATCTGTGACTTGGCGCCAAGCGCGCCGCTGGCGATCATTGCTTCGATCTGCTGGCTGGCCAGAACCCCTGTCATCGCTGCGCGCCCCATTTCCGAATTCTTCGCAAAAGCTTGCCAAGGTGATAGCGCCCCGATGCGGCGAAGGAAACGCGAAACTGCGCGCCTTCCGTGGGGCGAATTTGGCGGGGAAATGTTGGTCGGGCTAGCAGGATTCGAACCTGCGACCTCCCGTCCCCCAGACGGACGCGCTACCAGCCTGCGCTATAGCCCGACAACTCGGGCTTACATAGCGAATCTTGAGGTCGGGGCAAGGGGGAATATGACCCGAAGCGTTGGTTAATCCCGGCGCGGGCTGCTCTGGCGTGACAAAAGCGCGCTGAGCTTGTCGCGTTGCGCAATGGCGGCAGCGCGCACGCCGGGCGGCAATGGCCGGCCGCGCCGGGCGGCAAGCGCCGCAAGCAGGCCGGGCGGCGCGTCGACCGCATCATCGGCCGGGTCGGGCGGCAGTTCGATGATTGCAGGGCGCGGCGGCGGCGGCGTTTCGGACTCTGACTTTGCTCGCGCGGCTTCGGATTCGCTGCTGTCGCCGGTTTTTTCGACAGCCTTTACCTCGTCCTCTTCACTGGCCGGTTTTGCAGCGGGCGCGGTGCGGTGCAGGAAGGCGGGAATGTCGGTGAGCCGGTTCTCATCCGCTGCTGCAGGTGTGTCCGGCGCCTCAGCTGGCGCGGATTCGGGCTCTTTGGCCGGTTCGGAAGCTGTGGTTTCAGCGCTCTGTTCGGCCTCAGGCGGCGCCGCGTGTCTGGCAGCAGCGGGTTCCGGCACCGCCGGTTCTGCCGCGTCATCGCGGCGGGCATCGACCGGTGAGGCGGTGTCTCCGGTCACGTTTGCAGCTTTCGGTGTCGCAGCCGGCTCGCGCGGCTCGGATGCGGCGGGCCGGATCCCGGCCTCTGCAGGCACGTCATCGGGCGCAGCCCGGTGTTCGCTCGCCGGCTCACGGTCGGTCTCTTCGCGCTGGAACTGCAGCACCTGGGCGCTGTCCGCGGCGGCGGTCTCGGGCTGCGCAACCTCGGTGGCGTGGCCTTCGATCGCACCCGCGTCCGCAGCCTCATCCTCAAGTGGAGGCGACAAATCAGATATATGTTTAACACCCTGTTCACGAAGGATTTTCTGCACGCCCTTGATGGTCATGCCATCATCGTGCAACAGCTTCTTGATGCCGCCCAGCAGCAGCATGTCAGCGGGCCGGTAATAACGCCGGCCCCCCGCGCGCTTGACTGGTTTGACCTGGGAGAACTTGCTCTCCCAGAAGCGCAGCACATGGGCCGGAGAGCCGAGCCAATCAGCCACTTCGGAGATGGTTCGAAAAGCCTCGGCGGATTTGGCCATCGTTGAGCGATGCCTCCCTAGCGTTTGTTTCCGCTGGCCACGCGTTCTTTCATCAGATGCGAGGGGCGGAAAGTGAGAACCCGGCGAGGCTTGATCGGAACCTCCTCGCCGGTTTTTGGGTTGCGGCCGACGCGAGCCGCTTTTTCGCGCACGGAAAATGTGCCGAAAGACGAGATTTTGACCTGTTCGCCGGACACCAGCGCATCGGACATGTGCTGAAGCACGCTCTCGACAAGCTGCGCGGAATCATTGCGCGACAGACCGACTTCGCGAAAAACGGCTTCGCTCAGGTCCATGCGCGTCAAGGTGCTATCATTCATTCGTTATCGTCCCCCCATGTTTTCAACAACCTTAGGGGCAACGGAATTTCCGAGTCAATATCAATGGCTTGGAAGGTGGCGTTTAAGGCGGAAATCGCCGGTTTTGGGGGTTACCAGCGCAATACCACTGCGCCCCAGGCGAGGCCGCCACCGATTGCCTCGGTAACCAGCAGATCGCCGCGCTTGATCTGGCCGCGCTCCACCCCCACCGACAGCGCCAGGGGAATCGACGCGGCGGAGGTATTTCCATGGTCCTGCACGGTGACGATCACGCGCTCCATCGGGACGCCCATCTTGCGCGCAGTGCCTTGAATGATGCGGATATTGGCTTGATGCGGCACGATCCAGTCGACCGCGTTGTCATCCAGCCCGATCTTGGTGAGGGCGGTGTGCGCGGTCGAGGTGAGCTTGTCCACCGCCTGGCGGAAAAGCGGGTTGCCCTGCATCCTGAGCTTGCCGGCATGGCCGGTGGAAGACACCCCGCCATCGACATAAAGCATGTCGCGATAGCGCCCGTCGGAATTGAGATCGGAGGACAGGATGCCGCGATCGGCGGTTTCGCCCGTTCCCTCTTCGGCGCGCAGCACCACGGCTCCGGCGCCATCGCCGAAGAGCACACAGGTCGAACGGTCGCTCCAGTCCATGATGCGCGAGAAGGTCTCGGCGCCGATCACCAGCACGGTGTTCACCTGGCCGGAAACGATCAGCGCATTGGCGTTGGTCAGGGCAAAGACGAACCCGGCGCAGACCGCCTGAACGTCGAAACCGAAGCCGCGGGTCATGCCGAGACCGGCCTGGACCATGGTGGCAACGGCCGGAAAGGTGAGATCCGGGGTCGAGGTGGCGACGATCACGGTGTCGATGTCATCGGCCTTCATGCCGGCGGATTGCAGCGCCGCGCGCGCCGCCTCGATGGCCATGTCGGAGGTGGTCTGCCCCTCGGCGGCGAAATGGCGCCGGGCAATGCCCGAGCGCGACTGAATCCATTCGTCGGAGGTATCGAGCGTTTTCTCGAAGGCGCTGTTGGGCACGATCTTTTCGGGCAGATAATGCCCCACCCCCTGAACCACCGCACGTATCGTCATTTGGTTTCGCTTTCCCTGTCGTCGTCGCCGGTGCGCGCCAGCATTGTCGCCGAAGCGATCCGGGCGGCGAGCTTGACCGAGAAATTGCTCTCGGTCAGCTGCGAGGCGAGCTTGACCGCCGCCGCAACGCCGGTGGCATCGGCCGAGCCATGCGATTTCACCACCGTGCCGTTGAGCCCGAGGAAGACGCCGCCATTGACCCGCCGCGGATCGATTCGCTTTTTCAACCGCTGCATCGAGGTATAGGCCAGAACCGAGGCCAGACGCGACAGCGGCGAGTAGCGGAAGGCGTCGCGCAGGAAATCCCCGAACAGCGAGGCGACGCCTTCGCCGGTCTTGAGCGCGACATTGCCGGTGAAACCGTCGGTCACCACGACGTCGCATTTGTCGCCGGGCAGATCCGAACCTTCGACAAAGCCGACATAATCGAACTTGCCGGTTTCGGCGTTCTCGGCGATCAGCGAATTGGCCGCCTTCATTTCCGAGCGGCCCTTGAATTCCTCGGTGCCGACGTTCAGCAAGCCGACGCGCGGACGCTCGAGGCCAAGCCCGTTGCGGGCATAGGATGCGCCCATCAAGGCATATTGCAGCAGGTCGCGTTCATCGGCTTTCACATCGGCGCCGGCGTCGAGCATCATGTTGAAGCCCTGCGGATTGCGCGACGGCCACAACACCGCGATCGCCGGGCGGTAAACCCCGGGCAGCTTCTTCAGCCGCACCACCGACAGCATCATCAAGGCACCGGTATTGCCGCAGGAGACGCAGACCCGCGCCTCGCCGGTGCGCACGCTTTCCAGCGCCGACCACATCGAGGAATTCTTCGAATTGCGCAGAACCTGGGCGGGCTTGTCCGTCATGCTCACCACGTCGGCGGCATCGCGAATCTCGCAGCGTCTGGCGAGGTTTTTCTTGCGCGCCACCAACGGCTCGAGCATGGCTTGCGGGCCGTGCAGGATGAAGTGGAGCCTGGGGTCGTCCTTGGCCGAACGCGAGATACCGGCGACAACGGCCGCCGGTCCCTTGTCGCCGCCCATGGCGTCGACCGATACCAGAATACGTCCAGAGCTGTCGCCCGTCTCGCTATCAGTGCTGTCTTGCAGAAGCGTCATTCGGCGGGCGGCCCCCAGGGGCGCGGGTTCAGGCCGCGTCTTCGTCCAGGTCGATCTCGTCCGTCATGGCGACGATCTCGCGATCGGCGTAATGTCCACAGGAGGGGCAGACGTGATGCGGACGGCGAAGCTCGCCGCAGTTGGAGCATTCATTGGGATTCGCTGCAACCAGCGCATCATGCGCGCGGCGATTGTTGCGGCGCGATTTCGAAACTTTGTTCTGTTGGACAGCCATGTCGCCAACCTCGGTTAATTGCTGGGGCCGCGGCCCTGTTTCCTCTGGGGCGTTTTCCGCCCCGTTCACGGGTGTTGGGCGCTCATATTCCGTCCGAGCCTGCCTGTCCAACCCTAAATTCTCAAGAAGCCGGGAAAATAGACGGATTCGACTGCTGTGCAAGCGGTTTTTTGCACCCTACTTTTGCGCCCGAAGACAAATTTTCAATCGTCGTTTTCGAGCTTGTCGCGCAGGGCCTTGAGCCCGGCAAACGGGCGCATTTCCGCATCGCTGAGCGGGGTCTCTCCGGGCGCGGCGAAGCGGGCATCTTCCAGCGTCGCGTCGGGCGCACGGGGGTAGAGCGGCAGCGCCAGCGACAGCGCCTCGATCATGATCGCCTCAAGGTCGATCTCGCGGCCCAGACGCTCGATGGTGTCATCTTCGGGCAGTTCGATCTCCTCGTCGTCGCTGTCATCCTCGGGCAGTCGGGCCAGAAAGCGCCGGATCACCTTGTCGTCAATCCGCGTGGTGACCGGGGCCAGCGTGACGACGCAAGGCTGGATGACGGTGGCGCCGAGATCGGCCTCGAGCCGCCAGTCGCGCGCGCCATCAATCGCGACACGACCCGAAAAGCGCAGCTTGCGCAGGCCGTCGAGGCCGAGTTCGCGCGCGATTGTGCTCAATTCCGCGGCGTCGGGGATGATTTCGAACGGCGTTTCCGATCGCTCGGGAAGGTCGGAAACACGCAATCGGCGAAGCGGCTTTGGATCAGACATCGGCTTTCAATTCTTGAAGAAGGGGGTGAAGCTGTTGTAAGCGGGATAAAAGGCGCAAGTCGCCAAGACAAGAGGGCAGCGGCATGAGCGGAAATTCCTGGATACGGCTTGCGGTGGCGATCCTGGCGGTGGCATCGGCCACGGCCTGTTCGCCGGTGTATCGCAACCATGGGTATGTGCCAAGCGAAGACGAGCTTTCGGTCATCGTGGTCGGGGTCGATTCGCGCGCCACGGTCGACGAGGTGATCGGGGCGCCCTCGGCGGGCGGTCTGCTGGAGGGGGGCGATTATTACTATGTCCGCAGCCGGGTGAAGCATTTCGGAATGATGCGTCCCGAAGTCGTGGAACGCCAGGTGCTTGCGATCAGTTTTGACAGCCGCGACCTGGTGCGCAACATC
>CBDUGF010000066.1:0-19235 GCA_965366835.1 uncultured Rhodobacterales bacterium
CATCAACCAGATGAACCGAACTCTCGATCGAAGCCCTCTGAGCGAAAATGGACGCCGGCGGGAGACATCAAGAGTTATCGATGGAAAATGGTGGGCGACCCTGGAATCGAACCAGGCGTGCGTCTCCGCGAGGGAGTTACAGTCCCCTGCCACACCTTGCGGCCTGTCGCCCACTGTGACGGGGTGATTACTGTGGGTGCCGGGGGTCGTCAACCGGAAAATCCCATGTTAAGCGGCGGAGTGGGACACGGCGCTCGGAGGCCGCGATGAAGAAGCCTGATTGGGTGATCGACAAGGAAAAGGCGCGGCGCAAAGAGGCAGCAGAAACTATCTGGCTGTTCGGATTGCATGCTGTGCGCGATGCCTTGTTGAACCCGGCGCGCGAAAAGCTGCGACTGGTGGTGACCAAGAACGCCGCCGACAAGTTGGGCGAGGCAATTGCCAATGCTGGAATCACGCCCGATCTGGTCGATCCGCGCAAGTTTTCGGCGCCGATCGACGCGCAATCGGTGCATCAGGGCGCCGCGTTGGAGGTCAAGCCGCTGAATTGGGGCAGTCTGGCCGATGTTTGCGTTGGTGTACCTGATCGCGTGCCGCGCGTCTTGTTGCTCGATCGGGTGACCGATCCGCACAATGTCGGTGCGATCCTTCGGTCTGCAGAAGTGTTCGGCGCCTGTGCAGTGATTGCACCCAGACACCATTCGGCGCCGGAAACCGGGGCACTGGCCAAATCCGCAAGCGGTGCGCTTGAACGACAACCCTATTTACGTGTGCGCAACCTCGCTGAAGCGATGCAAGAGCTGAAATCCATGGGCTATCTCATGCTGGGCCTGGATGGCGCGGCGGAGCAAACCATCGAATCGGCGCTTGAAGGCATACGTGATCGGCCCGTGGCGCTGGTTCTGGGCGCTGAAGGGCCAGGTCTGCGACAGAAAACACGAGAGACTTGTGACGTTTTGGTCAGGATTGAGTTTTCGGGCGCGTTCGGGTCGCTCAATGTCTCGAATGCGGCTGCGGTGGCGCTCTACGCGTCGTTACCAGCTTGAACCGATCCTGCCCCGCTAACGATATCTTCACAATTTGCTTACATGCTCTTCATAACTCGCGAAGAGTTTCTACATATCGAATGGAAAGGCAGAAACGGAACTCCTGTCTTTCTTATCACTGTCCCTCGTTCCGTGACTGGCGCCCGGATACTTCCGGGCGCTTTTTTTTCGACAGCGATGCGAGTAAGAAGAGCGCATGAGCGAAACCTATACAGATGCGCACTTGCGCGAAATCCTGATACGAACCAAGACGATCGCGGTTGTTGGCGTATCAATGAATGAAGTGCGCCCAAGTTTCTATGTGGCGCGATACCTCGGACTGAAGGGTTACAAGGTCATTCCGGTCAATCCGGTTCACGCGGGCAAGGTGCTCCTGGGCGAGACGGTGCGCGAAAACCTTCTGGAGATCAAAGAGCCAGTGGACATGGTGGATATTTTCCGCCGTTCCGAGCATGTCCTTCCCATCGTCGACGAGGCGCTGGAAGCTTTGCCAGACCTCAAAACCATCTGGATGCAGATCGGAGTAGTGAATGAAGCCGCCGCCAGCAAGGCGCGGGCGCGGGGCGTGGATGTGATAATGAACCGTTGCCCCAAAATCGAGTATCAACGCCTGTTCGGGGAACTGCGCATGGGCGGGTTCAATACCGGCGTAATCTCTTCAAAATTGTGAAACCTCGCCGCATGGCGTAGGCTCAGTGTATTATCTACGCAGCGATTGGAGGTATCAAATGCAGTCGGCACGCGTCCTATTAATTTCACTATTGGCTTTTTTCGCATTGTCCGGGGGCTGCTCGCCACCGGATGGGTCATATGAAGCCGGAGAGTAACTCTGGCTCATTCTAACGATCGTCGGTCATGTCAACCTCGGCCCGCTTTTTCCGCCAGACCGGATTGGGTTTGACGGCTGGCAAGCTCTTCAAGGACGTCAGCCAAGGCGATATCGCGCGATTTCAGCATCACCAGCAGGTGGAAGAGAACATCGGCCGCCTCAGAGGTCAGCCGCGTGCGATCTCCCTTTACGGCTTCGATCAGGGCTTCGATGGCTTCTTCGCCGAATTTCTCGGCGACCTTTTCGGGACCTTGGGCAAGCAACCTTGCCGTCCAGCTTTCATCCGGCGACGCCGCGGCCCTGGCGGCAATAATTGTTTCTAGGTCTTCGAGCGTCATGTCAGCCTCATCGGAATGCCGGCATCAGCCATGTATTGCTTGGCTTCGCCTATGGTAAAATCGCCGAAATGAAAAATCGAAGCAGCCAGCACCGCCGAGGCACCACCTTTGGTGACTCCATCGACCAGGTGATCGAGGGTACCAACCCCGCCCGACGCGATCACCGGCACATCGACCGCGTCGGCAATCGCGCGTGTCAGCGGCAGGTTGAAGCCTGCGCGGGTGCCGTCACGATCCATCGAGGTCAGCAGGATCTCCCCCGCGCCTTTGGCCACCACGGTGCATGCGAATGCGACCGCGTCGATGCCGGTGGATTTGCGGCCCCCATGGGTGAATATCTCCCATTTACCTGGACTTACGGTTTTTGCGTCAATGGCGACGACAATGCATTGGCTGCCAAACTGGTCGGCGGCGTCGGCAACAACGTCTGGATTGGCGACGGCAGCCGAGTTGAAGCTGACCTTGTCGGCACCGGCCAGCAACAGGCTGCGAACATCCGCTGTCGTGCGCACGCCACCGCCCACGGTGAGCGGGATGTAACATTGCTCGGCGGTGCGGGTGACCACATCCATCATCACGCCGCGGTTCTCGTGGGTGGCGTGGATATCGAGGAAACAAAGCTCGTCTGCGCCTGCCGCGTCATAGGCGCGCGCGGATTCAACCGGGTCACCGGCGTCGACCAGATCAACGAAGTTGACGCCTTTGACCACGCGGCCATCGGCCACGTCGAGACAGGGGATGATGCGGGTTTTGAGCATGGTTTCGCTGTTCAAACGGGTTCACGCGATTGTTTATTTGGAAAACCGGGAACTTGCCAGAGGCTTGCAGGGTTGAACCGCTGTCGAAAAGGATTTGAGATGAAGAAGATTGTTCAAGCCGTTGTTTTTGCGTTTGCGTTGCTGCCGGTCGCCGCGCAGGCCGAGATCGTGAAGGTCAAGGCAAACGGCGATGTAGCCGCAACGATGGACGCGTTTCAAGCTGCGGTGGAAGGAGCCGGGGCGACTGTATTCGCCCGGGTCGATCATGCCGGTGGCGCTATGAAGGCGGGAATGGAGCTTGCCCCCGAGCAGCTGCTGATTTTCGGCAACCCTCAGCTGGGTACGCCTGCGATGCAGGATAACCCTTTGGCGGGGCTGTATTTACCGCTGCGCGTGCTGGTTTTTCAGGATGCTGAAGGGCTGGTCTGGCTGGCCTATGAGGATCCGGGCAAGGCATTGCCCGAACTGGGCGGGATTGCAGAAGACGCCGAATATCTGGGCAAGATGCGCGGCGCACTGGACAAGCTGACAGCGAAGGCGGCGGCGGGTTCTTAAGAGGGTTAGTCGCGCAGCAAGGCCAACGCCTGCTTGAGATCGATGGCACCGTCATAGAGCGCGCGGCCTGAAATGACGCCGTTCAGAGGGGCGCCGCAAGATTTGAGCGCTTTGAGATCGGTGAGCGAACTGACGCCGCCCGAGGCGATGACAGGGATCGATACTGCTTTGGCCAGCGCCGCCGTGGCCACAACATTTGGCCCTTTCATGGCGCCGTCGCGCAGGATGTCGGTGTAGATGATGGCGGCGACGCCTGCGTCTTCGAATGATTTTGCCAGATCGGTCGCGTCGATATCGGTTTTCTCGGCCCAGCCCTTGGTGGCCACAAGGCCATGGCGCGCGTCAATTCCGACGGCGATCTGGCCGGGGAACTCGCGCGCTGCGTCGCGCACCAGGGCGGGGTTCTCGACCGCGACGGTGCCCAGGATCACCCGGGCCAGTCCCTTGGAAATCCAACGCTCGATGGTAGCCATGTCGCGGATGCCGCCGCCGAGCTGGGCCGGCACTTTTCCCTGATTCAGGATCGCTTCCACGGGCGCCGAATTGACCGGCTCACCGGCAAAAGCACCATTGAGATCAACCAGATGCAGCCATTCGCAACCCGCCTCGACAAACTCCATCGCCTGCGCCGCGGGGTCTTCGTTGAACACCGTTTCGCGCGCCATCTCGCCATGCACGAGGCGGACGGCGCGGCCATCCTTGAGGTCGATTGCGGGGTAGAGGATCATGTCGGGCGTCCCATTGATTTGCAGGCACGCGCCGTTTGGCACGGCGGGGCGGGAAATGCAACTTGACCCAAAGACAGGCTTGAACAGAATGCAGCCAGGACGCAAACTCGCGACTGAATCCAGGGAGGATGAGAAACATGAGGAAAATCATAAGCTTGGCGGTGATCGGGCTGATGGCCATGGCAGGCGTGGCGATGGCCGATCCTGCAGAAGGCATCTGGAAAACCGAAGTGGACGATGGCGCATATGCCCATGTCAATATGACGAAATGCGGCTCGGATATCTGCGGAACGATCATGCGCACGTTCAATTCGGGCGGCGAATACAACTCTCCCAACAAGGGTAAGCAGTTGGTTCGCAACATGAAACCCGAAGGGAACGGCAGCTATGCCGGCAAGGTCTGGCGCCCGTCGAACGACAAGATCTACATCGGCAAGATGCAAGTCAGCGGCAACAAGCTGAAGCTCAAGGGCTGCGTTGCCGGCGGGCTGCTGTGTTCGAGCCAGAACTGGACGCGGGTGAAGTAACAGAGCCCACCGTTCCAAGAGGTTAAATGGTTAACACCCCGCCAAAAAGTAGGGGTGACTCGCGTATGACTCCCGGCTGACTCCCGGCTGCCGGGCGCGCGTTAACGATTGCGCCCGAAACGGGTTAACCGACCGCGCGATGGCCCGGCGCGCGCGGCGGCGTCGACCTCCTGATCGGCGTCATTCCGCCATTGCATGACGCCATGCAAAACCAGCATTAGGCGTCGCTGGTATTGCAGTGTAATGTTCTCGCGGTCCGGGCATCGCGCCCGGAGGCGCGCCCTGCGATTCGAGGGCCAGAGGCTGGGGTGCCGGAGATGCGGCGTCTGCTTGTTGTTCTGACCAGACCGATTGCGAAACCCGCGCGCGCCGAGACCGTTGCATGGGTGGGGCTGACCGCGAAGCGCCACCAAACCGTTTTATGAAACGAATCCACTGGTCAGACGCTATCGAGCTGTCTGGCCTCACTCATCGAAATTCAGGCCGACGCCAAGGCGTATCAGGCCGCCGCCAAGGAGACTGTTCAATGCGTAAGATGACCGTTGCTTTTGCCGTGTTGATTGCTGGCCTGGCGAGCCCTGCATTTGCAGACAAGGCCGAGGGGCTCTGGCTCACCGGGCCTGACAAGAAGGGTCAGGTGGGTCATATCCGGATGTCGCGCTGTGGCGATGCGCTGTGTGGCAAGGTGCTCAAGGCGTTCGACAAGAACGGCAAGTCGGTGCAGACGCGCAATGTCGGCAAGCAGGTGATCTGGGGGGTCAAGCCCACCGGCGACAGCGATTATGCCGGGACCATGTATGTCAGCACCTTCGACAAGAACGTGAAGGGCAGGTTTCTCGTCTCGGGGCGGTCGATGGTCGTGAAAGGCTGTCTGGGGCCGGTCTGTCAGAGCCAGACCTGGAAGAAGATCGACTGATCACGGCGCCCAGCCAAGAAAATTCGCAATCAGCTGAAGCCCGGTTTTCTGGCTTTTCTCGGGATGGAACTGCATCCCGAGCAGATTGTCGCGCCCGACGATCGCAGTGATCGCTCCGCCGTAATCGACATGCGCCAGTAGATGCGTCGGATCGGCGACGCGGAACTGGTAGGAATGCACGAAATAGGCGTGTTCGCCGGTCTCGATGCCGTCGAACACCGGGTGCGCCCGGTCGATCACAAGGTCGTTCCAGCCCATATGCGGCACCTTGAGCGCGGGATCGGAGGGCGCGATCTTCTCGACCTCGCCGCCAATCCAGCCGAACCCCGGAGTAGGGGTGTGTTCCAGCCCGCGCGTGGCCATCATCTGCATGCCGATGCAGATCCCGAGGAAGGGTTTGCCGCCCGCGATCACCGCCTCTTCGATGGCCTCGAACACGCCGCGGTGATCGAAAAGGGCGGCACGGCAGGCCGGAAAGGCGCCATCGCCGGGCAGCACGATACGGTCGGCGCGGCGGATGCGATCCGGGTCGGAGGTGACATGGACCGCGCCGGCGCCGGATTCGCGAGCCATGCGCTGAAACGCCTTTTCGGCCGAATGCAGATTGCCGGATTCATAATCGACGATGGCGGTGGTCATGGGCGGTCCCGTCTTGGGCAGGGGTTGCGGCTAGAGCGAGCCCTTGGTGGAGGGGATCGCATCGGCCTTGCGCGGATCGGTCTCGACCGCCTCACGCAGGGCGCGGGCGACGGATTTGAACGCGGCCTCGGATATGTGATGCGAATTCAACCCGTGCAGCGCGTCGACATGGCAGGTGATGCCGCCATGGGTGCTGAACGCCTGAAAGAATTCGCGCACCAGCTCGGTATCGAATGTGCCGATCCTGGCGGTGGGCAGATCGACATTCCACACCAGATAGGGGCGCCCGGACAGGTCGAGCGCGGCGCGCACCAGGGCGTCGTCCATCGGCAGCAGGCAAGCGCCATAGCGGCGGATGCCTTTCTTGTCGCCCAAGGCCTGCGCAAGGGCCTGGCCCAGCGCGATGCCGACATCCTCGACCGTATGGTGATCGTCGATATGCAGATCGCCCTTGCAGCGGATCTTCATGTCGATCAGCGAATGGCGGGCGAGCTGATCGAGCATGTGGTCGAAAAACCCGACACCGGTCTGGTTGTCATAGGCTCCGGTACCATCAAGCGCGATCTCGACGCTGATCTCTGTTTCCGCGGTTTTGCGGGTCACGCTGGCGCTGCGCATGTGCTTGTTTCCCATGGTTCAAGGTGATGCGCGGCTGTTATAGGTCCGGCGCGGGCGGGTTCCAAGCGGTCGCGCGCGGGGGAGGGAGAATTCTGCGCGAGCGTGACATTTTGCGTTGCCCTGATTCGCGTGTATCCTTGCGGAATTACGCAAGAAAAGGTTGTTTGAGATGTTGATTTCCACGATGCGCCTGGGCGTGGTTTTGATGCTTCTGGCGGGATTGGCCGCCTGTGCGACGGCCAAGGGGCCATTCCGCGTTACCTTGCTGAGCGAGCCGGTTTGCGCCGAACCGCATGATTTGCAGGCCGGGAATCAGGAAATCGGCGGCGAGACCAAGCGGCGTTGCGCCATGCAGAGGCATTTGCTGCCCGGCGCGGCAGAGGCGCGGGCCAAACGCGCTGAGCTGGCGGCGGCGATTGCCGCGGCGCGGGCCGAAGCGGGCGAGGGCGCGCCCGTGACGGTCGCGGTCGGTGAACTGGCGATGCCCGACGAGGACTGGGCGGCGCTTGCGGATATCAACGCGCGCCCGTTGCAGCGCGGCGACGAATACGACCTGGCCTTTGTCGAGCTGGCCGATGATGGCGCGCTCGATCTGCCCTGGCAGCTGGTGGCTCTGAAGGCGCATCTTGACCGGCAGGACAAGGCGGGGGTGCAGAATTTCGTGGTCGCCTACGTGCATGGCTGGCGCCACAATGCCGAGCTGCGCGACGGTGACGCGCGCAAGTTTCGCCGGATGCTGGCCTATTCGCGCGCCGCGCTCAATACGCGCTGTATCGCCGATGGCAGCTATTGCAACGCGGCCGTGACCGGCGTGTTCATCGGCTGGAACGGTCAGCGGGTGAAAGAGGGGCCGTCGGACGAGAACCCGGATGCGGGCGCGCCGACCGGGCTGGAGAGCATCGGCCCGGCGCTGACCTTCTGGGACCGCTGGGATGTAAGCTGTCGGCTGGGCGGCGGGCGGCGCGATTGCCAGGGTTCCGTGCCGCAGAATTTCAAATCGCCGCTGCGGATGGTACTCCGCGAGGTGCAGGGCGAGCTGCGCTTGCGCCCCGGGGATGCCGGGGCCGACAAGTTCCTGATCTTCGGGCATTCGATGGGCGGCAACATGCTGGCCGAAATGCTGCGCGGGCAGGCCATGGCCAAGGTGAAACGGCATGTGCCGGGGCAGAGGATGACGCCGCTGGTCGGCGATCTGGTGGTGCTGCTCAACCCGGCGGCGGAGGCCAATGCCTGGCTCGGGATCCAGCGGGCCGAGCGCGAGAGGGCCGGGCTGAAGCAGAGCAACCGGCTGACCTGTTGGCAGCCGGGCGGGGGCAGCGCCGATTGCCCCGAGCGCGAGGCGCTGGCACGGTGGTATCGCCTTTACCCCAAGGATCAGCGGCCGGTCTACATCTCGCTCACCTCGGCGGCGAACTGGGGCACGCTGAAGGTCAAGGACCGGGAGGTCGAGCATGATCTGGCGACCGGGCAGATCTTTCCCTTTGCGCGCAAGGTCGAGGGCAAGCAGACCCGCGAGCGCGTGGTCGCGATCGGGCATTACACGCCGGATTATGCCAGCCAGCTGGTGTTGCGCGGCGAGGCGGCGGGCACGTCGCATGAGGTGGCCGTGCTGGAAGGCGCGGTGGGCAGGAAGGCGCGCTATCTGTCGCGCTATCGCAATGCCGCCAACCCGGAGGCGTCATGGTGCGCGCCGGCCAGTGGCTGGCTGCGCGAGACCCGCGAAACCTGGTCGCAGGGCGGAACCATCGCCAATTGGGACACCAGCTATCTCGGGGATGGATCGCGCAAGCTGGAGGAGCCCAATATCGGCGGGCCGCTCAACAAGGCGCGCATCCAGTGGCGCCAGGGGATGAACCTCAAGGGCAATCTGGGCGCGCTGAGCGTCTCGCCCGGTACCAGCCCGTTCTGGAACACGAGGGCGCTGGATACCGCGATCCGGGGCCATGCCGGATGGGCCAATTACGCGACATGGTGCGCGCTCAACCAGATGGTTCTGGACGATGTGACCGGGCCGGTGAGGCGGCCCGTGGTAACGGCGGAGCCAGACGCGCTGCTGGCAAGTTCGGGCGACAACTGAAGCGCCTGGAAGACGGCTTCGTTCGAGGGTGCATCGCGACTGCTGAACGAGGCCGCTTGAACCCGTGACCGGTTCATGCCAGCTTGCGGCGATCCAACAAGAGGCGATGGCTATGTCGACATGTGTTTTCGTGCAACTGCGCTGCAAACCGGGTACCACCTACAAGGTGGCCGAGGCGATCGTGCTGAGCGAAATCCATTCCGAGCTGTTTTCGACCAGCGGCGAATATGACCTTCTGCTGAAGCTCTATATCCCGAAGGACCAGGATGTCGGCAAATACATCAACGACAAGCTGCTCGGCATTCCCGGCATCGAGCGATCCCTGACCACGCTGACCTTCAACGCGTTCTGAGGCTAAAAGCGTTCTTTCTGCGCCCGGCAATGCGAGAGAAAGGCCCACGCCATCTCTTTGTCGTGGACGCTTTGCACCCGTGCTGTGGCGCAATTCCAATGCAAAAGGCTTTTGAGCGTTTCAGAGCAAACCGGACTCGAAAAAGGCTGCCTTGCGCGTGCCGCACGAACGCGCAATTCGATCCACATGCTTCAATGCAAACCTGAAACGCTTCGGCGCGATCAGGTGTTCAGCTTCGCGGTGGCCGGTTCCAGGCGGATCTCGGCGGAGCGGGCATGGCCGACCATGCCTTCCAGACGGCTGATCCGCGCGGTGGCTTTCGCCAGCGGGCGCATCGCCGCGGGCTCGGTGCGCTGCCAGGTCACGGTCTTGGTGAATTTCTGCACCGACAGCCCACCGGTATAGCGCGCGGCGCCATTGGTGGGCAGCACATGGTTGGGACCGGAAACCTTGTCGCCGAACGCCACGGTGGTGTGCGGGCCGAGAAACAGCGAGCCGTAGACCGAGAGCCGCGACAGCCACCAATCGAGATCACCGGCCTGAACGTGCAGGTGTTCGGGGGCGTAGCGGTCCGCCGTCGCGGCCATTTCCTCGCGGCTGTCGCAGAGGATGATCTCGGCGCGTTCCGCCCAGGCGATGCGCGCGGCGGTGGCGTTGGGCTCGGGCAGGGTCTCGATCAATCCGGGCACCACCGCCAGCACCCTGTCGGCGAGGGTGCGATCATCGGTGACGAGCCAGACCGGGCTGTCCTGTCCGTGTTCGGCCTGGCCGACCAGATCCCAGGCGACGATCAGAGGATCGGCGCTGTGATCGGCGATCACCAGGCTGTCGGTGGGCCCCGCAAACATGTCGATGCCGACGCGGCCGAACAATTGCCGCTTGGCCTCGGCGACGAAGGAATTGCCCGGCCCGACGAGGATGTCGGCGGGCGTGGTGCCGAACAGGCCGAACGCCATCGTCGCCACCGCCTGCACCCCGCCGAGATTGAGGATGGTGTCGGCACCGCAGAGATCCATTGCATAGACGATAGCGTCGGGGATGCCGGCGCCGGGGCGGGTGGGCGAAGCGGCGGTGATATGGCCCACCCCGGCCACCTTGGCGGTGGTGATGCTCATCAAGGCGCTGGCGACATGGGCGTAGCGCCCGCCGGGCACATAGCAGCCCGCTGCGGAAACAGGGATCTGCTTCTGCCCGGCCCAATGGCCCGGCATCAGCTCGATTTCGCAATCGCTCAGCGTGGCTTTCTGGGCCTCGGCAAAACGGCGGATGTTGTCCTGGGCGAAGCGGATCGTGTCCTGCAATTCCTGCGGCACACGGTGGACCGCCGCGGCGCGCTCTGCCTCGGAGAGCACGATCGCGCCCGGCCATTTGTCGAGCCGTTCGGCATAGCGGCGCACCGCGTCTTCGCGCTCATGTTCGATATTGGCGAGCATCAGCGACACGGCGTCGCGCAGATCGGCGGTCTCCGAGGGCGCCCGGGGAGACGCTTTTTTCAGATAGGTTATCGCCATGGTTTCAATGCCTTCGGTGAAACAGGAACGGAACAAGCGGGGCTGCGCGCCCGGATCAGAGCGAAACCCAGCGGTCGGAATGATCGAATGCGAAGTCATAGCCAAAGAGCCCGGCCGAACCGCCGGTATGCAGGAACACCACGCGCTGATCCTTGAACATGCCCTTGTGGGCGAGATCGATCAGGCCGGCGGCACCCTTGGCCGAATAGCACGGATCGAGAAGGATGCCTTCGAGCGCGCCGAACATCTCGATTGCGGCGATCCCGGCTTCGGTGGGCAGGCCATAGCCTTCGCCGACATAATCGGTATTGGCCACCACATCCTCGCGTTTGACCACGCCGGGGCAGCCGAGCTTGTCGGCGGTCTTCTGCGCCAGATCGAACACCATCTGCTCCTGTTTGGGCCGCGGCGCGCGGGTGCCGATGCCGAGGAGCGGGATCTGCGCATTCATCGCCGACAGCCCGGTGATCAGCCCGGCCTGGGTTCCCGAGGAGCCGGTGGCATGGACGATATGGTCGATTTTCAGCGAGCGGTCATTGGCCTGTGCCAGCAGCTCGAAGGCGCAGTTGACATAGCCCAGAGCACCGGTGGGATTGGAGCCGCCGCCGGGGATGACATAGACGTTGAAGCCGTCGTCACGCTTGACCTGCGCCGCGCCTTCCATCGCGGCGGCCCTGTCGGTGCCGCCGGGGAATTTCTCGGTCGTGGCGCCGTGCAGATGATCGAGCAGGACATTGCCGTTGGTGTTGTAATTGGCGTTGTTGTAGCCGGTGCGATCCTCGAACAGGATATGGCATTTCATGCCCAGCTTGGCGGCGAAAGCGGCGGTCTGGCGGCCATGGTTGGTCTGGGTCGCGCCCTGCGTCATCACCATGTCGGCGCCCTGGGCTTCGGCCTCGGCCATCAGGAATTCGAGTTTGCGGGTCTTGTTGCCGCCGGTGGAGAGGCCGGTGCAATCGTCGCGTTTGATCCAGAGTTCGACGCCGAGCTCTTTCGACAGGCGCGGCATCGGTTCCAGCGGTGTCGGCAGGTGGGCGAGATGGAGGCGGGGGAAGCGGGCGAGGTGCATTTTAGGGCGTCCTGTCAATAGGTTGCGATCAGCCGCGCGGGAGGCGCAGCGCGGGATCATAGGGGCTTGGCGCGATGACTTGGGCCGGTATCCCGGCGCCAAGGAGATCGAGGGTGACGCGGGTGCCGGGATTGGCAAGGGCCGGGTCGATATAGGCGAGTGCGAGGTTGAGGCCGGTGCGGTGGCCCCAATCGCCCGAGGTGACGGTGCCAACGACCGTGTTGGCGTCGAGCACCGAAGTGCCGGGGCGGGCAGGGGCATGGGTGCAATCGACCTGAAGCGTGACGAGCTTGCGGCGCGGGCCGGTTTGCTGGCGCTGTTTGAGGGCGCTGCGGCCGATGAAGTCGGCCTTGGTGAGATCCACGAAGCGGTCGAGGCCGGACTCGAAGGGATCGAACTCGGTCAGCAGGTCGGCTTTCCAGTGCAGGTAGGATTTTTCCAGTCGCATCGCATCGATGGCGCGGGCGCCGAACAGGGCGAGGCCGTGGGTTTCACCCGCCTTGCGCAGGGCAAGATAGGCGGCATGGAGCTGGGAATTGGGGATGTGGAGTTCATAGGCCAGCTCGCCCGAAAAGCTGAGCGACAGGGCCACGGCGGGGGCGATGCCGATGAAGCATTCGCGCGCGCTGAGCCAGGGGAAGGCATCGCGCGACCAGTCGGCGCGGCTGACCTGGCTGAGCACCTCGCGGGATTTGGGACCGGCCAGCAGCAGGATGGTCACGTCATTGGTGAGCGAGCGGATCCGGACGTCTTCATCGGGGTGGAGATGTTGGCTCAGCCAGTCCATGTCGTGGCCTTCGGCGGCGGCGGCGGAGCCGAACCAGAAGCGCGCCGGGCCGCGATCGGATGGCGGCAGGAGGGCGATGGTGGCTTCGGATTTCACCGTGCCGATGGTGGAGAGGAGATAGCAAAGCGCGACCCGGCCGGGCTTGGCGGGCAGGCGCGAGCAGGTCATCCGGTCGAGGAAGGCGGGCGCGTCGCGCCCGGTGATCTCGACCCGGTTGAAGCCATTGATTTCGCTGAGGCCGACGCCGGTTTGCACGGTGGCGACTTCGCGCGCGACGATGTCGTGGGCGGCATCGAAGCGGAAGGTGAGGCCGGAGCGAAAATCGGGCGAAGGCTTGATGTAGTCGATCCGCTCCCAGCCGTTGACCTGGGCGAATTCGGCGCCCTCGGCGGCGAAGAGGGGGGTGAGCGGGGTGGTCTTGACAGGGCGGCCTGCGGGGCGGTGCTCGTGCGGGAAATGAAAGCGGAATTCGTTCTGGTAGTCCTCGATGGCCTTGAGCGCGGTCAGTTCGACATTGCCATGGCCGGTGAAGCGGCGCGGATCGAGCGGCCATGTGTCGTAACAGGCTTCGCCATGCACGATCTGCTGCGCCAGCAGCCAGCCATGGCCGCCGCCTTCGCCCAGCCCGGCGCGCAGGCCGATGATGCAATAGGCGTTGCGCTTGCCGGGGACGGGGCCGACCAGCGGCGCGCCGTCGATCGTATAGGTGATCGGGCCGTTGACGATGGTGTGGATGCCGGCCTCGGCGAGGGCGGGCAGGCGGGCGATGGCGCCGTCGAGCACGTCGGAGATCCGTTCGAGATCGTCGGGACAGAGCGCGTTGGCAAAGCCGGGGTCGATCCCGTCCATGCCCCAGGTCTTGCAATCCTGTTCATAAAACCCGACCAGCAGCCCGTCGCGTTCCTGACGGGCGTAGAAATCGGAAATCGGGCAGCGCAGCAGCGGCATGCGGTGGCCGGCTTCGGCGATGGCGGGGATCGTATCGGTGACGAAATACTGGTGTTCCATCGACATCACCGGATGATGCACGCCCATCATCGCGCCGATCTCATTGACCCGGTAGCCGCCCGCGTTGATTACAACCTCGCAGGCGATATCGCCCTTGGCGGTGTGGACGGTCCAGGAATGATCGCGGTGCTGGGTGAGGCCGGTGACGGGGGTCTGGCGATAGATCTCGGCGCCGGCATGCCGCGCGCGCCGGGCCAGCGCCTGGCAGAGCTGGGCCGGGTCGATATCGCCATCGAGCGGATCCCAGAGCCCGCCGAGGAGGTCATCGGTGGTGATCAGCGGATGGCGGCGGGCGCATTCGGCGGCGTCGATCACCTCGAAGCTGACCCCCATGCCGCGCGCCAGGGAGGCGAAATGGCGATAGGCGTCCATCTGCTCAGGGGTATTGGCCAGCCGGATGCCGCCATCGCCATGGTGATAATTGATCGGGTAATCGGGATCGTCGGCCAATTCCTTGTAGAGCGCAATCGAATGGCTCTTGAGGCCGATCATGGTCTGGTTGGTGCCGAAATTCGTCACCTGCGCGGCGGAATGCCAGGTGGTGCCGCTGGTCAGTTCGTCGCGTTCGACGAGAACGACATCGCTCCAGCCCTCTTGCGTGAGATGATAGAGCGTAGAGCATCCGGCAATGCCGCCGCCGATCACCACCGCTCTGGTCTGGGTTTTCAATTGTGCCTCCGTTGCGCCCTATCCACTCAGCGCCTTTCGGGCGGTGCGGTCAAACGCGCAGGTGGTTTTGCGAAAAAATCGAATGTTACTTCTGGCAAATTCGAAAGCGAGCGGGGATCAGGCCGGGCCGAGCGACGCCGGCGGCTCGGGGTTTTCAAGCAGGCGGAAATCGCTCGACAGCCAGGCATGGTTGTTGGCGATCGGATCGACGAAATGGCGCGCGATCAGGCGGCGCAGGGTGCCGGCGATCATGTCGGCCATGGCTTCGGGATAGACCTCGGTGGTGAACAGCGACAGCGTGCGCACGAAGCCCTTGCCGGGGAAGGGCAGCAGGCTGACGCGGCTGTGAAACCGCCGGGCGCGCATGAAGCTGGCCGGGGTGGTGATGGCCCAGCCGCTGCCCTCTGCGACCATGCCGATGATCGACTGGTTGCTTTCCAGCTCGAACCGGTTGGGCAGGGGCGCGCGGATGCGGCGCAGATGGGCTTCGATCAGGGTGCCGATGATCTGATTCTGCGAATAGCGCAGCAGCGGCAGGTCGGTTTTGCCGGAGATCAGGGCTTCGGCGGAGAGCGCGGCATCGACCGGAACCGCGATCACGAACGGATCGCGCAGCAGCGGGAATTCGATCAGGCCGGAAAGATCATTGACCGGGCGGGTGGCGACCCCGACATCGAGCTTGTTTTCATACAGCAGGCGGATGATTTCGTGACTCGGTCTGGTGTGATGCTGAAAGGTGCATTTGGGCATCGCGCTTGCCAGGAACTGGGCCAGGGCCGGGGCGATCTCGCTGTCGAAGTCATCGACCACGCCGATGCGCAGATCGCGGGCCTCGGCGAGGTTGCCCGAGGTCAGCTCGGTTTCGCCCTGGCGGATCAGGCGCAGGCCTTCTTCGACATATTTGAGGAAGATCGCGCCGGTCGGGGTCAGCACCATCGGGCGGCGGGCATGGTTGAGCAGGCTGGTGCCGAGCTTGTCTTCGAGGCTGCGCAGGTGGTGCGACACGGTGCTGACCGACAGGCCGGTTTCCGAGGCCACGGCCTGAATCGATCCGGTTTTGGCAACAAGCTGAAACACTTCCAGCCATCTCATGCTAAGATTGGAACGATTCATCGTCGGGGTCGATCCGCGGGTTGCAAGCCACCCGGGGCGCCCAGGCGACAATTTCGAATTATTCAGAGTCTTATTCCGATTTCTTCGGATATGGAAGATAATAGGCTGGCGCGCGCGGTTCCTGTGTGATGCTCGCGCGCAAATAAAACAGTGCCCCGAACGTGCGTCGTGTCGATTCGGGGACATCAACAGGGAGACCACCATGACCACAAGAACACTGAAAGCTTTCTTGAGCGCTACCGTCGCCAGCGCGGCGTTTCTGACCGCCTCGCCCGCTTTGGCGCTGGACGAGATCACAGTCGCCTATTTCCTGGAATGGCCGATGCCGTTCCAATACGCCAAGGCGATGGGCACCTATGAGGAGGCGATGGGGGTCAAGATCAACTGGCGCTCGTTTGACACCGGCACCGCGATGAGCGCGGCGATGGCGTCGGGCGATGTACATATCTCGGTCAGCCAGGGGGTGCCGCCTTTCGTGGTGGCGACATCGGCGGGCCAGGATCTTCAGGCCGTGGATGTGGCCGTGTCCTATGCCGACAATGACAATTGCGTAGTGGCCGAGAGCCTCGAGATCGACAAGGACAGCGCCGGCGAGCTGGCCGGCAAGAAGGTCGGGGTTCCGATCGGGACGGCGGCGCATTACGGCTTCCTCAAGCAGATGGAGCATTTCGGCGTTGATCCGGCCTCGATGGAAGTGGTCGACATGGCGCCGCCCGAGGGTGCGGCGGCCTTTGCCCAAGGCAATCTCGACATGGTGTGCGGCTGGGGCGGATCGCTGCGCCGGATGCTGGAGCATGGTAACATCCTGCTGACCGGGGCCGAGAAGACCGAGCTGGGCATTCTCGTCTTTGACGTGACCTCGACCACCGCTTCGTTTGCCGCCGAAGAGGGCGAGCTGCTGTCGAAGTTCCTCAAGGTGACGGCGGATGCCAACGCCATGTGGAAGGCGGGCGGCGACAAGGCGGCAGAGATGCTGCCGGTGATCGCCAAGGATGCCGGTATGGACGTGGCCGATGCGCAGGCGTCGCTGTCGACCTTCACTTTCCCGTCGATCGAGGAGCAGCTGGGCCAGCAATGGCTGGGCGGGGGCGCGCAGACCTTCATGCTGGGCGTGGCCAAGGTGTTCAAGGATGCCGGATCGGTGCCTGAGACACGCGATTCCTATGCCGATGCGGTCAACGCCGCGCCGTTGCAAGGCGCTGCTGACATGTGAGCCATGTTCGCCTAACCTGAACAAGCAATGCGAACGGTCCGGGCGGCTTGCGCTGCCCGGACTTGGCGAACAGGGGGACATCATGGCGCAAGATGCCGCTACCGGCCCGAACGTGACCGGGCTGACAATCGACCAGATCTCGATGCGGTTCGAGCTGCCCAATGGCGGCCATGTGCAGGCGCTTCAGGATGTGTCGCTGCATCTCGATCAGGGCGAGCTTCTGAGCGTGCTGGGCCCGTCGGGCTGCGGCAAGACCACGCTTTTGAACATCGTGGCCGGGTTTCTCGCGCCGACCAGCGGCAAGATCATGCTGAATGGGCATCGCGTGCAGGGGCCGGACGCCGAGCGCGGCATGGTGTTTCAGCAGGGTGCGCTTTTCGAGTGGATGAACGTGCGCGAGAACGTGAGCTTTGGCCCGAGGATGGCGGGAAAGCGGCCCGCCGAGTATCATGACAATGTCGATCACCTGCTCGAGGTGGTCGGGCTGAAGGATTTCAAGGACAAGGCGATCTACGAGCTGTCCGGCGGGATGCAGCAGCGCGTGGCGCTGGCGCGCTGTCTGGCCAATGACCCGGATGTGATCCTGATGGACGAACCGCTGGGCGCGCTCGACGCGCTCACCCGCGAGAAGATGCAGGGGCTGGTTCTCGATCTCTGGAAGGAGACCGGCAAGACCATCGTGCTGATCACCCATTCGGTGGAGGAGGCGCTGCTGCTGGGCGAGCGATTGCTGGTGATGGCGCCGCGGCCGGGGCGGATTCACAAGGAATACAGGCTGCCCTTTGCCGAGCGCGGGGTGGGCGCCGATCTGCGGGCGGTGAAGAAATCGGAAGGTTACAACGAAACCCGCGAAGAGATCCTGTCGATGATCTGGGAAATGGAAGAAGAGATCATGGGACGCACGGAGGTCGCACAATGACCGGACTTATCATCCTCGTGCTCTATATCGCGATCTTCATCGCCGCCTTCATGGTGGTGCATTACATGGTCGAGCGGATGACGCGGCATGCCGACTATACCTCGCTCAAGACGGTGACATTCGGCGATGAGAGCGCCGTGACCCCCAACCGGATCGCCTCGGTGGTTTCGGTGGTGACGCTGTTCATGATCTGGGGCGCTTTCACCGGCTCGAAAATCTCGCCGATCCACATGCCCGGCCCGTTCATGGGCGACACCAGCTTTACCTATACCGCCGAGAACGCCGCCGGGAGCCGGGCCGATGCGACGGTGACGGTCAGGGTGCATTCGATCGACGAAAAGCCCGAAGCGCCCGAGATTACCGACAACCCGGGCTTTGCCAACAACGATGTCGATACCATGGCGGCTTGGCGCAGCGGGCTGATCAAGGTGTTGGGCAACGACGAGGGCGAGGATCTGAAGGTTGTCGCCATCGACGGCCAGCCGATTGCGCCGGGCGATTCTGTTTCTGTCGCCGATGGGCGGGTCAACCTGACGGCCAAGGGCTCGATCAATTTCACGCCGAAGAAGGGCCTGCAGATGGAGCCGATCTGGCTGCCGTCGCCGGAGGCTGTCTGGACCCGGTTCTGGGAAATCTCGCGCGAGGGCTATCAGAATTTCACCCTTTGGGAGCATCTCGGCTCGTCGCTTCTGCGGGTGCTGGTCGGGTTTGCCGCCGGGGCCATCGTGGGCATTCCGCTCGGCTATGCGATGGGGCTGTCGGGCTGGTTTCGCGGCTGGTTCGATCCGATCGTGGAATTCATGCGCCCGGTGCCGCCTCTGGCGCTGATCCCGCTGGTGATCATCTGGTTCGGCATCTGGGAGACCGGCAAGATCATCCTGCTGTTCCTCGCCGCCCTCTGGATCATGACCATCGCGGCGCGCGCCGGGGTGTCGGGGGTGAACATCACCAAGATCCACGCGGCCTATAGCCTCGGGGCATCGCGCGGGCAGATCATGCGCCATGTTATCGTCCCGAATTCGCTGCCCGAGATCTTCACCGGGGCGCGGGTTGCGATGGGGGTTTGCTGGGGCACGGTCGTGGCTGCCGAACTGGTCGCGGCGCAGAAGGGGGCCGGGATGATGATCATCGCCGCGTCGAAATTCCAGCTCACCGATATCGTGATCATGGGGATCATCCTGATCGGCGTGATCGGCTATGGCATCGACATATTGATGCGCAAGGCCGAGAATTACCTGGTGCCGTGGAAGGGCCGCAGCTGAGCCTGGCTGAGTTCGCAGAAGAATATGACAAACGCGCCGCCTGTCCGGGCCGGCGCGTTTTTCGTTTCGGGTCAGGCTGGGGCTTGTTGTGGGCCGCTGGCGGATGCCGCGCTGCCGCGTTTTGGACTTTTCCAATGGCGGCGAGCGCGGTGAACAGTCCGATGGCAGGCTCCCTGCCGGCAAAAGCGGGTCGTCGCGGGGGATGCCTGCCGAAATTCGGCCTGAATCCCTGCGCCGCGGGCAACAACAGCCAAAACAGAAAGGCCGCCCGGAGGCGGCCCTGTCTGATTAACCGTGGGTA
>CBDUGF010000067.1:0-19145 GCA_965366835.1 uncultured Rhodobacterales bacterium
GGCGTTCAGCCTGCGCTGGCCCTGGCGCAAGACCACGCGCAACGGCGCCATCCATGTGATCGAGCCGATGGTGCAGCTGGCCTGGTCGGGCGGATCGAACCCCAATGTCGCCAATGACGAAAGCACAAGGGTCGAGTTTGACGAAGGCAACCTCATGTCGCTGTCGCGCTTTCCCGCCGCCGACCGGCGCGAGCGCGGCCTGGTCGCCGCCTATGGCGTCAACTGGACCCGGATTGGACCCAGGGGCATGCAATCGAGCCTGACCCTGGGCCAGATCACCCGCGAGACCGGAGACCCCGATTTCTCGCCGACGTCGGGGCTGCGCGGCGTCACCTCGGATCTGCTGCTGGCAGGGCAGATCAAGACCGAGGACGGCCTGTCGTTGACCGGCCGCGCATTGATCGACGCCAATTTCAACCTCGCCAAGACCGAAGCGCGCGCCGGTTGGCAGACCTCGGGCTTCGGCTTCGGGGCGAGCTATGTCTGGCTCGGCGCAGATGCCGCCGAAAACCGCCCTGCCACGGTCTCGGAATGGTCGGTCGACGGGCTCTACCGGTTCAACCGACACTGGAGCGGCAGCGCCAACATGCGCTATGATGTGGTGTCCAACAAGGCCGCCGAGGCCGGGCTCGGGCTGCAATACCGCAATGAATGCGTCGAACTCGATCTTTCGGTCTCGCGCCGCTTCACATCCTCCGTTATCCTCACCCCATCGACAGATTTCAGCTTTACCGTCGGGCTCAAGGGCTTTAGCGCAAATTCCAGCGACAAGAGCTATACCCGCAAATGCACGAACTAGGCAGGACAGGCAGCATGATGAACCAGATCGCCAAATCGCTTTTCAACATGGCCCTGATCGTGGCCACCACGCTGATCCTGGTGGGCGGCGCGCCGCAGCAGGCGCTGGCCCAGAACCTGTTTGCGCCTGTGGTCAAGGTCAATGACAAGGTCATCACCCGCTACGAGCTGGAACAGCGCGCCCGCATGTTGCAGCTGTTCCGCCAGCCCGGCGACCCGCAGGAGGCCGCCCGCGAGCAATTGATCGAAGAACGGCTGAAGATGGATGCGGCGCAATCGCTCGGGCTCAAGGTCACCGAAGCGGAAATCGCCGCCGGCATGGAAGAATTCGCAGGCCGCGCCGATCTCAGCACCGAACAGTTCATCAAGGCGCTCGCCGGCGCCGGTGTCTCCGAGCAGACTTATCGCGATTTCATCATCGCCGGGGTTGCCTGGCGCAATCTGGTGCGGGCCAAGTTCGGCCCCCGGGTGCAGGTCGGCGAGGCCGATGTCGAACGCGCGCTGGCCTCCAATGCCACATCGAACGTACGGGTGCTGATCTCGGAGATCTACCTCGCCGCCCCGCCGGGCCGCGAAGCCCAGGCCGAAGCGCGCGCCCGCGAGATCTCGAAAATCACTTCGACCACCGCCTTCGCCCGCGCCGCGCGGCAATATTCCGCCGCCGGCAGCCGCGGCAGCGGCGGCAAGATCAACTGGATGCCGATCAACCAGCTGCCGCCGGCGGTGCGTGGTCAGATCCTCGGGCTGGCGCCGGGACAGGTGACCCAGCCGATCCCGATCCCCGGTGCCATCGCGCTGTTCCAGCTGCGCGCCATCGAAGAGGGCAAGACCAGCGAGCCGGACTATGCCAGCATCGAATACGCCGCCTATTACATCGACGGCGGGCGCAGCGACAAGGCGCTGGCCCAGGCCCGGCGGATCAAGAGCAAGATCGACACCTGCGACGATCTCTATGGCATCGCCAAGGGCCAGCCCGCCGAGGTGCTCGATCGCGGCTCGAAGAAACCCGGCGAAATCCCCCGGGACATCGCCATGGAACTGGCCAAGCTCGACAAGCACGAGGTCTCGACCAATCTCACCCGCGCAAACGGGCAGACGCTGGTGTTCCTGATGCTCTGCGGCCGGGTGCCGCTGCTGTCGGAGGATGTCTCGCGCGACGAGGTGGCGCTGGGCATTCAGAACCGGCGGCTGGCGAGCTATGCCAAGGGCTATCTGGAGCAGTTGCGCTCCGAGGCGCGCATCATCGATAAATGAATGAAGCTCCCCTCCTGGCCCCGATCGCGCTGACCTGCGGCGAGCCTGCGGGGATCGGCGCCGAACTGGCGCTGAAAGCCTGGGCCTCGCTGGAATGCCGGTTTGATTTCTTCTGGATCGGCGACCCTTCGCACCTGCCCAAGGGGGCGGCTTTCGTCGAGATCGCCGCGCCCGGCGAGGCGCATGAGGCGATGGCGCGCGGCCTGCCGGTGCTGCCGCATGGCTTTGCCGCGCCGGCCAGCCCGGGCCAGCCCGATCCGGCCAATGCGCAAGGCGTGATCGATGTGATCGCCCGGGCGGTCGATCTGGTGCAGACCGGTGCGGCCAGCGCGCTCTGCACCTTGCCGATCCACAAGAAGGCGCTGAAGGACGGCGCCGGCTTCGCCTTTCCCGGCCATACCGAATATCTGGCCCACCTCGCCGGGGTCGAGCGGGTGGTGATGATGCTGGCCTCGCAAGATCTGCGCGTGGTTCCGGCGACGATCCACATCCCGCTCCGCGACGTGGCCACGGCGCTGACCCCGGCGCTGCTGCGCGAAACCATCGCCATCACCGCCGCCGGGCTCAAGGCGCAGTTTGGCATCCCTTCGCCGCGTCTCGCCGTGGCCGGCCTCAACCCGCATGCCGGCGAGGGCGGTGCGATAGGCGATGAAGAACTGCGCTGGATCGCGCCGCTGATCGCCGAGATGCGTGCCGAGGGCTTCGATCTCACTGGTCCGATGCCCGCCGACACCATGTTTCATGCCGCCGCCCGCGCGCGCTATGACGCCGCGATCTGCGCCTATCACGACCAGGCGCTGATCCCGATCAAGACGCTGGATTTCGACCATGGCGTGAATGTGACGCTGGGCCTTCCGTTTGTGCGCACCTCGCCCGATCATGGCACCGCCTTCGATATCGCCGGGCGCGGGCTGGCCAATCCGTCCTCGACCGTCGAGGCGCTCAAGCTGGCCAATGTCATCACTGCGGCGGGCACGGCGCTTTGAGTATTTTTGCCAAGAAAAAGGGCTGGGGAGTGTCCGCGCCGTGAGCGGGATCGACAACCTGCCACCGCTGCGTGAAGTGATCGCGACGCATGGGCTCAGCGCACGAAAATCACTGGGCCAGAACTTCCTGCTCGATCTGAACCTGACCGCGAAAATCGCGCGTGCGGCGGGCGATCTGACCCATTCGGATGTGCTGGAAATCGGCCCCGGCCCCGGCGGACTCACCCGCGGTCTGCTGGCGACAGGCGCGCGCCGCGTGCTGGCGATCGAAAAGGATCCGCGCTGCCTGCCCGCCCTGGCCGAGATTGCCGCCGCATACCCCGGGCGGCTCGAGGTGATCGAGGGCGATGCCTTGAAGATCGACCCGCTGGCGCATCTCACCCCGCCGATCCTGGTGGCGGCCAACCTGCCCTACAATATCGGCACCGAATTGCTGGTCAGATGGCTGACCCCGCCGGCCTGGCCGCCATTCTGGGACAGCCTGACGCTGATGTTTCAGCGCGAGGTGGCCGAGCGGATCGTCGCCCGGCCCGGCTCCAAGGCCTATGGCCGGCTGGCGCTGCTGGCGCAGTGGCGCTGCGAGGCCGAGATCGTGTTGTCGCTGCCGCCGCAGGCCTTTACCCCGCCGCCCAAGGTGTCCTCGGCCGCGGTCCGGCTCAGGGCGCTGCCGGAGCCGCGCTTCGCGGCCGATGCCAAGCTGCTGGAAAGGGTGGTGGCGATGGCGTTCAACCAGCGCCGCAAGATGCTGCGCTCGTCGCTGAAGCGGCTTGGCCCGGACATCGAGGATCACCTCGCAGCCGCCGGAATCGACCCGACGGCACGCGCCGAAACCATCAGCCTGGAAGGGTTTTGCGCCCTGGCAAGATCGCTCGCGCAGACAAGTTGAACAAGGCCGGCCAACCTAAAGCGTTTCGAGAAATACTTGAGCCACGAGCCTGTCTCGAAACGCAGATAACATTGATTTGTTGCACGGCGTTTCCACTCAACCCTGTCTCAGGTTCGAGTGGAAACGCTTTAGACAGGCCGAGCCAGAGGCGTTGCAGTTCACTCGGCGGCGTCGGCGCCTTCCGAATCGGGTTCGGGTTTGCGCGGTTTGCGACGGGTGCGCGGCTTGGGTTTGCGTTCCTCCGCACTGGCGGTTTCCGGCGTTTCCACCAGCCCGCTGTCTTCGCCCGCGGCGCTTGGGTCGATCACGTCAGGCTGCGGTGCAGCCGATGGATCGTTGCCGCCGCCGCCCTGCTGCCCGCCATTGGATTCACGCTCCTGGCGCTCGGCGCGCTCGCGGTCGCGTTCGGCCTGGCGCTCGCGGTTCTGCTGTTCCTGCTGTTCGCGGCGGCTATCCTGTTCGCGCTGCGCCTCGCCCAGCATGCGCATGTAATGCTCGGCATGCTGCTGGAAGTTCTCCAGCGCGACCCGGTCACCGGACAGCTGCGCATCGCGCGCCAGCTGGTTGTACTTGTCGATGATCTGCTGCGGTGTGCCGCGCACCTTGCCCTCGGGGCCGGAGCTGTCGAAGACACGATTGACGATATTGCCGATATTACCGACAGAACGGTTGCGGTTCTTGTTTGACCGCGAGCGGTTTTTCGATGGTCTCATGGTGTCCTTGGTTCAGCTTGTTGAACGGGCCTTGGCTTGACCCGACCGTTGCGCCTTGCGCCTTTTTCGGCCGGATTGCACATTGTCTGGCATTGTATCAGCGGGACCGCTTTTAAAAAGCATCCACCAGCGTGATGGGGTTGAGTAAACATGCCCGAGCGACATTAACAAGGGCTAACTGACCGCCGACACGCCGGTTTTACCGGATTTGTTGCGATTCCGTGGCATTTATCGGCTCTGATGCGGCAAATTGCCGATCACCACCCGGTCGCGACCATCCAGATCGGCGCGGATCGACACCGCATCGAGCCCGGCGTCGCGAAACATGCCCATCACGGTTTCGCCCTGGCTCGGCCCGATCTCGACGATCAGCCGCCCCCCGGGAAGCAGATGCTTCGGCGCGCCACGCGTGATCGCGCGATAGGCCGACAGCCCGTCGCCCTCATCGGTCAGCGCCATGCGCGGCTCGTGGCCGAGCTCCGGCGCCAGCCCGGCCATCTCGTCGACGGCGATATAGGGCGGGTTCGACACGATCAGATCGAAGCGGCTTTCGATCCCGTCGAACCAGTCCGCGCGCCGCCATTCGCAGCGATCCGCGACCCCTATCCGCCCGGCATTGGCCTCTGCGATGGTCAGCGCCTTACCTGACAGATCGGTGCCGACGCCCTGCGCCGTCGGGCGCGCGGCGAGCAGCGAAATCAGGATCGCCCCGGATCCGGTACCAATATCCAGTACCCGGGCAAAGGAACCGGCCAGCGCCTCGGCAACAAGAATTTCCGTTTCCGGCCTGGGGTCAAGAACTTGCGGGCCAACATGAAACCGATGGTTAAAGAAATCCCGATAGCCCAGGATATGCGACAGCGGTTTGCGCTCGAGCCGTTCCAGCAGCAGAATGTCGAGGAACTCCAACTGCGCGGTGGTGACCGGCTGGTTCATCGAAATCGCGATCCGGTCGCGCGCGATCCCGGCGGCCAGCGCAGCAATCAGCGGTGCCTCGCGCGCAGCCTCGTCGATCCCGGCCTTGCTCAGGGTCTCTTTCGCCGCCAGCACCATGTCGCGCAGCGTCCGGCTCACCCCTCCATCTCCGCCAGCAACGCGGCGTGATGGTCAGCGGTCAGCGCGTCGATGATCTCGTCGAGATCGCCGCCCATCACCGCATCGAGCTTGTAGAGCGTCAGGTTGATGCGGTGGTCGGTCATCCGCCCCTGCGGAAAGTTATAGGTGCGGATACGCTCGGACCGATCGCCTGAGCCGACCTGGGCCTTGCGATCGGCGGCGCGGGCATCGTCGGCTTTCTGGCGTTCCAGATCGAAAAGTCGGGTTTTCAGCACCTGCATTGCGATGGCGCGGTTCTGGTGCTGGGATTTTTCCGAACTCGTCACCACGATTCCGCTGGGCAGATGGGTGATCCGCACCGCCGAATCGGTGGTGTTCACATGCTGCCCCCCGGCGCCGCTGGCCCGCATCGTGTCGATGCGGATGTCATTCGGATCGATCTCGATATCCACATCCTCGGCCTCGGGCAGCACCGCCACGGTCGCCGCGCTGGTATGGATCCGCCCGCCCGATTCCGTTTCCGGCACCCGCTGCACCCGATGCACGCCGCTCTCGTATTTCAGCCGGGCAAAGACATCGCGCCCCGATACCCGCGCCACCACCTCCTTGATCCCGCCCAGCTCGGTCAGCGCCTGTTCGAGGATTTCAAAGCGCCAACCCCTGGCCTCCGCATAGCGCTGATACATCCGCATGAGATCACCGGCGAAAAGCGCCGCCTCGTCGCCCCCGGTGCCGGGCCGGATCTCGATCAGCGCCGGGCGCGCGTCGGCCTCGTCGCGCGGCAGAAGCGCCAGTTGCAGCGCCGCCTCCGCTTCGGGCAGCCGCGCCTTCAGCGTCGGTAACTCCTCCTGCGCAAGTGCGCGCATCTCCGGGTCGTCCAGCATCGCCTCGGCCTCGGCCAGTTCGCCCAGCAACTGGCGATAGGCCGCGATCTGTTCGACCACCGGGCGCAAATCGGAATATTCCTTGGCCAGCTTGGCAATATCGCCGCCGCCCTCGGCCATCTTGGCCTCGAGAAACTGAAACCGCCCGGTGATCTGTTCGAGTTTGTCGATTGGAACCATGCCCCGTCTCTCCCCGATTGGCCGGTCAGGGTCAAGAGCCCGGTAACAAGGTGCCGCCCCGCGCTGATCCGCCCTGTTCAATGGCGCCGCGATTCATGTTAGAATGAATTCATGAAACTGCTCATTCCACTTGCCGCACTGGGCTTGATGGCCGTGCCTGCCTTTGCCGATTACAACATGAACGGCAAGATCATCGATTGCTATTGCACCAACAGCACCGGCGGGCGCGTCGATATCGGCGAAATGATCTGCCTGCATGTCGATGGCAAGATGTTCATGGCGCAATGCCAGATGTCGCTCAACGTGCCGATGTGGCGCAAGATTTCCGATGGTTGCGTCAGCTCAGATCTGCGCCAGCCACGCTTCAGTCCGCGCCCGGTTGACGCCGAAATCGCTGCGTCCAAATCTTAGCCGTGCGTTGATTTCAAGCCGGTCGCCGACCTGCCGCACCGTGGTAAAGTCGGGAAAGCCCCAGATGGCGCTGCGGGTCACATAGGTGATCATGCCCTCGTCTACCGATCCGGCCAGCACCCTTGTGCGCGGCCAGTCCCGCGCCACCGCATCGAGCCGCGCCAGCCCGTCCGGCCCGGCCTCGACCCGGCGCAGCACACCGCCCTCCAGATCCCGGTCTGCCGCGATTTCGCCCGCCACGTGCCAGCGCGCCGGATCGCTCGGCGCCAGCCGCAGATAGGCCGCGCCCAGCCCCAGAAGAGCCAGCAGGAACCACATTATCATCATCTTCCAGCCCATTCTTTTTCTTGGTAAAAATACTCGAATACATTCAGGTCGGCCAGGCGCTCCGCGCCCCGGTTCAGCGCCGGTTCCAGGCCCAGAGACACAGGATCTCCATCGCCACATGCGCCCCGGCCACAGCCGTCGCGCCCGACGGATCGAACGGCGGAGAGACTTCCACGACATCGCCGCCGACAAGGTTGATCCCCGCCAGGTCGCGCATCAGACGCGCCGCCTGCGCCGTACTCAGCCCGCCCCAGACCGGCGTGCCGGTGCCCGGCGCAAAGGCCGGATCGAGCCCGTCGATATCGAAGCTGAGGTAAACCGGCCGCTCGCCGACGATTCCGCGCGCCTTGGCGGCGGCGGCGGCAGCGCCCTTTTCATGCACCTCGCTGGCGTCGATGATGGTCACGCCTAGCGTGTCGTCATTGTGGGTGCGGATGCCGATCTGCACCGATGTTTTCGGGTCGACCAGCCCCGATTTCACCGCCTTGTAGAACATCGTGCCATGATCGACGCGGGCCATGTCGTCATCCACCCAGGTATCGGTATGCGCATCCACCTGGATCAGCGAAATCGGCCCGAACTTCTCGGCGTAAGCCTTTAGAATCGGGAAGGAAATGTAGTGATCCCCGCCCAGCGCGATGCTCGCCGCCCCGGCCTCGAGAATGGTGCGGATATGCGCCGTCAGCGTGTCGGGAAAGGCCGCGATATTGGCATAGTCAAACGCCATGTCGCCATAATCCACCACATTGCAGGTCTCCAGCGGGTTGAAGCCCCAGCCATAGGGCGCATCCGGGCTTTGCAGCGCGCTGGCCTCGCGAATCGCGCGCGGCCCCAGCCTGGTGCCGGGCCGGTTGGTCACCGCCTGGTCGAACGGGATGCCGGTGACGGCGACATCGACACCGCTCAGATCCTTGCTATAGCGCCGCCGCAGAAACGAGGTCGCCCCGCCAAAGGTGTTCTCGAAACTCACCCCGCGATCGCTCTTGCGGGTAAACGCCTCGTCCACGTAATTCTTCGAATCTTCCAGCGCCATCAAGTGTCTCCATCAGTCGTCATTCCCCCCTGCCTTTCGAGGCGTGGGGTGGGCGGGTGGGCGCGCCTCGAAAGGCAGGGATTCAGAGTGGCGCCGCCTTTTCCACCCGCCGCGCCAGGAACGACGCCCCCACCGGCGCGATCTCGTCGTTGAAATCGTATTTCGGGTGATGCACCATCGCCGCCTCGACGCCGTTGCCGACAAAGCAATAGGCCCCGGGCCGCGCCTCCAGCATGTAGGAGAAATCCTCCCCCGCCATCAACGGCGTGGTCATGTCATCGACCTGTCCCTCGCCGACGACATCGCGCGCCACCATGGCGGCAAACGCGGCCTTGTCCGGGTGGTTTACCGTCGCGGGATAGCCGCGATCGTAATCCAGCTTCGCCGTCACGCCAAAGCTCGCCGCCTGCCCGGCGACGATCTCGCCCATGCGCCGCTCGACCATGTCGCGCACCTCCGGGTCAAAGCTGCGCACCGTGCCACAGATGAACGCGGTATCGGGAATGATGTTGAACGCCGTGCCGGTGTCGATCCGCGTGACCGACACGACCAGCCGTTTCTGCGCGTCGTTGTTGCGGCTCACGATGGTCTGGATCGCCTGCACCATGGCCACAGCCGCCACCACCGGATCGACCGAGGACTGCGGCATCGCGCCATGCCCGCCCTGGCCCTGAATATCGATGGAAAAGCTGTCCACCGCCGCCATCAGAGGCCCCGGCGCCATCGCGATCAGCCCGGCTTCCAGCCCCGGCCCGTTGTGAATGGCATAGACCTCGTCGATGGCGTATTTCTCCATCACACCTTCCTGAACCATCACCTCGCCGCCGCCGCCGCCTTCCTCATCGGGCTGGAAGATCAGCACCGCTTTGCCGGCGAAATTGCGCGTCTCGGCCAGGTATTTCGCCGCGCCGAGCAGCATCGCGGTATGGCCGTCATGGCCGCAGGCATGCATCTTGCCGGGGGTCTTGCTGGCATAATCAAGCCCGGTGATCTCGGTCATCGGCAGCGCGTCCATGTCCGCGCGCAGCCCGATGGTTGGCCCTTCGCCCTGGCCCTCGATCACGGCGACAACCCCGCTTTCCGCCCAGCCGGTGGATATCTCGGTGATGCCGAATTCCTTCAGCCGTTCGACCACGAAGGCCGCCGTCTGATGACAATCGCGCGCCAGCTCCGGGTGCATGTGAATATGGCGCCGCCAGGCCTTCATTTCATCGGCAAAGCCGGCAATCCGGTTGATCACAGCCATCTCTCGCGCTCCTTCTTCTTCCGCTCGCCATACTCAAGCCCAATCCGAGCCCCTGCGCAATCGCCGGGCGCAGGCAACGCCGCGTCGGCCAGGGTCATTCCGGCTTCGCCTGGCCATGATGCCGCTCGATCAGCCGCGCGAAAAAGCTCGCCCCGTAAGGCGCCGCCGCGTCATTGAAATCAAATTTCGGATGATGCACCGATGGCCCCACCCCCTGCCCGAGAAACAGGAACGCGCCCGGCCGCGCCTCCAGCAGATAGGAAAAATCCTCGGCCCCCATCTCCGGCGGCAAGGCTGTCAGCACATTGCCCGCACCGGTCACTTCGCGGGCGATCTCGGCGGCCTTCTCGGTTTGCTCGGCGTGGTTCACCGTCGCGGGATAGTTGCGCTGATAGTCGAGCCGCCCTTCGACGCCATAAACCTCCGCCTGCGCCTTCACGATCTCGCCGATGCGCCGCTCGGCCATGTCGCGCATCGCCGGCGCAAAGCTGCGCACGGTGCCCGCCAGATACGCTTTCTCCGGAATGATGTTCATCGCACTGCCGGCGTGAATCTGCGTCACCGACACCACCAGCGCCTCCAGCGGCGGGCGATTGCGGCTGACGATGGTCTGCAGCGCCTGCAAGACCGCCGCCGCCGCCGGCAGCGGATCGACGCATGAGTCGGGATAGGCGGCATGCCCGCCGGTGCCGGTCAGGTGGATCTCGAAATCGTCGACCGCCGCCATGATCGGCCCCGGCGTGGTGCGAAACTCGCCCAGCCCGCCGAACGGATCGGTATGCAGCGCATAGACCTCGCCGATGCCAAAGCGGTCCATGATGCCCTCTTCCACCATGATCCGCCCGCCGCCGATGGTCTCTTCGGCGGGCTGGAAGATCAGCACCGCTTTGCCGGCGAAATTGCGCGTCTCGCAAAGGTATTTCGCCGCCCCCAGCAGCATCGTGGTGTGCCCGTCATGGCCGCAGGCATGCATCCGCCCGGGGGTCTGGCTGGCCCAGTCCGCCCCGGTATCCTCCTGCATCGGCAGCGCATCCATATCGGCGCGCAGGCCGGTCACAGGCCCGTCGCCGCGGCCATGGATCACCGCGACAATGCCGCTGGTGGCAATGCCCTCGTGGATCTCGTCGGCACCGAATTCGCGCAGCCGCTGGGCCACGAACGCCGCCGTTTCATGGCATTCCAGCCCCAGTTCGGGGTGCATGTGCAGATGCCTGCGCCAGGCGGCCATCTCCTCGGCAAACCCGGCAATGCGGTTGATCACGGCCATCTCTGGACTCCCTTTGCAGCACCCGGCACAACTCAAACCCAGAATGAGAGGAGCCGCAATGCCCGATGACGATCTGATCCATGACCCGCATGGCGGCATGCCGCGGCTTCTCGAAATCATTCGCCGCCTGCGCCACCCAGATCATGGCTGCCCCTGGGATATCGAACAGACCTTCGCCACCATCGCGCCCTATACGATCGAGGAAGCCTATGAGGTCGCCGACGCGATCGAGCGCCAGGCCTGGGGCGAACTCAAGGGCGAGCTCGGCGATCTCCTGTTCCAGTCGGTGTTTCACGCGCAAATGGCCGAAGAGGCCGGGCTGTTCAGCTTCGACGAGGTCGCCGACGCGATGTCCGACAAGATGGTCGCGCGCCACCCGCATGTCTTCGGCGACGAGAGCCGCGACAAATCCGCCGATCAGCAGACCGTCGACTGGGAGGTCATCAAGGCCGCCGAACGCGCCGAAAAATCCGAAACCGGCACGCTCGATGGCGTCGCCATCGGCTTGCCCGCCCTGCTGCGCGCGCTCAAGCTGCAAAAACGCGCCGCCCGCGTCGGGTTCGACTGGCCCTCCACCGATCTGGTGCTCGACAAGATCGTCGAGGAAGCCCGCGAACTCACCCAAGCCCGCGACAGCCTCAGCGAAACCGAGATCTTGGAGGAATTCGGCGATCTTCTCTTTGTCGTCGCCAATCTCGCCCGCCACCTCAAGATCGACCCCGAATCGGCCTTGCGCAGCGCCAATGCGAAATTCACCCGCCGCTTCGAGCGCATCGAAGCCCTGCTCGCCGCCCGCGGCAAATCCCCGCAAGACAGCGATCTCGAGGAAATGGATGCGCTCTGGGATCAGGCCAAGGCGGAAGAGAAATCCCGCACATGACCCTGCAGAGCTGACCGCCTGCCTTTCATCTTGCCAAAAATATCCCGGGGTCCGGGGGCTGGCCCCCGATGCCGCGATCGCCGCGCATCCCCGGGGGTTTTCAATTCTGCTATTGACCTGACAAAAATACTCGGATTTAAGATCTGCGACTGAATCGCAATTGCAGGAGACCGCGCATGTTCACTCGCCTCACCCTTCTCGCCCTGCTCACGGCCACGCCGGCGCTGGCCCAGGAGGTCAACATCTATTCCTATCGCCAGCCCGAGTTGCTGGCCCCGCTGACCGATGCCTTCACCGCCGAAACCGGCATCAAGGTCAATGTCGCCCATATGGAAAAGGGCATGATCGAACGGCTCTCTGCCGAAGGCAGCCGCTCGCCCGCCGATCTGGTCTTTACCGTCGACAGCGCCCGGCTTGCGGCCATTGTCGATGCCGGGCTGACCCAGCCGGTAGATAGCGACGTCCTCACGGCCAACGTTCCCGCCACATTCCGCGGCGCCGACGGCCATTGGTGGGGCCTGACCACCCGCGCCCGCGTGCTCTATGCCAGCAAGGACCGCGTCGCCGACGACGATGTCAGCACCTATGAGGATCTGGCCGATCCGAAATGGCAGGGCCGGATCTGCACCCGCTCGGGGACGCATGCCTACAATGTCGCGCTGGTGGCGGCCTATCTCTATCATCACGGGCCCGAGCAAACCAAAGCCTGGCTCGAAGGGGTGAAAGCCAATCTCGCGCGCAAGCCGCAAGGCAATGATCGCGCCCAGATCAAGGCGATCTGGGCCGGCGAATGCGACATCGCCATCGGCAACACCTATTACATGGGCGCGATGCTGCAGGACGAAGAGCAGAAGGAATGGGCCGAAGCTGTCCGCCTGCTTTTCCCCGTTTTCGAGAATGGCGGCGCGCATGTGAACATGTCGGGCGTGGCGATGACCAAGGCGGCGCCCAACCGCGACAACGCGCTGAAACTGATGGAATTCCTGACCTCGCCGACGGCCCAGAAGATCTATGCCGAGGCCAATTTCGAATATCCCATCGCCCCCGGAATCGCGCCCGATCCGCTGGTCGCCAGCTGGGGCACGTTCACCCCGGACAATGCCGACCTGATGGAGCTCGCCCGCCTGCGCCCCGATGCGCTGAGGCTGATCGAAGAGGTCGATTTCGACGGCTGAGCGCCGCCGCCCTGTCGGCCATGCGGGCGCCTTCGGGCGCCCGTTTTGGCTGTATCAATCCGCACCTTCGCGGTTTAGGTTGCGGCCCGACTCCGGATCGCAGCAGATCAGCAGGACCGCCCCATGACCAACCCTTCCGGCGAGATCGATTCCCTGCGCCGCCGCGCGCTGGCCCAGATCGTCTCGCCCGCCGACGGCTACAAGGGCCGCGCCGTGATGCTCGCACTCGGCGATCTGGCAGAAACAGCCCCCGAGTTGCAGGCCGATCCCGAGTTCCTCGAAGCCACGGTTCTCGCCATCCTCGCCCGGGGCAAGCCGCCGCGCCGGGCGCAAAAACCGCTCTACCGCCTGTTTCGCGCCCGCCTCGCCGCCGGCGAGGTCGAAAGATACCAGCAGTTCGAACAGGTTCTGAAATACGCCGTGCAGGAACCGGCCCGGCTTGAGGGGCTCTATTTCCATACCGCCTTCGCCAACATGGACCAGCAGGCGATCTGGGCCGATATCGCCGCCGTGATGCAGCGGCTCGCGGCCCTTGGCGGCGAAGCATTCCTCAATTCCGGCACGCTTCTCGGCGCGGTGCGCGAGCGTCGCCTGATCGCCCATGACGACGATGTCGACCTCGCGCTCTGCCTCAAGGCCGCCTCACCCGAAGCAGCCGCCGCGCTATGGCACAAGGCCCGCGCCGAGTTGAACGCCGCCGGGCTGCTGTCCAGGCGCCAGCCCTCCAACCCGGCCACGATGAAGCTCGAATCCGCCGGTCCCTACAATATCGACCTGTTTCCCGCCTGGATCGCCGAGGGCCGCGTCTTTGTCTATCCCCACACCGCCGGCGAACTGAGTGAGGATCAGCTTCTGCCACTGGCCGAATGCGAGACCACCGGCCTGCCGATCCCGCGCGACGCCGAAGCGATGCTGGCGGTGAATTACGGCGAAGGCTGGCGCCATCCCGACCCAACCTACCAATTCAACTGGACCCTGGCCAATCGCCGCTTCACCGCCTTCAAGGAGGCACTGGCCAAGGCGGAATAGCGGCCCGACACCGACCCGCCGATCGCTGCGCCCGCGTCCCACGCGGCTTGCATCTTCCTGCCGCCTCGCATCTGATCGCGGCACCACCCGAACAAGGAACCGCCCATGCCGCCGCGCAAGATCATCATCGACACCGATCCAGGCCAGGACGACGCCGTGGCGATCCTGCTGGCGCTGGCCAGCCCCGAAGAGATCGACCTGCTCGGCATCACCTGCGTCGCCGGCAACGTTCCGCTGGCTCTGACGGCGAAAAATGCCCGCATTGTCTGCGAGTTGGCGGGCAGAGCTGATGTCAAGATCTATGCCGGGTGCGACCGCCCGCTGGGCCGCGATCTGGTCACCGCCGAGCATGTGCATGGCAAATCCGGCCTCGACGGCCCCGACCTGCCCGATCCCGAAATGCCGCTGCAAGAGGCCCACGCGGTCGATTTCATCATCGACACGCTGCGCGCCCACCCCCCGGGCAGCATCACGCTCTGCCCGCTCGGCCCGCTCACCAACATCGCCATGGCGTTCGAAAAAGCCCCCGACATCATGGAGCGCGTGGCCGGAATCGTGCTGATGGGCGGCGCCTATTTCGAGGTCGGCAACATCACACCCGCCGCCGAATTCAACATCTATGTCGACCCGCAAGCCGCTAATATCGTTTTCAAATCCGGCGCCCCGATCACGGTGATACCGCTCGATGTCACGCACAAGGCGCTGGTCACCACGCCGCGCAACGACGCCTTCCGCGCCCTCGGCACACCGGTCGGCATCGCCGTGGCGCAGATGACCGATTTCTTCGAACGCTTCGACCGCGAGAAATACGGCTCCGAAGGCGCCCCGCTGCACGACCCCTGCGTCACCGCCTACCTGATCCGCCCCGATCTGTTTTCGGGCCGCCACATCAATGTCGAGATCGAAACCCATTCCGATCTGACCATGGGCATGACCGTCGCCGACTGGTGGGGCGTGACCGACCGCACCCCCAACGCCACCTTCATGGGCGATCTCGACGCCAACGGGTTCTTTGATCTCCTCACCGAAAGGCTCGCCCGGCTATGAGCACGCTGCAAATCGCCCACCCCGCGGATATCGAAAGGCTGCTGCCGCTGGTCGCCGGCTTTCATGCCTTTGCCGGCATCGAACAGAGCGACGACGCCCGCCGCGCGGCCCTGATGCCGCTCTTGGAGGGCACCCCGCATGGCGTCGCCTATCTCATCGGCCCCAAGGTTTCCCCGGTGGGCTACATCGTCGTGTCCTTCGGCTACTCGGTCGAGCTGGGCGGGATCGACGGCTTCATCGACGAATTCTTCATCCGCGAGAAGGTGCGCCGCCGTGGCATGGGCTACGAGGTGCTGCTCGCGCTCCTACCCGCCCTCGCCGAACACGGCGTCAAGGCGCTCCACCTCGAAGTCGCAAAGGACAATGACGCCGCCCGCCGCCTCTATGAACGCGCCGGCTTCAAATCGCGCGAAAACTGTCACCTGATGACCTCCACCGCCTGAGCGATTCCGCGCCCGCCCCCCCTTCCTCTGACCGGAAATATCCCGGGGGTGCGGGGGCTGGCCCCCGCGTTCACAGGAAAACATGCGCCCCAAGGTTATATTCATCCCATGACCCTGCAAATCCCTTTCGCCAACAGCTATGGCGCCCTGCCGCCGCGGTTCTTCACCCGCCAGCCCGCCACGCCGGTGGCCGCGCCACAGCTGATCGCCTTCAACCATGCCCTGGCCCGCGATCTCGGTATCGCGCCCGGCCCCGAGGACGAGCTCGCCCGGATCTTCTCGGGCAATGACACCCCAGAGGGCGCCGACCCGATGGCCCAGGTCTATGCCGGGCATCAATTCGGGGGCTTCTCGCCCCAGCTCGGCGATGGCCGCGCCCTGCTTCTGGGCGAGGTGCAGGACCAGACCGGCCAGCGCTTCGATATCCAGCTCAAGGGCTCGGGCCGCACGCCCTATTCGCGCGGCGGCGATGGCCGCGCCTGGCTTGGCCCGGTGCTGCGCGAATATGTGGTCTCCGAGGCGATGCAGGCGCTTGGCATCCCCACCACCCGTGCGCTGGCCGCGGTCAGCACCGGCGAGCGGGTGCAGCGCGAAACCGGCCTGCCCGGCGCCGTGCTCACCCGCGTCGCCTCCAGCCATATCCGCGTCGGAACGTTCGAATATTTCGCCGCCCGTGGCGACCGCGAAGCGCTGCAAGCGCTGTTCGATTACACCCGCGCGCGCCACTACCCCGAAGCCGAGAGCCCGGGCGATCTGCTCTCCGCCGTGATCGCCCGGCAGGCCGCGCTGGTCGCCTCCTGGAGCGCCGTCGGCTTCATCCACGGCGTGATGAACACCGACAACACCTCGCTTTCGGGCGAAACCATCGACTATGGCCCCTGCGCCTTCATCGACCAGTATCACCCGCAGACCGTGTTCTCCTCGATCGACCAGTTCGGCCGCTACGCCTATGACAACCAGCCGAAAATCATCGTCTGGAACATGGTCCAGCTGGCCAATGCCCTGGTGCCGCTCTGCGACGACACCGAGCAAGCGGTGGCGGAGTTCACCGCCCTGATCCAGGCCATGCCGGCACAGATCGAGGCCGCATGGCTGGCCCGTTTCGGCGCCAAGATTGGCATTGCAGCGCCGCGCCCCGAGGATACCGTCCTGATCAACGATCTTCTGGAGTTGATGGCGCAGGATGGCGCCGATTTCACCAACACGTTCCGCGCCCTCGGTGCCGACAAGGCCCGCGATCAGTTCAGCGACCGCGCCGCATTCGATGCCTGGGCCGCGCACTGGCAGTCCCGCCTCGAAGCCGAGCCCGATGCCCAAGCCCTGATGCGTGCCACCAACCCGGCCCTGATCCCGCGCAACCACCGCATCGAGCAAATGATCCAAGCCGCCGTTGCCGGCGATTTCGCGCCGTTCCATCGCCTCAACGAAGTGCTCTCGGCCCCGTTCAGCGATCAGCCCGACGCGCAGGATCTCACCCGCCCGCCCGAACCGCATGAGCGTGTCGAGGCCACCTTCTGCGGCACCTGAGAACCAGCGCGCAAACCACTCTTTTTCTTGGCTAAAATACTCAAGCCGCAACGGCGAGGCCGCGCGCGCCGCCGCCATTCCGGCTCACCGGCGATTGATCAGCATGATCCCCAGCGCGACCAGCACCAGCCCGCCGACAAGCTCAGGCCCGATCGACTCGCCCAGCAGCAACCAGCCCAGGGCGACGCCGAAGACCGGCGACAGGAAGGAAAACGACGCCACCACCGAGGCGGGGTAGCGTTTGAGCAGGAAAAACCAGAACAGATAGCCGAAGCTCGCAATCGCCAGCGTTTGAAACACCAGCGCGGCCCAGTGAATCGGCGCCAGCTCGCGAATGAACGGCCCGAAAAACGGCGCCAGCGCCATCAGCAGCACCGCCGAGATCGTGAGCTGGCTGAACAGCTGCATCTCTGGCGCCACCCGCTCCAGCGGCGTGACCCGCACCACAATGGCGATCCCGGCCCAGGAAATCGCCGCCAGCAGCGCCAGGATATCGCCCGACAGGCTGGCCTCGCCGCTGCCCCGGTCCGACATCACCCAGGCCACACCGGCCATTGCCAGCACCAGCCCCAATGCGCGCACCACGTCGAGCCGCTCGCCCGGAATCATCACATGCGCCGTCAGGCCGACAAAAACCGGCATCGAATAGAAGATCACCGAAGCCCGGCCCACCCCGGTGCGGTCGAGCGCGAGATAGAGAAACACGAACTCGGCGGTAAACAGCAGCCCCAGCGCCAGCGCCCCGATGCGCGCTTCGCGTGGCAGCGCGAAAGGGATGCCGCGCGCCCGCATCCACAGCCAGATCGCCGCACAGGCCCCGACCGATCGCAACCCGGCCAGGAACACCGGCTGGAACCCGTCGGTCGAGACCTTGATCACCACCTGGTTGAAGCCAAGCAGCAGGGCAAAAGCCACCAGCGCGGCGACACCCGCGCCATCTATCCGATCCAGCCGTATCATGGCCGCCATCAAGGCGGCATTGCCGCGCCGAGGTCAATCCTCGCCGTTACGTCGCGTGCGGTCCCGGAAGCGGCGAAAGAACCGCGGATTGCGTTGCACGAAATCGCCGATCAGCCTCGGCAGCCCGCGATGTTCGCGCCCCTTGAGATAGCCATAGCCCGAAGCGGCCCCGAGCAGCGCGCCGCCCGTGTCGATGATCAGATCCGTCATCGTGTCCACAAGGCCCGATTTCTGCATGTTGAAGCCAAAGACATGGTCCATGGTAAATTCGAAAATCTCCCACATCGCCCCGATGGCCAGCGCGAAACAGAAGGCAAAGAAGGCTACCGCGCCATGCGGCGCGGCAAAGCGATCGCCCTGGAACATCATGAAGACGAGGACGAAGCCGATGAGGCCAAAGCCCACGGCGCTGCCGCCATGCATCAGCATGTCCCACCACCAGAAGCGGCCGTAGAAATCATAGACCTCGCCAAGGAACAGCGTGCCGCCGACAAACAGGACCACCGCCAGCATGAACGAGGCCGGAACATGGATCTGGGCCCATCTCGCCACCAGCACCGGCGCCAGCGACAGCGCCAGCGTGGCCAGGGCGATGAAAACGAGCGACAATTGCCACTGGATCAGCGCATCTGCCGCTATGAAAAGCAAAGCGGCCCAAACCAGCTTGGTCAGAAGCGATTGATCGTGCAACACCCCGTGACAACTCCCTTTTGAAACGCCATGTAGGTCACATGAAGGCAACCGGTCTCAGAATTGCAAGTTATAACCTGCAGAAATGCGTCGGCCTCGACCTGCGGCGCCGGCCGGATCGTTCGTTGCAGGTGATCAATGCGCTGGGCGCGCAGGTGGTGGTGTTGCAGGAGGCCGACAAGCGCATGGCGCCGCGCCCCGCCGCGCTGCCGCATGAGATGGCCGAGGCCGACGGCTGGCAGGTGGCGCATTTCGGCGAACCGGGCGGATCACTGGGCTGGCACGGCAACGCGATGCTGCTTGCCCCGGGGATCGAGATGCGGCGCGGCACCCATCTCGACTTGCCGGGGCTG
>CBDUGF010000068.1:0-19020 GCA_965366835.1 uncultured Rhodobacterales bacterium
GAGTTGACCGCGCGGATCGACATCATCGGCCCTTCAAAGGTCGACATGCCGTAAAACCCGATCGAGATCACCATCATGCGGATGATCGGATCGGTTCTGAGCTTGTCCCAGGCGCCCGACAGCGTCATCAACCCATTGATCATGCCGCCCCAGGAGGGCATCCACAGAACGATCGAGAACACCATCCCCAGCGTGCTGGCCCAGTCGGGCAGCGCGGTATAGTGCAGATGGTGCGGACCGGCCCAGATATAGATGAAGATCAGCGCCCAGAAGTGGATGATCGACAGTTTATAGCTGAACACAGGGCGCTCGGCCTGCTTGGGCACGAAATAATACATCATCCCGAGGAACCCGGCGGTCAGGAAGAAGCCCACCGCGTTGTGGCCATACCACCACTGCGTCATAGCATCCTGAACACCCGAGAACACCTGAACCGATTTCGACCCGAAGATCGACACCGGGATGCTGAGGTTGTTCACCACATGCAGCATCGCCACCGTGATGATGAACGACAGGAAGAACCAGTTGGCCACATAGATATGCGGCTCGCGACGCTTCACCAGCGTGCCGACAAAGACCGCGAGATAGGCCAGCCAGACGATGGTCAGCCACCAGTCGACATACCACTCAGGCTCGGCATATTCCTTCGATTGCGTCGCGCCCAGCAGATAGCCAGTGGCGGCGAGAAGAATAACAAGCTGATAGCCCCAAAACACGAACCAGGCCAGGTTGCCGCCCCAGAGCCGCGCCGCGCTGGTGCGCTGCACGACATAAAACGAGGTGGTGATCAGCGCGGTGCCGCCAAAGGCGAAGATCACGGCGCTGGTGTGCAGCGGCCGCATCCGGCCAAAGTTGACATAGCCCTGGGCCCATTCGAAATTCAGCGACGGAAAGGCGAGCTGGAAAGCGATCGTCACACCCACGAGAAAGCCGACAACGCCCCAGAAGGCGGTCAGCGCGACGCCGGCGCGGATCGGCCCGTCCATGTATTCGCCCGACAGATCGGCCACGGCGCGCGGCTCATCGGTGCGGCGCAAGGTCCAGATGAAGGCCACAAAAGCGACAAGCGCCACTTCCAGCGCGTTCACCATGTAGGCCACATCCCTCGCATAGGAAGCCGCGATCAACGCGAAAAGCGTGACCAAGCCAAACACGATCAGCTTGATATAGTTACCCATGTTTCGTCCCTTCGTCTTGCCCCCGCGCGATTCGTTCTCCCGCGCCGGGAAAATTGGCTACCATGTTAATGAAGCGGGCGCGGTCTGCGCACCTTGATCTGCATCAAAATTACCCGCCAGATTTCCTGTTACCCATCAAAGTTGTGCACTGCTTCGGCGGAATACGCCGAGCGTGATAAAACAACAAGCCACGAGGAGAGGATCATGGCCTACAAAACCCTGTTTTCAGTATTGACCGACCCGGCCTTTGCAGAAAACGTGCTGATGCACAGCGTTGCCATTGCCGATGTGGCAGACGCACATCTCGAAGTTCTCTGCCTTGGTGTCGATCGCAGCCAGACTGGCTATTACTATGCCGGCGCCAACGCGATGGTGCTGCAGGAGACAATCAACCGCGCCCAGGAAGAAGCCGAAGCCATCGAGGAGGTTTGCCGGTCCAAGCTCGCCGGAGCAAGCGTGCGCTGGAGCACCGACAGCGGCGTGGCGCAGCTGGCCGATCTCGGGCGCCATGTCGCCGGACGGGCGCGGTTCTCGGATCTGGTGATCCTGCCCAAGCCATATGGCAAGAACCACGGAGCCGAGCTCGAACCGGTGATCGAGGCGGCCCTGTTCGAGGGCCAGGCTCCGGTCCTGGTTGTGCCCGACAGCGGGCCGCCGCGCCCCACTCCGAAATGCGTGATGATCGGCTGGAACGAAAGCGGCGAGGCGCTGAATGCCGTGCGCGCGGCGCTGCCGGTGCTGAAAGATGCCGAAAACGTGCATGTCGTGGTCATCGATCCGCCGGTGCATGGCCCCAATCGCTCGGATCCGGGCGGAATGCTGTCGCAGTTCCTGTCGCGTCACGGCGTGCGCGCCGAAGTCGATGTATTGTCGAAAACCCTGCCGCGCGTGTCAGACGTTCTGAAACGGCACGCCTCCGATATCGAGGCCGACCTGATCGTGATGGGCGCCTATGGCCATTCGCGCTTCCGCGAAGCCATCCTCGGCGGTGCCACGCGCTACATGCTCGAACAGGCCGATCTGCCGGTGTTCATGGCGCATTGATGTCGCTGCCTGGGTAGGGTGGGCAATTTGCCCACCTTGTAATCGCGATTCCGGCCCGTAGTTCAGGCCAGCATGCCGCCGTCGGTATCGTCGCCCGCTTCTTCCATCAGGCGGCCGAAATCCGGCACCGTCACATGCCGCTTGCCTTCCAGATGGATCACGCCATCGCGCTTCAGCGCGCTGATCTGGCGGCTCACGGTTTCCAGCGTCAGACCCAGGTAATCGGCCATCGCCTCGCGGGTCAGCGGCAGATCGAACACCAGCGGCCCGGCCAGCGCACCCGGCTTCAATGTCGCATCGCGCCGTGCCACGATCGACAAAAGGCTGGCGATCTTCTCGCGCGCTGTCTTGCGGCCCAGAACCAGCATCCACTCGCGCGCCGCATCGAGTTCGTCGAGCGTCATTTCCAGCAAGCGCTGCGCCACATGCGGCGTGCGCTCCATCATCTGCTCAAACGGCTTCTTGCGAAAACAGCACATTACCAGATCGGTGGTCGCCACCACGTCATAGGCCGCCCCGTCGCGCCCCGGACGGCCGACAAAATCGCTCGGCAGCAGCAGCCCCACCATCTGGGTGCGCCCGTCCTCCATCGTCTGGGTCAAGGTGCCGATCCCCGACACGACCGAGCCGACAAAATCCATCCGGTCGCCCGACCAGACAACGGTCTGACCGGCCTCGAAGGAACGGTAGTATTTGAACGATTCGAGCTCTTCGAGTTCATCCACATCGCACCGCGCGCAGACAGCCCGATGTCGAATCGGACAATCTCCACAAGCGTGTTGGGTTATGGCAAATTTTTCTTTCAGCATATGATTGGTTCGCACGCTTGATCTGCATCAAAGATGATGCCAGTCCTGAACCCATAAGGTAGTCGGATGGTTACGAAAACACAACTCGCCGAACTGGGTCTATTTGACGCGAAGGTCCCGCGTTACACGAGCTACCCCACGGCCCCGCATTTCAACGCTTCGGTCGGTGCCGAAGAGTTCACCGCGTGGATCAGCGCCATCGCGCCCGGCGGCGAGATTTCGCTCTATGTGCATGTGCCGTTTTGCCGGCGGCTGTGCTGGTTCTGCGCCTGCCGCACCCAGGGCACTCAGAACGACGCGCCGGTCCAGGCCTATCTGCAAACCCTGTTGGCCGAGTTGAAACTGCTCAAGGAAAAACTGCCCCAGGGTGTGAAATTGTCCCGCCTGCATTGGGGCGGCGGCACTCCCACGCTCCTGGCCGCGCCGATGATGCGCGATCTGGCCGGCGCCATCGCCGAGGTCGCTCCCTTCGCCGAGAACTATGAATTCTCGGTCGAAATCGATCCCAATGAGATCGACGGCCCCCGGCTCGATGCGCTCGCGGCGGCGGGGATGAACCGCGCCTCGATCGGAGTGCAGGATTTCGATGAAGCGATCCAGAAAACCATCGGGCGGATGCAGAGCTTCGAAATCACCCGCGACGCCGTGACCGAAATTCGCGCCCGCGGCGTGCATTCGCTCAACGCCGACATCCTCTTCGGCCTGCCCGACCAGTCGAACGCGCGAATCACCGAGAGCGTGCAAAAGCTGCTGGCACTCTCGCCCGACCGCGTGGCGCTCTATGGCTATGCCCATGTGCCCTGGATGGCCAAGCGCCAACAGATGATCCCGTCCGACAAACTGCCCACGCCCGAGCAACGGCTCGAGCTGTTCGAGACCGCGCGCAAGCTGTTCCTGTGGGACGACTATGCCGAGATCGGCATCGACCATTTCGCGCTCAAGGGCGATGGCCTCGAAGTGGCGCAGAAGAACGGCACGCTCCGGCGCAATTTCCAGGGCTATACCGATGATCCCGCCGAGGTGCTGATCGGCATGGGCGCCTCGTCGATCTCGCGCTTCCCGCAGGGCTATACCCAGAACGCCCCGGCCACATCGGCCCACACCGCCAAGATCCGCGATGGCCGGTTCTCGACCACGAAGGGCCATGTGTTCACCGCCGACGACAAGCTGCGCGCGCGCCTGATCGAGATGCTGATGTGCGACTTCGCCATCGACGTGGCCGAAATCCTGCGCGATCACGCGATCAGCCGCGAGGAACTGTCGGCGATGTTCGATCGGGTCCAGTCGGAATTCCACGGCCTGCTCGAGATCACCGATGACGCGCTCGTCATCCCGCTCGAGGCCCGCGCGCTGACCCGGATCGTCGCCCGCGCCTTCGATGCCTACGATCTGTCGAAAGCGGGCCACAGCTCGGCGATCTGATCCGGCCGGGCATTGGCCACCGGGGAGAGACCCCATGCGCATCGCCACGTTCAACGTGCAGAACATGCGCCTGCGCGGGCAGCATCTCGATGGCGCCCGCGACGGCGACACGCCCGGCGATTCCGGCCCCGGTGCCCAGGCGCTCGATCCGGCCGACCGCCGCCTCTCCGCCCGCCTGATCCGCGACAGCGAGGCCGATATCGTCGTGCTTCAGGAGGTGTTCGACGCGGCCTCGCTCGATCACTTCCATGAGCATTTTCTGGCCCCCCTCAAAGCCCACTATCCGCATCGCCATTGCCTGCCCGGCAATGATGGCCGCGGCCTCGATCTCGCGGTGCTCTCGCGTCTGCCGCTGCCGCGCCTGCGCAGCCACGCGAGCCTCACAGCCGCCGACGCGCGCGTGCCCGCCGCTCTCGGCCTCGCCCCCGATCTCCCGGTGTTCCGCCGCGATTGCCTTGAAATCGCGCTGCCGGGCCTCTCCCTCTTTGCCTGCCATTTCAAGGCCCCCTACCCGGACCCTGAAGCGGCCTGGGCCACCCGCCGGGCCGAGGCACTCGCGGTGCGCCACCTGATCGAGGCCCGCTTTGGCGATCCGGCCCGCGCCCGCTGGCTCATCCTCGGCGATCTCAACGATCCCCGCGATCCGCCTGAGGGCCACCAGCGCGCCATCGCGCCGCTGCTGCCGCCGTTCTCGGTAAACCTTGTCGACCGTCTGCCCGCCGAGGCGCGCTGGTCCTGGCATCAGCCGCAAGAGCATTTCTACGCCGCCCCCGACAAGCTGCTCGCCTCGCCCGCGCTGGCCGCCGCCAACGCCCAGGCCCTGCCGAACATCTTGCGCGAAGGGCTGGGCTACGAGACCACGCGATACACCGGCCCGCGCCTGCCCGGCACCGGCCAGCACCGGCCCCACGCCTCCGATCACGCCCTGATATACGTCGATCTGGTGTAGGCCGCAGGGTGCATGATTTCACGCACCAGCCGTCATTTCGCCTTCAGCTCCAGGGCCGCGGCCAGCAACGTGCGGGCATATTCCGTCTGCGGATTCTCGAACACATCCCGCGCCAGCCCGGCCTCGACGATATCGCCCTGTTTCATCACGATCATCTTGTGGCTCATCGCCCTGACAACGTTCAGATCATGCGAAATGAACAGATAGGCCAGCCCGTATTTCTGCTGCAACGCGCGCAACAGATCGACGATCTGCACCTGCACGGTCATGTCGAGCGCGCTTGTCGGCTCGTCCAGCACCACCAGCTTGGGCCGCAGGATCATCGCCCGCGCGATCGCGATCCGCTGCCGCTGCCCGCCAGAAAACTCGTGCGGATAGCGGTCCATCGTCGCCGGATCGAGGCCGACCTCGGCCATCACCTCGGCCACCAGCTCGCGCTCGTCGCGCCCGCCCGGATTGCCATGCACACCCAGACCCTCGGCGATGATCTGCTCACAGCTCATCCGCGGGCTCAGCGAACCATAGGGATCCTGAAACACGATCTGCATTTCCTTACGCAGATCGCGCAGCTTGCGGGTGCTCCACTTGCGCACGTCCTCGCCCTTGAAGCTGATCCCCCCTTCCGACGAAATCAGCCGCATGATCGCCAGCGCCAGCGTGGTCTTGCCCGAGCCGCTCTCGCCGACAATGCCAAGCGTCTCGCCCGTCCGCACCGAGATACTGGCATCGTTCACGGCCTTCACATGGCCCACCGTGCGCTTGAAGAAACCGCGCTGGATCGGGAACCAGACCTTCAACCGATCGGTTTTCACCAGCACCTCGGCGCCCTCGGGCACAGGCCCCGGCTGGCCCACCGCATGGGCGCGCAGAAGTTTCCGGGTATAGGGATGCTGCGGATCGGCAAACAGCGCCGCGGTGTCACCGATCTCGACCATCTCGCCATTCTTCATCACGCAGACGCGGTCGGCAAATTTCTGCACGATCCCCAGGTCATGGGTGATGAACAAAAGCCCCATGTTCTCGGATCGCTTCAACTCGGCAAGAAGCTCGAGGATCTGCGCCTGGATGGTCACGTCCAGCGCCGTGGTCGGCTCGTCCGCGACCAGGATGTCGGGCTTGTTGGCCAGCGCCATGGCGATCATCACCCGCTGGCGCTGCCCGCCGCTGAGCTGGTGCGGATAGGCCCCCAGCCGGCTCTCGGCATCGCGAATCCCGACCCGGTCCAGCAGCTCCAGAATCCGCACCCGCGCCGGGGCCCCGGTCAGCCCCTGATGCAGCGCGATGCTCTCGACCAGCTGCTTTTCGATGGTGTGCAGCGGGTTGAGGCTGGTCATCGGCTCCTGAAAGATGAAGCTGATGTCATTGCCCCTGACCTTGCGCAAAAGCGCCTCGTTCGCCCCGATCATCTCCTGCCCGTCATAGCGCACCGAACCGCTGACCTCGGCACTGGCCGGAAGCAGCGATACCGTGGAAAGCGCGGTGACAGACTTGCCCGACCCCGACTCGCCCACAATGGCCACGGTCTCGCCCCGGTCGACCGAAAAGGAGACCCCGCGCACCGCCGGGTTCACCTTGCCATCCTGGCGGAAGGCGACCTTCAGACCCTTCACTTCAAGCAAACTCATTGAAAGGTCTTTCTCGGGTCAAACGCATCCCGCACGCCCTCGAAAATGAAGACCAGCAGCGACAACATGATGGCGAAGGTGGTAAACGCGGTAAATGCCAGCCACGGCGCCTGCAGGTTCTGTTTCGCCTGAAGCGTCAGCTCGCCAAGGCTGGGCGCCGAGGAAGGCAAACCAAAGCCGAGAAAGTCCAGCCCCGCCAGCAGCGCGATCGTCCCGGTCACGATGAAGGGCAGCATCGTCACCGTCGCCACCATCGCATTGGGCAGCATGTGGCGGAACATGATCACCCGGTTGCTCACCCCCAGCGCCTTGGCCGCGCGCACATATTCAAGGTTGCGCGCGCGCAGGAATTCGGCCCGCACCACCCCGACCAGGGCAGTCCAGCCGAACAGCACCGTGATGAACACCAACAGCCAGAAGTTTCGCCCGAAGACGGCAAACATGATGATGATCACATAGATCTGCGGCGTCGCCGCCCAGATCTCGATCAGCCGCTGAAAGACCAGATCGAGCCAGCCGCCGAAATAACCCTGCACCGCCCCCGCCGCAATGCCCAGAAGGCTCGACAGCACCGTCACGATCAGGGTGAAGAAGATCGACAGGCGGAAGCCATAGATCACCCGCGCCAGCACATCGCGCTTGGTGTCGTCGGTGCCCAGCCAGTTGCCTTCGCCCGGCGGCAGCGGCGCCGCGCCGGGCCGATCCACCGGCGTGTCATAGGCATAGGGGATGATCGGCCAGATCGCCCAGCCCTTCTCGATCTTCTCGCCATTCACCACGCCGTCCTGCGCATCCTCGAAAACCGCCTCGGGATCGTCAAGGCACTCCTCCAGCCCGCCGCTCTCGATCAGGCATTTCACCTCGGGATCGGTATAGATCGTCACCGTCGGCACATCTCCGCCAAACGTGGTCTCGGGATAGAACTTGAAGATCGGCATGTAGAAATCGCCGCGATATTTCAGCAGGATCGGTTTGTCGTTGGCGATAAACTCGGCAAAAAGCGTGATCGTGAACAGCACCAGAAAGATGATCAGCGACCAGAACGCGCGGCTGTTGCGCCGGAAATTGCGCCATCTGCGTTGATTGAGCGAAGACAAAGCCATCAGCCTTCCCTCCGCTCGAAATCGATCCGCGGATCGACAAGCACATACATCGCGTCGCTGATGATCCCCACCACCAGCCCGATCAGGCCGAAGATGAACAGCGTGCCGAACATCACCGGATAATCCCGCGCAATCGCCGCCTCAAAGCCCAGCCGCCCCAGCCCGTCGAGCGAGAAGATCGTCTCGATGATCAGGCTGGCGCCGAAGAACACCCCGATGAACACCGAGGGGAACCCGGCGATCACGATCAGCATCGCGTTGCGGAACACATGCCCGTAAAGCACACGGCCCTCCGAAAGCCCCTTGGCCCGCGCCGTCATCACGTAATGTTTCTTGATCTCGTCGAGAAAGCTGTTCTTGGTCAGCAGCGTCAGCGTGGCAAAGCCCGAAATCGTCGAGGCGATTACCGGCAGAGCGATGTGCCAGAAATAATCCAGCACCTTCCAGAGCGGGCTGTAGCTGTCCCAATCGTCGCTGGTCAGCCCCCGGCTCGGAAACCATTGCCAATACGAGCCACCGGCAAACAAAACCAGCAACAGGATCGCAAACAGGAAGCCCGGAATCGCATAGCCGACAATGATCGCGCCGCTGGTCCAGGTGTCGAAGGCGCTGCCATCGCGCACCGCCTTCTTGATGCCCAGCGGGATCGAGATCAGGTAAGCCAGCAGCGTGCTCCACAGCCCCAGCGTGATGCTCACAGGCATCTTCTCGAGCACCAGGTCGATCACATTGATCGAGCGGAAATAGCTCTCGCCGAAATCCAGCCGCATGTAGTTCCACATCATCATCGCGAAACGTTCCAGCGGCGGCTTGTCAAAGCCGAATTCCTTTTCCAGCTGGTCGATGAATTCCTTGGGCAGCCCGCGCGCCCCGACGTATTTCTCGTCCCCGGTCGAGCCCTGGAAGAAATCCTCGCTGTCGAGCCCGGTATTGCCGGTATCGCCGCCGCCCCCGGCAAAGCTTTCGAACACATCGCCGCCGCCCTGGATCTGCGCCAGAACCTGCTCCACCGGGCCGCCCGGCACAAACTGGACCAATGCGAAATTGATGATCATGATGCCCAGCAAGGTGGGAATGATCAGCAGCAAACGGCGTGCAAAATAGGCTCCCATCCGCCCGCTACCTCAGCGCGCCCGACGCTCTGAGCGCCGCTTCCCTGTCCGCGTTTATCCACCAGAAATCGAGGATCCCCAGATCCAGCGGCGGGATCTCCTCGGGATATTCATACATATTCCAATACGCCACCCAGTATTTGTCCTTGAACCACATCGGGATCATGAACCGCTCCCAGCGCAGCACCCGGTCGAGCGCCATCAAGGCGGTCTGCTCATCCTCGCGGTTGTCGGTCTCCAGCGAGCGCTTGATGATCTCGTCGACCAGCGGGCTGGCCAGCCCCGCCGGGTTGAACAGACTGATCGCCGCCTCGTCCGAGCCATACATCTGCATCAGCCCGGTGCCCGAGGCGAGAAAGCTGCTATAGCCGTCATAGATGATGTCATAGTCGAAATCGCGGGTCCGCAGCGTGTATTGCGCGTCGTCGATCTGATCGAAGGTGGCGTTCACGCCCATGCGCTGCAGGCTCTGCACATAGGTCTCCACTGCCGCGCTCAGGGTCGAAGACACGCTGGCGGGGAGCAACAGGGAGATATTCAGCGTCCGCCCCTTGTCATTGCGCAGCTTGCCCATGTCATCCACGTTCCAGCCCGCATCGCTCAGGATCTTCAGCGCGCGGCGCAGGTTCCTGCGGTCCTGCGGCCGGTCGGGCTTGGAAGTATGCGCCATCACCGCCGGTTCGCTCAACAGCTCCGGCGGCACCAGATCGCCCAGCGATTTGAGGAACTCCAGCTCCTTGCCCTCGGGCGGGCCCACGGCCTCGTGCGGCGCGTTCTGCACAAACGAATGGCGCTGCGCAAACAGGTCATATTGCAGCGAGGCATTGGTCCACTCGAAATTGAACGCCAGGCTCAGCGCCTCGCGCACCCGCTTGTCCTTCAAGACAGCGCGCCGCATGTTGAAGACCAGCCCCGTCGGCGTCGGCGGTGTGCCATCGGGCAGCGTGGTGACCTCGACATCGCCGCGCTGCGCCGCCGGGAAATCATAGCTTGTCGCCCATTTCTTCGGATCGCCCTCGGTGCGCAGCGTATAGACGCCGCCCTTGAACGCCTCGAACGACGCGGAATCATCGGCGAAATATTCGACCCTGATGCGGTCGTAATTGTGCCGCCCCACGTTCTGCGGCAGATGCCAGCCCCAGTAATCGGGATTGCGCTTGTAGGTGATCCGCCGCCCGACATCGAACTCGTCGACGATATAAGGCCCCGACCCCGGCGAATAGGTCAGCCGCGATTCATCCAGGCGCGCGCCGGTCTCGTCATACCATTTCTTCGAGAATACCGGCGTGCCGCCGACCTGGTCGATCAGGCTGCGGCGCGAGATATCGTCGGCAAAGGTGAACTTTACCGTGTGATCGTCGAGCGCCTCGGCGCTGAGGATGCGTTTCTTCACCGCCAGCGCATAGGAGGGCAGCCCCTGTTCGATGAAGAGGTAATGCGAGAACACCACGTCATGCGCCGTCACCGGCGTGCCGTCCGAGAACCTCGCTTCGGGCCGCATGTAGAAGATCGCCCAGGTCTTGCCCTCGTCATATTCCAGCCGCTCGGCCAGCAGGCCGTAAGCCTCGCCATAGGCATCTGCCGGGCCATCGCCCAGCAGGCTCTCGTAGATCGTCCAGATCTGCGTCCCCGTCGCCTTGCCCTTGCGGGTATAGGGGTTGAGCGAATTGAATGTGCCCGACACGGCAATGGAAATCTCGCCGCCCTTCGGCGCGTCCGGGTTCACATAGTCGAAATGTTTGAAATCCGCCGGATACTTCAGATCGCCGAAATAGGAATAGCCGTGGCTCTCGATGATCTTCTCTTCGCTTCGCGCCGGCCCTGCGATCAGCGCCAGCAGCAGCCCTGCGATCATCAGGCCATGGGTCACGAAACCGAACGGGTCGATGCTGCGGCTGGCCTGGCTTGCTGTGGTCGACATTTCGCTCATCCTCCTGACGCTCCCGGTAAACATGGGGCGCTTTTTGGTTAGCATAAGCTAAAGGCCTCGGTTGGCGACATTCAAGTTGAGATTCCGTGAAGCACCGTGATCCCGCGGGCCGAGTCCAATAAAAAAGCCGCCCAAGGCAGCGCCCGGCGGCTTTTTCGCTTGTTGTCCCGTTCGATCAGTCGTCAAGGCTGTCGAGATAGGCGATCAGGTCGGCGCGGTCGCCAACTTTCTTCAGCCCGCCAAAGCCCATCGACGTGCCCGGCGCAGCGCCCTTGGGATTGGCCAGGAAGGTGTTCAGCGTCTCGGCATCCCAGACCGTACCGGCCTGTTCCAGCTTGCCAGAATAGCTGCCGAAATCGGTGGCACCGATATCGCGCCCGACCACCCCGTAGAGCGACGGCCCGACGCCATGTACACCCTCTTCCGCCTTGTGGCAGGCCTTGCATTTCGAGAACACCTTGGCGCCCTTGCCGACATCGGCCTCGGCCAGCATCTCCTCAAAGCTCGGGCCTTCCGCCTCGGGCTCCGCGTCGCCGCCGCCGTCTTCCACTTCGATCACATAGGCCGCCGCCTGGCCCTCGCCATGGCCGCCGCCCATCGAATAGAGCGACTCTGCCGCCATTTTTCCCAGCATGAAAATCAGCAGCGCGCCACAAAAGGCGCCGATGATCTTGGTGGTGGTCATAGTGTCCATAGGCTCGATTCCAATTTGATCCCGTGTCGGCGCGTATCTATCCGCTTCCCCTTCCCTAAGGCAAGGTGTAGTTTGCGCGACCAATCGCCCGTCCGCGGGCAAATCGACAGGAATTGCCACCAATGAGCCAGCGGATCGCGTTTCAGGGAGAGCCCGGCGCCTATTCTCACGAGGCCTGCCGCAAGGCCCGCCCCGACATGGAAGCCCTGCCCTGCGACACCTTCGAAGACGTGATCGCCGCGGTCCGCGACGGGCGCGCCGATTATGCCATGCTTCCGGTCGAGAATTCGACCTATGGCCGCGTCGCCGATATTCACCGTCTGCTGCCCGAAAGCGGGCTGCGCATCGTCGATGAGGCGTTTGTGCGGGTGCGTATCTGCATGCTGGCCAATCCCGGCACGCAATTGGCGGATGTCCATACCGTGCGCGCCCATCTGGTGCTGCTGCCGCAATCGGCGAACTTCCTGAAAACCCATGGCATCAAGGCCCATGCTGCCGCCGACAGCGCCGGCGCCGCCGCCGATCTGGCGCGGCTGAAGACCCCGGGCGAAGCGGTGCTGGCCTCCGAACTGGCCGGCGAAATCTATGGCCTCGAGGTGCTGGCCCGCGATCTCGAGGATCATGGCCACAACACCACCCGCTTCGTCATCATGGGCCGCGAGATGGATCTCAGCCCGCGCGGCAAGCTCGGCATGATGACAACCTTCGTGTTCGAGGTCCGCAACATCCCCGCCGCGCTCTACAAGGCGATGGGCGGCTTTGCCACCAATGGCGTCAACATGACCAAGCTCGAGAGCTACATGGTCGATGGCTCGTTTACGGCGACCCGGTTCTATGCCGATATCGATGGCCACCCCGATGATGACAATGTGCGCCTCGCCATGGAGGAGCTGGATTATTTCACCTCCTATGTCGAGATCCTCGGCGTCTACCCGGCAGATCGCGTGCGCTAAGGCGTTTCAGGTCTACATTGCAACAAATGGATCGAAATGCGCGTTCGAGCGGCACGCGCAAGGCCGCGCATTTCGGGTCCGGTTTTGACCCGAACCGCGCCACGGGCGCGAGGCCACAGAGCCGCTGTGCGGCCGGTATCGCCGACCGGTCGCCAAGCCGTTGATGTTCAAAGCCCTTCGCGTCTACGCTGCGCCATCGTCTTCAGGAAACCGCAAACATCATGATCACCAACGCCGACGACTACTTTTCCAAGGGCTGCGGACGCTGCGCGCGGTTTGCCAAGCCGGATTGCTCGACCCGCAAATGGGAGAGCGGCCTCGAACACCTCCGCCGTGTCTGCCGCGCTGCCGGGTTGGTGGAAACCGTCAAATGGGGCCATCCCTGCTACATGCACGAAGAGCGCAACATCGCGATCATCGGGGCGTTTCGTGGCGATTTCCGGCTCAGTTTCTTCAATCCCGCGCTGATGCAGGATCCCGAAAGGGTGCTTGAGAAAAACGGCCCCAATACCCGGCATGCCGGCACATTGCGCTTCAGGGAGAATGCGGATGTGGCGCGCATGGAGCCCCTCATCCGATCCTATCTGAGCGAAGCGATCAGCTACGCGAGGGCGGGGCTCAAACCGCCCAGAGAAGAGTCGACGCTCGAGTGGCCCGATGAGCTGTTGCAGGCGATGGAAGACGATCCCGAACTCGGCGAAGCCTTCGAAAACCTGACGCCTGGCCGGCAGAAAAGCTACGTGATCAATCTCAATTCGGCCAAGGCGTCCGAAACCCGGCTGCGCCGCATCGCCAAATTCCGCGACAGGATCCTCTCGGGAAAGGGCGCGACCGAGCGATAAAGCGTTTCTACTTAAACCTGAGCCAGGGTTAAGTGGAAACGCCGTGCAACAAATCAATGTTATGAGCGTTTCGAGACAAGCTCGTGGTTCAAGTTTTTCTCGAAACGCTTTAGGCAAAAGCCGCATCGCCCCTCGTGCCGCCCCTTACCTGTCTTGCCAAAATCCCGCTCGAGCGCCCAATTCCGCAAGCGCCGCTCAACCCGACAGCCGCTATCGAGCTTTGGCAATCTCTGCCCCACATCCAATCGAAAGCTGGTTGGCGATCCCGGGAGGACTCGAACCCCCAACATCCTGATTAGAAGTCAGGTGCTCTATCCAGTTGAGCTACGGGACCGTCTGGTCGTTTCCTAGCAAGGGGTGAAATGGCGGTCAACGAAACCTACCCCAAAAAACAAACGACAAACACATTACCAGATCGCGGCGGCTCCATTCAAGCGAGCTGCGGCGCCATGATCACGCGCGCTGTCTAGCAGATGCCAAAATCTGTGCAACGCATCATTCACCGCAACAGCATTTGCATCGGATGTGCCGCATGTTCTTGCAGCCGAGCGGGTTGAGCATCCTGAGAAAGGCGCCATCTTGTCGGCCGCAGCCCTGCCGTGGCACCTCTCAAGCCGTGCGCTGGAACCGATCCTCGGTGGTCTTGGCAAACTCCGCCACGCGCACCTTGAAACGTTTGTTCAGACTGCCGCGCGCCAGCTTCATGGATTGCACCAGAAGCTTTGCCGCCAGGCTTAGCGGCTTCAGCTCGATGCTCATCTCCAGCCGCGTGCGCCCCCGCGACAGCGCCAGCAGCTCCACCGTCATCACCCCCGCCATCCCGGTCATCCGGCTGTCGAAAACCATCCGGTTGGGTGGGGCATACTCGACCATCTCGATCTCGATCTCGCGCCGCTTGCCGCGAAACGGAAACGCCGCCTCCCAGCTCATCCCGGTTCCCGGCGCGCTCAGACTGTCGCAACGCGCCACCTCGGCGCCGCGTCGCATCGCCTGGCGCTGAAACCCTTCGAAATCCGAAACCACGCCGAATACATAGTCTATCGGCGCCTCGATATCTTCGCGTGTGCTGAATTGCATGAACTGCCCGTTATCTGTTTTTCTTGGCCTCAGCCCGGCTGACCCGGCCTTGCCTCAGTCTAGCCGATCTGCAAGCCAGTTCCACAGCAGAAAATGCGCAATTGCGCCCTTTCTCGCGGGTTTGAGCAGCGGGTGATTGCCGGCAAAGGCATCGGTGATCTCCTCCCGCGAGAACCAGTCGGCGTGTTCGATCTCCTTGGGGTCGATCACGATATCGTCGCTCAGCGCCTCGCCCCGGCAGCCGATCATCAACGAACTGGGATAGGGCCAGGGCTGGTCCGACAGGAAGCTGACCGGCCCGACCCTGATGCCCGATTCCTCCAGCACCTCGCGCCGCACTGCCGCCTCGATGGTCTCGCCCGGCTCGACGAACCCGGCAAGCAGCGAATACATCCCCTCGGGCCAGCCCGGGCTGCGCCCCATCAACACCCGGTTGCCCCGCGTGATCAGCATGATGACAACCGGATCGGTGCGCGGGAAATGCTGCGCGCTGCACTTCGGGCACTGGCGCTGCCAGCCGGCCAAGATCATGTCGCTGCGTGATCCGCATTTGGCGCAGTAGCGATGCGAGCGGTGCCAGCTGAACATCGCCTTGGCCGTCACGATCAGCTCGGCATCGCGCGCGCTCAAATGCGTCATCACGCTGCGCAATTCGCAAAACGCGGCGTCTTGCGGGCCGTTGGGATGCTGCTGCTCGGTCAGGTCGACAAACCGGCCCATTTCGGTGCGATCGAGCGCTTCGGGTTCCCAGCCCGAGATGTCATGTGCGAAGATCGGCGCGCCCGCCTCCAGCCCCAGAAAGATCGGCGGCACCCTGGTTTCCCCGAACAGCACATGATCCATCCCAAGCTCGGTCAGCTGGCCATGGTTCTCGCCCTGCAACAGCGGTTTGCCGCGCCAGATCGCCATACTGCGCGCCCGCGCATCCGCTTTTGCTGCCGCCAGCGCCGCCGCATCGCCGCGGATATGCGCCGCCCGGTCCAGCCCGTTGCCCCCGAAGGTTACCGTCTCCGCAATCTTCATCGCCGCTCCTTGCCCCTCGTCGAAACGCCCGTCATGATCCTCGTCACCATCCCTGTCGCATTTTTGGCCGTGCGGAACAATCCGCCCCGAGGCCCGCGCCCCATCTCAGCCTCAAGCCGGAGCTGCAAACTGTGGCGGCAAATCTACTAATGATTGTTTTTCAATATGTTGATTCTCCCCTGCCTTGCAGTTCACCACTCCCTCCCCTAACCTTCCAGAAACATGCGGCAATTGTCCGGCAGGTTTTCTCGCGCGCGCGCCCTTTCGAACCCTCGGACTCAAACGCGGCGAAGTGATCCGCATATTCAGCAGGCTCAGGCAAGATTTGACCGATCCCATTCCCCCCGGCCCCAAACCCTCCAGCGCGCTGCGCCTGCGGATCCTGCAAACCAGCGATCTGCACGGCGCCTTGCGCGGCTATGATTACCTCGCCGACCAGCCGAGCCAGGTGAGGGGTCTCACCCGCACCGCAACGCTGATCCGCGCCGCCCGGTCCGAAGCCGAAAACTGCCTGCTGTTTGATTGCGGCGATTTTCTGCAGGGCTCACCGATCTGCGATTTCGCCGCCGAACGCCCGCCCGAAACGCCGCCCGCGCCGCACCCGATGATCGCCGCGATGAATGCGCTCGGCTATGACGCCGCCACCATCGGCAATCACGATTTCAATCATGGTGCCGATTTCCTGTTCGAAGCGCTGGAACAGGCCCGCTTTCCCATCGTCTCGGCGAACTTCCTGGCCGCAGGCGAGGGTGGCACCCATGTGTTCGAACCGCGAACCCTGCTCACCCGCACAGTGACCGACCAGAGCGGCACGGAACATGTCCTTTCCATCGCCGTGATCGGTTGCCTGCCGCCCCAGACCATAGCCTGGGATCATCAGCTTGCGGGCCGCTTCGCCGTCTCCGACATGGTGCAATCGGTGCGCGATCAGGCCGCGCTTGCCCGCGCCGCGGGTGCCGATCTGGTGATCCTGCTGGCCCATAGCGGGATCGACCCGTCGGCCCCCGCGCAAAATTCCGAAAATGCCCTCATCGCCCTCGCCGCGCTCGAGGATGTCGATGTCGTTCTGGGCGGCCATACCCACATGGTCTTTCCCTCCCGCGCCGCGCCCGACCACCCGGCGATCGACGCCGCACGCGGGCTGATCCACGGCAAGCCGGTTCTGATGCCGGGCTTCTGGGGCAATCATCTTGGCCAGCTCGATCTCGATCTCGCCCGCGATGCAGGCGGCACCTGGCGGCTCAAGGGCTCGCACCCCCGGTTGCTGCCCCTCACGCAGCGCGATACCGGCGGCCGGCTGACCAAAGTCACCCCCGAAGATCCCGCCCTGCTTGTCACCACCGAAGCCGATCACGCCGCCACCCTGGCCCATATCCGGCAGCCGGCGGGCGCGACCGCGGTGGCGCTGCACAGCTTCTTCTCGCTGCTCGCCAATGACGCATCGGTGCAGCTGGTCGCCGAGGCCCAGCACGAGTATCTCGCCCGCGCCATCAAGGGCAGCGCACTGGAAGGCCTGCCGATCCTTTCTTCCGCCGCGCCGCTCAAGACCGGGCGCCGCTCCGGCCCGCAGCATTACACCCACATCGCGCCCGGCCCGCTCACCCGCCGCAGCCTGGCCGATCTCTATTTCTATCCCAACACGCTTTGCGCTCTCCATCTCTCGGGCGCTGCCCTGCGCGAATGGCTCGAACACAGCGCCAGCCTGTTTACCCGGATCGAACCGGGCCAGACCGGCGGCCAATCCGGCCTCCCGCCCCTGCTCGACGAGCGCTTCCCCGGCTACAAGTTCGAAATCATCTGCGGTTTGACCTACCAGATCGACCTGTCCCAGCCGCCCCGGTTCAACGCCGGCTCCACTCTCGCCAACCCCGACGTCCACCGCATCCGCAATCTGCGCCACAACGGCAGGCCCGTGACCGACGGCGAAAGCTTCCTCCTCGCCACCAACAGCTATCGCGCCTATGGCATCGGCATCGGCATGCTCGCACCGGGCAGCGGCCCGCTGCCGGAAATCGTCTATGAAGCTACGGACTCCAATCGCGATATCCTGCTCGATTTCATCCGCCGCAACAGCCCGCTCCGGCGCCGCGCCCACCAGGTCTGGTCCTTCGCTCCGCTTCCCGGCGCCGCCGCCTGGTTCGATACCGCGCCCGAGGCCCGCGCCTATCTTGGCGATCCGCTGCTGCCGCCGCTGGAAGACCTCGGCGATACCCCCGAGGGTTTCGCCCGGTTCCGGGTCACGCTCTGACACCGCCCAGCCTTGCGAATCCGATAATCACCGCCTATATCACCCAGCGAGAGGTTGGCGCGGGCAGGCGCCTCGCCAACCCGGCCAGATCCGGAAGGAAGCAACCGTAACGAGCCCCGCTTGGGTCGTTGTCCAGCCTCTCACCCAAGCGCGCCCGCACAGCGGGTGCGCGTCGCCCGACGGGGCTTGAGCACTCTTCCCGATCCGGACACCCGGCGCAGCGCGGATCACCCTTGCCGCCGCCTCATCGAAATCCCGTTCCCCCGCACAGGCCTATCGCATCGCATCCTGCGCGTTCGGAACGCGCGACCTCACCACCCGACAGGCGGCACTTTCCCGCCCATTCCGATACCCATCCCTTTCCGCCCCTGGCGCGGATGGCTAGGATTCCCTCATGCGCAAGAACCTCCTCATCCTCGCCGCGCTTCTCGCCCTCGCCGCCGCCTCGCTTGCGCTTGCCAAGCCGCATTCCCGGCCGACCGCCCTCGCACGGTCCGATATCTTCCCCGTCACCGCCCCGGCATCCCTGTCCACAAGCCCCTGGGCGCAATCCCTGATCGCCGCCGCCGAGGCCCAGGTCGGCGTGACAACAATCTATGATGGCAGCTATCAGCGGCTGGCCTATCCCGGCGGCGATATCGCGGCAGAGCGCGGTGTCTGCACCGATGTGATAATCCGCGCCCTGCGCGCCGCGCACGGGGTCGATCTGCAACAGGCCGTGCATCGCGATATGAAGCGCGCCTTCTCCGACTACCCAGCCATCTGGGGCCTCGACCGCCCCGACCGCAATATCGACCATCGCCGCGTGCCCAATCTGCGCCGGTTCTTCGCTCGCCGTGGCGCCGAACTGCCCGCGCCCACGCACGACACCTTCTTTCTGCCCGGCGATCTGGTCACCTGGCAGCTCGGCCCCGGCTTGCCGCATATCGGCATCGTATCGAACCGGCTGGTGCCCGGCACCACCCGCCCGCTGATCATTCACAATGTCGGCGCCGGTGCCCGGATCGAGGA
>CBDUGF010000069.1:0-18493 GCA_965366835.1 uncultured Rhodobacterales bacterium
CGCGATGGCCGGGGCGATGTTGGCCAGCCCGGCCTTGGCGGCCCAGGCGTCGATCGAGACGCGCCGGGCGGCATCGACATCGCTGGGCTGCCAGGCAAGATCGGGCAGGGCGCGCGCCAGCGTCACGACATGCTGTCCGGTGCCCGAGGCGATCTCGAGCGCGCGGCCGCGTTCGGGTGCATGATCCCTGACCAGATCGCAGATGAAGCCTGCGTTGCGTTCGGCGGAGGGCGCATGCAGGCGCCCGGCCTCGCCGGCATTGGCGATTGACGCGGTATCGGGCAGATTGAGGCGGCGCGGCATTGGCTGGCTCCTTCCTGGCGCGCGTGTCGATCGGGCTTTGCAGCTGCGGTCTGAATGCTGTCAGTTTGCCGGATCGGAGCGAAGAAGGAAACCAGCCGCCTGCCGGAAATGAAAAAGGGCCGGGCATGATGCGCCCGGCCCCCGTCGTTCACGCGATTTCCGATTCAGTGAAACTTCTTGATCTCGCCGGATTGCAGACGCGAATTGTAGCTGTGCATCTCTGCCTTGACCAAGGACATCAGGAAATAGAGTCCGATGATGTTGACCACGGCCATGGCAAAGATCGCCGCATCCGAGAAGTCGATTACCGGACCAAGGCTGGCCGCGGCACCGATCACCACGAAGATGCAGAAGATCACCTTGAACACCAGCTCGGTGGTCTTGCCCTCGCCGAACAGATAGGTCCAGGCCTTGAGGCCGTAATAGGACCAGCTGATCATGGTCGAGAAGGCAAACAGGATCACCGCCAGCGCCAGCACATAACGGAACCAGCCGAAGGTCGACGAGAACGCCGCCGATGTCAGCGCCACACCCTTGTTGCCGTCGATCGTCTGGATCGTCGAGGCGCCTTCGTCGAGCAGATACATGCCGGTGTTTGGATCGCTCACCAGTTGCCCGGTGATGATGATCACCAGCGCGGTCATGGTGCAGATCACCACGGTATCGATGAACGGCTCGAGCAGCGAGACATAGCCCTCGGTGATCGGCTCCTTGGTGCGCACCGCCGAGTGGGCGATGGCAGCCGAGCCGACGCCTGCCTCGTTGGAGAATGCCGCCCGTTTGAAGCCCTGGATCAGCGCCCCGACAAGGCCGCCCGCGACCCCCAGACCAGAGAACGCCCCGGCAAAGATCTGGCCGAAGGCCCAGCCGATTTTGTCATAGTTCATCAGGATGATAACCAATGCCGTGAGAACGTAGAGTACACCCATGAACGGCACCACCTTTTCCGTCACCCTGGCGATGGACTTGAGCCCGCCGACGATCACGGCAAAGACGATGACCGCAAAGACGACACCGGTGATCCAGCCTGGATAGTCGCCCAGCACATTGGAGATCTGGGCATGCGCCTGATTGGCCTGGAACATGTTGCCACCGCCCAGCGCGCCGAGGATACAGAACACCGAAAACAGCACCGCCAGCACCTTGCCGCCGGGCAGGCCCTTTTCGGCGAAACCCTTGGTCAGGTAATACATCGGGCCGCCCGATACCGTGCCATCGGGGTATTCGTTGCGGTATTTCACGCCCAGCGTACATTCGGTGAATTTCGACGCCATGCCCATCAGACCCGCGAGGATCATCCAGAAGGTGGCGCCCGGACCGCCGATGCCGACGGCGACCGCCACGCCGGCGATGTTGCCAAGGCCTACGGTGCCGGAAAGCGCAGTTGCCAGCGCCTGGAAATGGCTGACCTCACCGGCATCGTCGGGGTCTGAATAGTCGCCCTTGACCAGCGAAATCGAATGCCCGAAGGAGCGAAACTGCACGAACCCGAAATAGAGCGTGAACACGGTCGCCGCGACAACCAGCCACATCACGATCCAGGGAAAGCTGGGTCCGGGGAAAGGGCTGAAGATGAAGTTGACGAACCAGCCCGTCGAATTTGCGAAGATCTGGTTAACCTGTTCGTCGAGGGATTGCGCGAGCGCGGGCGCCGGCAAACTGCTCAGGGCCGCCGTGGCAAACGCCGCGGGAATGGCTTTGGTTTTCATGTCTCTGTCCCTTTTTTTGTTTTATGGAACGACCGTGCAGGGCACGGGCGAAATCTGGATCAGCGTGCCGGCGACAGAGCCGAAGATGCGCGCGGTGACTCCGCCGACGCCGTTGCGTCCGACAAAGATCTGGCCGGCGGCTTCATCCTTGGCGATGTCGCAAAGCGTATCGGCGATCTGGCCATAGCGGATCGCCGAGGTCAGGCTTACGCCGCCACCTTTAAGCGCCTTCAAGACCGGGTCGATGACAGAGGCCTTGGCCCGCTCGAGTTCTTCGGTGCGGCGTTTGTGCCGTTCTTCCAGCTCCTGCGGGGTCAGGAACGAATAGGGCGACCATTCCAGCACATGGGCCACCACGACCGATGCATCTTGAAGCCCGGCGCGCTCGATCGCAAAGTCGAGCGCCCGTTTCGAGGCTTCGCTGCCGTCAAAGCCGACGACGAATTTCTTGCTCATGTTTTCCTCCCTCGGGATTGTCCTGCGTCAAGCTGACGCATCGCGACCGTAGCCGAGTTGTCAGGAGAAATCTCCCCAAGTCTGATTTTTTTGAAAAAAGCGGCAAAAACAGGGGAAATTCTTAAAATCCGCTGGATTTTCCGGAAAGCTCGCAGCCAAACAGACCGGCTGGGACGACATGCGGCGCCTCGGCCCGAAGCCTGCGCAAATCGCACATTCGGCGGTAATCGCCGCTTCCTGATCGGTGATCACATACTTGCAGGCCGCGCATGCAGCGCTGCGGCGCTCCCCGAACCATCGACAGGAGGCCTGGATCATGCAGGGTTGCAGTGGCGCCTCGGGCAATCCTCTCCGGGCGTCGGCCGCGGCCAGCACCATGCGCACCGCGCCACAGCCATCGCCGGCTCATTGAGCGCAGAGAGATTTCCGGCATGGCGGGGCACAGCGCACCCGTGCCTCGAGAGGCGTCGGTCGGCAAGCAGCGCGGCAGGTCTGGCGGGCCGGGCGGAGTTCGACGCGAGTTCGTTGCGCGACGCCGCGTGCCGGGTGCCACTCGGGCCTGACTTGGAAAGGAGGCGATTTCAGTGACACGATGCGAGCCGCAGGCAACCACCACCCGCTTCGCCTTGAGCGCTGGGGAATAGTGGCTGCTCCCGGCGCTCTAAGGGTATCATCCTCGAAGGCCCGTAGCCGGCAATGCTGGCTCGCGCCGGGCTTTGGTTTTCCGGCGGACGCCTGTTCGGTCTGCCTAGTGCGTTTCAGGTCAAGCCAGGCTCGGAATACGCTGTCTCTCGCGCGACGCTCGAACGCACATTCCGATCCATTTGATAAATGCAAACCTGAAACGCTTTAGTTGCGAACCGGTGCTCAGCTGGTGCTGGCGTTCGAAAACTTCAGTTGCGGTGCAAAACGCAGACGGGTGAAGACGAAGGTATTGATCACGGTGTCCTCCATCCCGATCTTGAACATCGGCTTGAAGGTGCTCCAGGTTTCGACCAGCACCATACGCTCCTGGTTCGGCACGGTAGGCAGGCTGGACTCCATCGGGACCAGGTCGGAATGGGACAACGATGAAATCCCCGAACCTTTGACCTTGGACCAGTCCACCCGGTAGGCATTCCTGCGTTCGGACCATTTCACCACCGAGACGCGGATCTTGGTGTCGCTGTTGACCTGGGCCAGCAGATCGAAAAGTTCCTTGGTGTTGTCGATATAGGTCGGCGTGATGTTGGCGGTTTCGCGCGAATACATGTCGGCGATGGTATTGGCCGCCTTGTGGTTGATCGCGGTCTGGCGGTAGCCTTCGAAGAAGACAAACATTGCCAGGAAGGCCCACAGAACAACCGGGAACATCATCACGGCTTCCACCGCCACGGACCCGTCGCTTTCGGCGCCAAAAGCCTTCAGCCGCAGTTTCATTTTCTTCAACATCTTATTCAGGCTCCTGAACAAAGGCTGACACCGCGATAAGCGCGGCCTGACCGGCCCCATCGACCTGGAGCCTTTTGCCCAGGCCGGTGGTCGGGAAGAGCGGATCGAATTTCACACAGGCGCGCAGGACCATCATGTCATTCTCCTGCCCGTTGACGAAGGATCGCACCGGCTCCACCTCCTTGGAGGTGTCGACGCAGTCGGCTTCATCGGGAAATGCCACACCGTTGCGCAGATCGACCTGAACCATTTCGAGACGCAGCGTCGCCAGGCAATTGGGGATTATCCCGGCGTGATCGCAGATATCTACCTTGATATCGTCATGCTGTGGTGCGTCGCCGGTACCGAGGCGGATATCGCGCACCGCCATGTCGAGGCCGCGCTCCAGCATGGTGTGACGCAGGGTGATCATGCCCAATTCCACTGAGCTGAGAAACAGCGTGATGAAAAACGGGAAGACAATCACGAACTCTACCGTCGCGGAGCCTTCGTCGCGGTGGCACAAGCGCCGCAGGCGCGTCGTGAACCTGTCCAGCAGCGTCCTCACTGTGTCAGCCTCAGTTTCGAGATCGACGAAGCAATCGAGACGAATGCGTCTGAGATCTCAATGCCATCGGCGTCAAAGTGGTGCGCGTCGGAGCTTGCGCATTTTTCAAGAACGCGCTGACCGTCCAAAGGCGCTTCGAAAGCAATCGTATAGACGATGATGCCTTGCTCTTTGGCGGCTTTGCAAACCCGATCGAGACGCTGGTTCTTGTAGTAGTTGTTGTGCGAATTCATCACGCCATAGTGCCACTGGGCATCCGCCGCCGTGTAGCCCAGGATGCCAGCCCAGTTGTGCGCTGCGTTAAAGTGCAGCGGCGCACGGGCGTTGAGTTCCGGGTAGGTCAGACGGGTGGAGCTGTTGCCATTGGTGTCTTTGTAGGGCTCATCATTCCAGCTGTCGTTATGCGGGTAATACCATTCGTTGCCATGCAGCACCGAGTATTTGCCCGACTGGTGACGCCACACGTCAGTCAACCCGTCGCGGTAAGGAGGCAACATGTAGTATTGCGTGGTGTTTTTCCCGTCGGTCATGATGATGGCAATCTTGAGATTTTGGCCTGTGGCAAATGCCTTCGGGCGGCCTGCAAACGCTGGGTCGATTACTCCGTCGCTGATCAGGTTGGTCACCACGGGCTGCGAACCTGGATCAAGCATGGCCGCGCCCCACTTCATGCCCAGATCGATCGAAGTGTTGCCTTTTGCAACCAGCGAGTCGATTTTGGCTTTCAGGGCAACGCGATCCATCGACAGCGGCAGGATGTCCGCGTAGGAGTCGGTCGGACAAACCGGTGAAACCAAGCTCTGGCCATTGGAAATCTCGCGTTCATCGCCATTCCAAGGATCGAAATGAGATGTCCGCAGCAACGGTTCGGTCGGCAACACAGCGGTATTGTTGAACTCATCGGCAATGAAGTCGATACAGTGCGAGTAGCTATGTTCATTGGTTACATTGTACTCGTTCATCAAGTTCTCACCCAGCGATACCTGGGTGGCATAAGGAACAAGCGAGATCGACACTTCCCCTGCGGGTGAATTCTCCAGCACGAGATCAACAAAGTCCTTGGCTGCAACCTTCATGTTCGAAAGGCGAGAGTTCGATCCCATTGAGCCCGAAACATCGAGCACCAAAGAAATTTCGACCTGACCAATGCTTTCCTTGGCGGTGCCCGCCGCGGGAGCCGCTAGCGTTGGAATACCCATCATGTGAATGAGTTGGGTCTCCATATCAATCTCGGCGGTCGCCGAGACTTCCTTGTAACTCTGGCTCTGGTTGACCGTGACAGACGACAGGTATTCGGCCAACTCGGATTTGGCGAAGTAGTCTTCCACCACACCCTGCGCATCGAGGGTCTGGTCAAGGTCGGCCGCGGCCAGAACCGCGCGGTCGAGCGTGTTTTGCAGCGATGTCCTGGTATATTCGAACCGCATCAGATCGACGCCTATGCCGCCGACCATCAGCATCATCAGGAAGAGCATCACCCCAAAGGCCACCAGGACGCCGCTTTCATCATCGCGAAAGGCGCGCACCCGGTCTTCCAACCTGTGCAGATAACGGCGTGTGGTGTGGCCTGTGACAGCCGGCTCATCGGTTCTTGTCTGAACGCTTTTCAACATCTTCCCACTCTCGTTTGCTATCTCGCGAATGAATCAAGTGCGAGTTGTCCCCGAGGCTGTTTATGCCGGTTCAGCGTGTCGGGAATTGGGCAACAAAAGGGTGTTTGTCGACAATTTGCGGTGCAATTTCTGGATGCTCGCGGCGACGTCGGGGCGCTGGCGTGGCGGAAATGCGGCGGCTTACCTAGGGTCAAAGGCAAGAAACCCGGCCTTGGCGAGCCGGGTTTCTTAGGTTTTTCAATGGCTTGGGTGGTTCGGCGTGACGCGGCCAAGCCGGCGCCCGCGCCCCCGGCTGAAATAAGGCTCAGGCGGACGCGTCGAACAGCAGCTGCGGTGCGAATCTTGGACGGGTGAAGACGAAGGTGCTGATCGTGCGCCCGTTCAGCCCGATATTGAATGGCGCGTCATAATCGGTCCAGGTCTCCACCAGCACCAGCCGCTCTTCGTCAACCATCACCGGCAGCTTGCTGACCAAGGTGTTGATCTCTGCGTTGTCCAGAGCGCCGACAGCGCCGCGCACCTGCGACCATTCGACAGTGTGCTCGTCATCGTCGAGGTCATAACGGAGCACCGTCACGCGCATGCGCCGTTCCGCGCCCGAGCGGGTCAGAAAGTCCAGCATCGAATGCGCGCTGTCGAGATAGTCATTGGTCACGGGCGAGGTCTCTCGCGACAGCATGTCGGAGATCGTGTAGGCCGCCTTGTGATTGATCGAGGTCTGGCGATAGGCGTCAAAGAACGTATAGAGCGCGCAATAGGCCCAGAGCAGGATCGGCAGCATGATTACCGCTTCGATCGTCACCGAGCCGCGCGCATCCTGCGAAAACTCGGAGATGCGCGCACGCAGGCGGGACAGGGCCGGGAGGGTTTGCAGCAGTCCGATCATCCGCGTGGCTCCTGAACAAAGGCCGAGGCGGCCGTCATGGCAACATTGCCGGCGCCGTCCTTGGGCATCTGATAGCCCAGCCCCGCGGTGGGGAAGATCGGCGAGAACACGAAACAGGCGCGCAGCATCATCATTTCGTTGGACCCGCCATGTATGAAGTTGCGCAGCGGAACCGGATCTTCCGAATGGTCGACGCAATCGGCGGCGACCGGAGGCGGGTTGTAGTTGCGCGGATCCACCAGGATCATTTCCAGCCGCAGGTTGGCATCGCATTGCGGCAGCACGCCGGCATAGTTGCAGATCGCATCCTTGATGTCGTCATGGGTCGGGTTGGTGCCGGTGCCGAGCCGGATGTCGCGCACTGCCATGTCAAGGCCGCGTTCCAGCATTGAATGACGGAAATGGATCATGCCCAGTTCCACCGACGACAGGAACAGCGTGATAAAGAACGGGAACATGATGGCGAATTCTATGGTTGAGGAGCCATGCTCGCCGGCCCAGAACCGGCGCAGCGCCGCGACGGGGGTTGTGAGAATCCGGGTCATTGGGTCAGCCTCAACTGGGCGATCGAGGCCGCGATGGCCTGGAACGCGCTGGTGATATCGACACCGTCGACATCGAAGAAATGGCTCGGCGTGCTGGCACAGTCGCGCATCTCGTTCTCGCCGTGGGTGGTGGCCTCGAAGCCGATCGAATAGACCATCACCTCGTTGGCCTTGGCCGCGGTGCAGGCCGCCTGAAGCCGGGTATCCTTCACCGTGTCGGGCACGAAGAGGCGAATGTCGTCAAACCAGTCGGCTTGTGCCATGGCCACGCCGCCGCCGCCGTAAAGGCTGGTATATGCCGGCGCGAAATTGTTGTCGCGATTCCATTTCAGCGTGTTGAAGGCAAACAGCTCGGGATAGGTCAGCCGCTGCGCGCTGCCGGTTTCGGCCGCATCTTCGCCATAGGCATGGTCGTTCCATGTGCCGTTATGCGGCCAGAAATATTCATTGGGCGTTGCGCCGATGCGGATCGAATAACGGTCCGCGGCGGCGTTGTAATAGACATCTGAATTGCCGCTGCGCAGGGCCGGATCGAGATACCACTGGCTGGTGTTCTGGCCATCGGTCATCACCACGATCACCTTCAGCACGTCGGGTTCGTCAAACGCCACCGGGCGTCCGGCGTTGAAGGCTGAAACATCGCCATCGGCGATCATCTGGGTGACCACCGGCTGGGTGCCCGGATCGAGCAACGCGTTGGCCCATTTCATCGCCACGTCGATCGACGTGTTGCCGCCGGCCTGGAATGAATTGATATGGTTGTGCAGCGCCAGCGCGTTGTTGCTCATCACCACGATCTCGGAGAATTGCGTGGTCGCGCAGACTGGCGTGTTAAGCCCGCCCGCAGCGGCCGTGGCCACCGGCGGATAGGCCCGTTCCTGATTTTGCGTGATATCGAAATGCGCGGTCCGGTTCAGCGGCTGGCCGGTGCTCAGTGCCGTGGAGCTGAAATCGGCGGCATCGAAATCGACGCAATTCGAGTAGGTGTGCTCGTTCGACACGTTGTAATGCGACAAGAGCGCTGCGCCCGCGTTCACCTGGGTATTGTAGGGCACGATCGAGATGGTCACATCGCCGACCTGGGCCAGACCCAACACGGTATCGACGAACTCGCGCGCCGCCGGCTTGAGGTTGACCAGCTTGTTGTTCCAGCCCATCGAACCCGACACGTCAAGCACCATCACCACTTCGATGCCTTCAATCGATTCCTCGGCGGCGGCGGCGGCGGGAGCGACAAGGTTGTCGACTCCCAGCATGTGGATGAACTGGGTCGGCACATTCAGTTGGGCGCTGGCCATCACGTCCTTGAAGTTGAGCCCGGAATTGACTTGCGGCGCACTGGTCAGGGTTGCGTCGAGCCCGGCCTTGTCGATGTAGTCCTGAACCACGGCGGCGGCGTCGAGCGGCTGTTGCAGATCGGCGGCGGCCAGAACGGCGCGGTCGAGCGTGTTTTGCAACTGGGTGCGCTTCATCTCGAAGTGCATCAGATCGACGCCGATCCCGGCGACCATCAGGATTATCAGGAAGAAAAATATCGTGAAGGCGATCATCACACCGCTTTCGTCGCGCACGAAGTTGCACGTGGCTCTGCGCGCAAGATTGCGGGCCAATGCCAGGCTGTGGCCCGGCGCAAGGCGGTCGCCCAACGGCGTCCGTTCGCGGATCTTCTCCGACGTCGCGTGGCTTGTCATTCGTCTCACCTTCACCTTTGGCCGTCCCCAGGCCGCGCCCCACACCCACACATTTCCCCAACGCTTTTGTCTCTCTCAATAATGGCGAAAATTGGGCGAAAACTTGTGAAAAACAGCGCCTTTGTTGCTAAGATTTCGGTAATGATCTGGTCCTGCCGGAGATGTTTCCAATTCAGTGACAATTAGAAACGAATCTGCCCGACTCACCCGCACCAGCCTTGCCTCATTTGCCCCGGTTCCGCCGCAAATGGCCGGGGTTTCAAAGCGATGAGCGTCAACCGGATTGAAAGGGTTGTTTGCCATTTTCTGTGAACCTGCGACACTTTGGCCTGATAGCGGGGCGAGTCGTTTCCCCGGCCGACCACATGCGCGAGGAGGCGCACCGCACCCATGAGCACCATCAAAGAACCGAGTTTTCGTGAAAGCGTCGATCTGATGTTCAACCGCGCTGTAGCGATCATGGACCTGCCGCCGGGGCTCGAGGAAAAGATCCGCGTCTGTAACGCCACCTATACGGTGCGCTTCGGGGTGCGCCTGCGCGGCCAGATTCAAACCTTTGTCGGTTATCGCTCGGTGCATTCCGAACATATGGAGCCGGTAAAGGGCGGCATCCGCTATTCCATGGCGGTGAACCAGGACGAGGTCGAGGCGCTGGCGGCGTTGATGACCTATAAATGCGCCCTGGTGGAGACCCCGTTTGGCGGCTCCAAGGGCGGGCTCTGTCTCGATCCGCGCGAATATGACGAATACGAACTTGAACTGATCACCCGCCGCTTCGCCTATGAACTGGCCAAGCGCGACCTGATCAATCCGTCGCAGAACGTGCCGGCGCCCGACATGGGCACAGGCGAGCGCGAGATGGCCTGGATCGCCGACCAGTATGCACGGATGAACACCACCGATATCAATGCCCGCGCCTGTGTCACCGGCAAGCCGCTCAATGCCGGCGGCATCGCCGGACGTGTCGAGGCGACGGGGCGGGGCGTGCAATATGCCCTGCGCGAATTCTTCCGCCACCCCGAGGATGTGAAGGCCGCCAATCTTGACGGCACACTCGACGGCAAGCGGGTGATCGTGCAGGGGCTCGGCAATGTCGGCTACCACGCCGCCAAGTTCCTGCAGGAGGAAGACGGCTGCCGCATCACCGGCATCATCGAACGCGATGGCGCGCTCTACAATCCCGATGGACTCGATGTCGGGGCGGTGCATGCCTGGCTGGTCAAGCATGGCGGCGTTTCCGGTTTTCCCGATGCCACCCACAGCGCCGACGGCGGCAGCGTTCTGGAAGAGGAATGCGACATCCTGATCCCGGCGGCGCTGGAAGGCGTCATCACCATGGAGAATGCCGCGCGGATCAAGGCGCCGCTGATTATCGAGGCCGCCAATGGCCCGATCACAGCAGGAGGCGACGAGATCCTGCGCAAGAAGGGCACGGTCATCATCCCCGACATGTATGCCAATGCCGGCGGCGTTACGGTGTCCTATTTCGAATGGGTCAAGAACCTCTCCCATATCCGCTTTGGCCGGATGCAGCGGCGACAGGAAGAGGCGCGTCACCAGCTGGTGGTCGATGAGCTTGAGCGGCTCGACCGCTATCTCGGCGATGCCTGGTCGATGCGACCGGATTTCAAGACCAAGTATCTGCGTGGCGCGGACGAACTCGAGCTGGTGCGCTCCGGCCTCGACGACACCATGCGCACGGCCTATCAGTCGATGCGCGAGGTCTGGCATGACCGCGACGATGTCGAGGATCTGCGCATGGCGGCATATCTGGTCTCGATCGGCCGGGTTGCCGCAAGCTACCGCGCCAAGGGGCTCTGAGGGGTGGCATCTCGTCGGGCTGGGGGACGCGCGGGCTGACAGCCGGGCTGCGGAAGTCCACACCAGGCTGGCGAGATCGCCTGAGATTGACTTCAGCACCTATGGATAGTGGGAGCGATCTTCCGGCGTTTGGAGCTTGGTTTCCACGGTCCCGGAGCAGGGCAATGCAATGGGCTCTATTTGCTATGCATTGCGAGCCGCAATCAGTGCCTTGATCCGAACGCTCGCATAGCCTTGCAAATGCGCCTTCTGGCGGCTGCGAAAGTATCAGCTGTCGTAGTCGATCGCGTGTTTGAGCTGTTTTTCGAACTCCAGCGCCTTGCCGGTGCCGAGCGCGACGCAGTTCAGGCATTCATCGGCGATCGACACGGCGAGACCGGTGCTTTCGCGCAGGGCCAGATCGAGCTCGCCCAGGAGCGCGCCGCCGCCGGTGAGCATGACGCCGCGATCGACGATATCGGCGGCGAGATCGGGCGGGGTGGCTTCGAGCGCGGTCATCACCGCCTCGCAGATCTGCTGCACCGGTTCGGCCAGCGCCTCGGCGATCTGGGCCTGGGAGACCTCGGTCTCCTTGGGCACGCCGGTGAGCAGGTCGCGGCCGCGGATCTGCATCGACTGGCCGCGCCCGTCATCGGGCATCCGCGCGGTGCCGATCGAGGTCTTGATCCGCTCGGCGGTGGATTCGCCGATCAGCAGGTTCTGCTGGCGCCTGAGATAGGCGATGATCGCCTCATCCATGCGGTCGCCGCCGACCCGCACCGAGCGGGCATAAACGATATCGCCCAGGGAGAGCACCGCCACCTCTGTCGTGCCGCCGCCGATATCGACGACCATGTTGCCGGTCGGGTCGGTGATCGGCATGCCGGCACCGATGGCGGCGGCGATCGGCTCGGCGATCAGCCCGGCGCGGCGCGCGCCCGCGGCCAGAACCGACGAGCGGATGGCGCGTTTTTCCACCGGCGTGGCGCCGTGCGGCACGCAGACGATGATTTTCGGTTTGTAGAATGTCGAGCGGCGGTGAACCTTGCGGATGAAATACTTGATCATTTCTTCCGCCGTGTCGAAATCGGCAATCACGCCTTCGCGCATCGGCCGGATCGCCTCGATGCTGCCGGGGGTGCGCCCCAGCATCAGCTTGGCGTCTTCGCCGACCGCGAGCACGGTCTTGACGCCATCCTTGACGTGATAGGCCACCACCGAGGGCTCGGAGAGAACCACGCCCTTGCCCTTGACATAGATCAGCGTGTTGGCCGTGCCGAGGTCGATCGCCATGTCGGATGCGAATAGTCCGGGCATCTTATCGAAAATCGACATGTCGGGGATCCTTTGACACAGATTATAGGTTCGGCGACTCGGGTCAAACGAAGCGCAGACGCTACTATATAGGCAGGTGAGCGGGTGGGTGAAAGAGGCGAATGCAGTCGGGTTGAGCGCGAAACCGCCGCGGGGGAAGGGCGCCGCCCCTCGGCCTTGCGGCCTCACCCCCGGGATATTTCCGGTCAGAGGAAGCGGGCGGGGCGCCGGGAGGGGCGCCGTCTGCCCGCCGTCTCAGCTGAGGTCGCGGTAGCTGATTTCCTTCTGGTCCTGGCCGAGCTTGCCGCGCCGCACCAGGAGGCGGTTGAGCGCGTGGATATAGGCCTTGGCCGAGGCGACCACCGTATCGGTATCGGCGGATTGGCCGGTGGCGATGTTGCCGTCCTCTTCGAGGCGCACCGAAACGGTGGCCTGGGCATCGGTGCCTTCGGTCACGGCATGGACCTGATAGAGGCCGAGATGGGCGGTGTTGGGATGCAGCGCGCGGATCGCCTTGAAGCTGGCATCGACCGGGCCGTCGCCACGCTCGATCGCGGTCTTGTCGACACCGTCGATTTCCATCACCAGCGTGGCTTCGGCGGGGCCGCCGGTGCCGCAGGCGACGCGCAGGGTCTTGAGCCTGAGCCGGGCGTTTTCGGTGCTTTCGCCAACCCGGACGAGGGCGAGGATATCATCGTCGAACACCTCCTTCTTGCGGTCGGCCAGATCCTTGAACTGAACGAAAATATCCTTCAACTGGTTGTCGCCGACCTCAAACCCCAGCTGATTGAGCTTGTCGCGCAGGGCGGCGCGGCCGGAATGCTTGCCGAGCGGCAGGGTGGAGGAGGCCAGGCCGATATGTTCGGGGCGCATGATCTCGAAATTTTCGGGGTTTTTCAGCATGCCGTCCTGATGGATACCGCTCTCATGGGCGAAGGCGTTCTTGCCGACGATGGCCTTGTTGAACTGCACCGGGAAGCCCGAGACGGTGGCGACGCGGCGCGAGATCGCCATGATCTTGGTGGTGTCCACCCCGGTCGACCACGGCATGATGTCGTGGCGCACCTTGAGGGCCATCACCACCTCTTCCAGAGCGGTGTTGCCGGCGCGTTCGCCGAGGCCGTTGATGGTGCATTCGATCTGGCGCGCGCCGCCCGCCACCGCCGCCAGGGCATTGGCCGTGGCCATGCCGAGATCGTTGTGGCAATGGGTGGCGAAGATCACCTCGTCGGCGCCGGGGACTTCGGCGATCAGGCGGCGGATCAGCGCCGCGCTCTCCTCGGGGGCGGTGTAGCCCACCGTATCTGGGATGTTGATCGTGGTCGCACCCGCCTTGATCGCGATCTCGACGACGCGGGCGAGATAGTCCCACTCGGTGCGGGTGGCGTCCATCGGCGACCATTGCACGTTGTCGCAGAGATTGCGCGCGTGGGTCACGGTGTCGTGGATGCGGTCGGCCATCTCGTCACGCGTCAGGTTGGGGATCTGGCGGTGCAGCGGCGAAGTGCCGATGAAGGTGTGAATCCGGGGCCGGGGCGCTTCGCGGATGGCTTCCCAGCAGCGGTCGATATCCTTGAAACTGGCACGGCTGAGGCCGCAGATCACCGCGTCCTTGGAACGTTTGGCGATCTCGTTGACGGCGCGGAAATCGCCTTCGGAGGCGATCGGGAAGCCGGCTTCGATGATGTCTACGCCCATGTCATCGAGCATCTCGGCGATTTCGAGCTTCTCCTCGTGGGTCATGGTGGCGCCGGGGGATTGTTCGCCGTCGCGCAATGTCGTGTCGAAAATCAGGACGCGGTCCTGCGGTTTTGTATCTGTCATTTCAGGGTCTCTTTTGAATTGTCCTTAGCCTCTTGGCGCAATGGCATCATCCTCTGAGCGCTCGCGCCGGGACGGCACGCTCAGAGGCGGCTAAGGATTAGCAGCGCGGCCAGCGGCCCGCGGGCGGGGCCGGCGATCGGGAAGGCGATATGCGTCTGCGTTGTCATGGGGGCAGGTTATACGCGGGGGGCTGCGAAGATAAAGCCCAAAATGCCGCAGTGGCGAGAATTGACCGGCGGGGGGCGCGGCCACTAGCGTTGTGGCGAGAGACTGGGCATCTGGAGGAGAGCGGCGAGATGGGACTGGCATGCAAGGCGGGCTGGGCGCTGTCGGCTGTGCTGGCGGCGGCGCTGGGCGTGGGCGGCTATGTGTTCGTGGTTCAGGGCAATACCAAGCCATACGAGGACGGGCGCACCGCGATCCTGCTGAGCAAGGACGAGCGCAACCGGGTGCTGGGCGAGATGCGCGGGCTGCTGGAGGCCTCGCAGGGCATCGTGCAGGCGGCGGTCGCGGGCGACATGGATACGGTGGCCGAGGAGGCGCGCGCGGTGGGCATGGCGGCGGCGGAGGGCGAGAGCGCGGCGATGATGGCCAAGCTGCCGCTGGCGTTCCTGCGCCAGGGCATGGCGGCGCACAAGGCGATGGACGATCTGGCCGACCTGGCCGGGACGACACAGGATCCGCTGGTGATCCTTGGTGCGCTGGGTCAGGCGATGGAGATCTGCACCGGCTGCCATGCGGGCTATCGGCTGGGCGTGGAGGGGCCGGACGGGGGCGTGTGAGCAAGGGGCCGATTGACCCCGGCGACGGTCTGCGGCGTAATGACTGCATGGACGCGACAGACAGCATGCGCGCGCTGGTGATCGGCGCATCGGGCGGCATCGGACAGGCGCTTTGCGCGGCGCTGGCGGCGCGGGGCGCGGATGTGACGGGTTTGTCGCGGCGCGACGACGGCTTCGATCTCAGCGATCCGGCGACTGTCGAGGCGGCCTTGGCGCGGCTGGCGCCGGGGTTCGAGCTGATCTTCATCGCCAGCGGGGTTCTGACGGCGGGCGCGGCGCGGCCGGAGAAGGCGCTGCGCGAGGTGAAGGCCGCGGAAATGGCGGCGCAATTCGCGGTGAATGCCATCGGGCCGGCGCTGGTCCTGCGCCATGCGGCGCGGCTCTTGCCGAGGGACCGTCGGGCGGTGTTTGCCGCGCTGTCGGCGCGGGTGGGCTCGATCAGCGACAACCGGGCCGGGGGCTGGTATTCCTATCGCGCCTCCAAGGCGGCGCTCAACCAGATCCTCCATACCGGCGCCATCGAGCTGGCGCGCAGTCATCCACACGCGATCTGCGCAGCCCTGCATCCCGGCACCGTGCAGACCGGTTTTACCGCCGGTTACCCCGGCCATGACAAGGTCTCCCCCGAGACGGCGGCGGAAAACCTTCTGGCGGTGATCGACAGGCTTGGCCCCGAGGATAGCGGCGGGTTCTTCGATTGGTCGGGGGCGCGCGTCGCGTGGTGAATGCGGCCGTTCCATGACCTGAATCAAGGCGCAAACATTCAGATAGTATAATATGTCGCATACCGTGGTGTACAATTGCGCCCTATGGTTTTGGGGTATCCGGCGAACCCGAGGGGGGCCGGGCCGTGTTGGACATGCGAACCCGGCGGCGCGTCCGCCATGTGAGGAGACATCTAATGGCGCATATCGTCGTATTGGGAGCCGGGCTGGGCGGGACGATCCAGGCCTATGAGCTGAAGGAGACGCTGGCGAAAAGCGACAAGCTGACCCTGATTTCCAACAAGCCCTATTTCCAGTTCACCCCGTCGAACCCCTGGGCCGGGGTGGGCTGGCGCAAGAAGGAGGAGATCATCGTCGACCTGGCGCCGGTGATGCAGCGGCGCGGCATCGAGTTCATCTGCGACGGGGCGACCAAGCTCGACCCCGAGGCCAACAGCATCACGCTCGAAAGCGGGCGGGTGGTCGATTACGACTATCTGGTGATCGCCACCGGGCCGGAGCTGGCCTTTGACGAGATCGAGGGCTTTGGGCCCGACCATCACACCGCCTCGGTCTGTTCGATCGAACATGCCGAGATCTCGGGCAACAACTGGGATGCGTTCTGTGCCGATCCGGGGCCGATCGTGGTGGGCGCGGTGCAGGGGGCGAGCTGTTTCGGGCCGGCCTATGAATACCTGATGACCATCGAGACCGACCTGCGGCGGCGCAAGATCCGCCACAAGGTGCCGATGACCTTCGTGACCAGCGAGCCCTATATCGGGCATCTGGGGCTTGGCGGGGTGGGCGACACCAAGGGGATGCTGGAATCGATCCTGCGCGACCGCGACATCAATTGGGTGATCAATGCCAAGACGACCAAGTTCACCGAGGATGCGGTATATATCACCGAAGTGAACGAGGATGGCAGCGAGAAGGGCAAGCGCGAGATCCCTGCGAAATACAAGATGTTCCTGCCGGCGTTTCGCGGCATTCCGGCGGTGATGGGCATTGAAGGGCTGGTCAATCCGCGCGGTTTCATCCTGACCGACGAGTATCAGCGCAACCCGAAATATCCCAACATCTTCGGCATCGGCGTCTGCATCGCCATCGCGCCGCCGGTGGCGACGCCCGTGCCCACGGGGGTGCCGAAAACCGGCTTCATGATCGAGAGCATGGTGACGGCGACGGCGCAGAACATCCCGCGCCTGCTGGCCGGGCAGGAGCCCAATATCAAACCGACCTGGAACGCGCTGTGCCTGGCCGATTTCGGCGACCGGGGCGCAGCCTTCCTGGCGATGCCGCAGATCCCGCCGCGCAACGTGAACTGGACCGGCGAGGGCAAATGGGTGCATTGGGCCAAGCTGGCCTTTGAATGGTATTTCATCCGCAAGGTGAAGAAGGGCGTGAGCGAGCCTTGGTATGAAAAGACCATCATGAAGATGCTGAAGGTGAACAAGCTGGAAGGGTGAGGGATGGTGCGTGCGAGCACGCACCCTACGGGTGAGACCAGGCGGGCGCTCCGGATCGGGGCGCCCGTTTTGTCTAGGCATCTAAAGCGTCACGCCTTTAACCTGAAACATCAGATAAAGGCGAGGCGTGCGCAACATTCCTGCCTTGTAATGCGCTCCGCCAAAAGCCGTGATTCAGTTTTTGGCGGAACGCTTTGACGAGGGAAGAGCTGCGGCGGGTGACCGAACTGTTTTGCAATGGACCCGAGAGGATCCATAGCAGACGTTCTTGCGAATTGCAGCACCCGACCTTTCGGACTCGGAGTGTCCGTGCAAGCAGATGAGCCCGGTTGAAATTGGCGCTTTCCCGACGGTGATGCCGGGTCGTGTGCGCGGGTCGGTGCGTGACCGAGATGCGCCGGTGCCTCAGCCGGTCTCGAAATCCGCCGCCCGGTCGCCCAACAGGAAGCGCGGACCGGGACCGGCGCTGGCAGCGCGGTCGGTGGGGTTGTAGAGGCGGCATTTCTCGAGGCTGAGGCAGCCGCAGCCGATGCAGCCGTCGAGATCGTCGCGCAGCTTTTCCAGCGTCGCGATCTTGGCGTCGAGCGCGGTGCGGAACTGTTGCGAGATCAAGGCCCAGTCGCGCGCGGTGGGGGTGCGGGCGTCGGGCAGGGAGGCCAGCACCTCGCGGATTTGCGGCAGGGTGAAGCCGAGGCCCTGGGCGATGCGGATGAAGCTGATCCGGCGGATATCGGCGCGGGCGAAGCGGCGGTGCCCCGAGGCGCTGCGCACGGACCGCAGCAGCCCCTTCTCCTCGTAGAACCGGATGGCGGAGACGGCGAGTCCGGTGCGCCGCGCGATATAGCCGATCGGCAGCATGTCGCGCGGGCCGGGGGCGGGAGGATTTGACGCCATGAAAAATGCTCCTTGACCTCAAGTTAGGTTGAGAAATTACCATGGCGGCGGATCGAATGCAAAAGGAGAGACAAAATGGTTGGCAGTCTGGAACATGTGAACCTGACGGTGAGCGATCTGGATCGCTCGGTGGCGCTGGTGACGGAGCTTTTCGACTGGACTGTGCGCTGGCGTGGGGCGGCCAAGGATGGCGGCGAGACCGCGCATGTCGGCGATACGGAAAGCTATGTGGCGCTTTATCAGCATCCGAAACAGGTCGGTGCGCCGATTGACAGCTATCGCACCACCGGCGGGCTCAATCACATCGGCGTGGTGGTGGGCGATCTCGACGCGGTTGAAGCGCGGGTGAAGGCGGCGGGGCTGAGCCCGCACAGCCACGCCGATTACGAGCCGGGGCGGCGATTCTATTTCGACGATCACGACGGCACCGAATGGGAGGTGGTGAGCTATGAATGAGGCCGGTTTTGTGCCAGGCTGAGGCGGTGATGGCAGAGAACAAGACCCAACCCACGGGCGCGGATGCGC
>CBDUGF010000070.1:0-18442 GCA_965366835.1 uncultured Rhodobacterales bacterium
CCAGGGTTTTCCAGACCACCCCGCCCCATCCGGCCTCGAAGGCGCGCCGGACGTTATATTCCTTGTCGGTCGGCGGCGCCGAGGCCAGCCAGAACGGGTTGGGCGAGGTGATGCCCAGGAAAGTGGTGGTGAGATCAGCCATTTGAGAGGCCCTCCTTAACGTTGCAGCGCAGCGTGAATGCTTTCGGCCGCATCGCGGCCTTCGGCGACGGCGGTGACGGTCAGGTCCTCGCCCCCGGCGGCGCAATCGCCCCCGGCCCAGACCTTCGGGTGCGAGGTCTGCTGATTGTCCCCGACCAAGAGCGCGGAACCGTCGAGTTCGAGCGCGTCGGGCGGATTTTCCAGCCATTGGCCGATCGCCATGTGGACCTGATCGGCGGCGATGCGGAAGGTCTCGCCGGTGCCCTTGAGATTGGCGCCATCCTGGGTGGTATACTCAAACTCGACCGCCTCGACCGCGCCAGAGCCATGCGCGGCGACGGGTTTGGCATTGAACACCAGCCGCACGCCCCTGGAGGCGGCGAGATCCTGTTCATAGCGGCTGGCGGGCATCGCGGCTTGATCGCGCCGGTAAGCGATGGTGACGTTTTCCGCCCCCAGAAGCTTTGACTGCACGGCGGCGTCCACCGCCGTCATGCCGCCGCCGATCACCACCACGTTGCGCCCCACCGGCACCGTTGCCAGATCATCGGCCTGGCGCAAGGCGGCGATGAACTCGATCGCAGCACCAATGCCGGGCTTGTCGAAGCCCTTGATCGCGTGCGCGCCGGGCAGGCCGATGCCGAGGAACACGGCGTCGTGGCCATCGACGAGATCATCGAGCGAAACATCGCGGCCCAGCGCCTTGCCATAGCGGATCTCGATGCCGCCGATGCCGAGCAGCCAATCGACCTCGGAAGCGGCGAAATCATTCACCGTCTTGTAGGCGGCGATGCCGAATTCATTGAGCCCGCCGGGTTTGGCGCGGGCCTCGAAAATCACCACATCGTGGCCATGCATGGCGAGGCGGTGGGCGCAGGCCAGCCCGGCTGGACCTGCCCCCACCACGGCCACCGTCTTGCCCGACGGCGCCGCACGGGAGAACGGCTGCGGCCCCTGGCTCATGGCAGTGTCGGTGGCGTAACGCTGAAGTCGCCCGATCTCGACCGGTTTGCCCTCGGCCACCTCGCGCACGCAGACCTCTTCGCAGAGCGTTTCGGTCGGACAGACCCGGGCGCACATGCCGCCGAGGATGTTCTGCTCGAAAATGGTCTTGGCGGCGGCCAGCGGCGTGTCGGTGGCGATCTGGCGAATGAACAGCGGGATGTCGATGGTGGTCGGGCAAGCCTCCATGCAGGGCGCGTCATGGCAGAAATAGCAGCGGTCCGCCGCAACTTGCGCCTCATGCGCATCGAGCGGCGCATGCAGGTCGGCGAAATTTGCGGCCAGCGCCTCGGGGCTCAGACGCCCGGCGACGATACCCGGGCTGCGCGTGGTTTGCGCCATGTCGGTTCTCTCCCTGAACTTTGCTTTGACTCAGGGTGCCATATTTTGATTTTTTATCAATTGGTAAATTTTTCTATAGCGCGAAAAATCATGCCCCGCCGCGGGACTGCGCCGCTAACCCCATGAAAACAGGCGTTCAGACGCCGAGGTAGCGATCGCGGGTTTTGCCGTCGAGCGCGGCGAATTCGCCCTGCCAGACGGTCTTGCCGCGTTCGAGAATCACCGCGCGGTCGGCCACCCCGCCGAGTTCCCTGAGCGATTTGTCGACCACCAGGATGGCAAGACCAGTGTCGCGTTTGAGCCGGGCGATGGCGGCCCAGATTTCTGCCCGGATCACCGGCGCCAGGCCTTCGGTGGCCTCGTCGAGGATCAGCAGCCGAGGGTTGGTCATCAATGCGCGCCCGATCGCCAGCATCTGCTGTTCGCCGCCCGAAAGCGAGACCGACATCTGGCTGTGGCGCTCTTCGAGACGCGGGAACAGATCGGCGACCTTTTTCAGATCCCAATCGCCGGGGCGCGCCGCCGCGATCAGGTTCTCGCGCACCGAAAGATTGGGGAAACAGCGCCTCCCTTCGGGCACCAGCCCGAGACCGGCACGCGCGGCGCGGTGCGAGGGCCAGCGCGAGATGTCATTGCCATCGAACACCACCGAGCCGCCACGCTGTTTCAGCATCCGGCAGATCACCTTGATGGTGGTCGACTTGCCCATGCCGTTGCGCCCCATCAGCGCCACCACCTGCCCCGGCTCGACCCGCAATTCGACATCGAACAGTGCCTGCGAGGGGCCATAAAAGGCCGAGACATTGAGCAGGCGCAACAGGCTCATGGCATCGCCTCCTCATCGTCTTCCTCGCCGAGATAGGCTTCGCGCACTTCCGGGTTGGCGCGGATCTCGGCCGGAGTGCCGGTGGCGATTATGCGGCCATAGACCAGCACGCTGATCCGGTCGGCGAGCTGGAACACCGCGTCCATGTCATGTTCGACCAGGAGGATCGGGGCGCGGGTCTTGAGCACTTGCAGGAAGCCGACGAGATGGGCCGAGCCTTCGGCGCCGAGCCCGGCCATCGGCTCGTCCATCAGGAACACATGCGGGTCGAGGGTGAGCGCCACGGCGACCTCGAGCTGGCGGCGCTGACCATGCGAAAGATCGGCGGTGCGGAAGCTGGCGAATTCCTCGATCCCGACCTCGCGCAGCGCGCGCATCGCGGTATCGCGCAGCGATTGATCCTGCATCACCCTTGCAAACAGGCTCAACCGCTTCTGGCGGGCCCCGAGCGCGCCCAGAACCGCGTTTTGCAGAACGGTATCCTCCATCGCCAGCGAGCTGATCTGAAAGGTGCGGCCGAGCCCGGCGCGGGCGCGCGCCACCGTGTCTGCCGCGGTCACGTCGCGGCCTTCGAGAAAGACCCGGCCGGCATCGGGCGCGAGGCTGCCGGCGATCTGGGCGATCAGTGTCGACTTGCCGGCGCCATTGGGGCCGATCAGGGCGTGGATCTCGCCCGGATAGAGATCGAGCGAAACATCGTCGGACGCCTTCAGCGCGCCGAAGCTCTTGCTGATGCCCTCGATTTTCAGCAGCGGCTCAGCCATCGGATTTCTCCTCGCCGGCGAGCAGGCCGATCAGCCCGCCGCGCGCGAACAGCACGACGAGCAGCAACAGGAAGCCGAGATAGATGTGCCAGTAATCGCTGATCCCGCCCAGCACCTCTTCGAGCAGGATGAACAGCGCCGCCCCGGCCACCGGGCCGAAGAGCCGCGCCACGCCGCCGAGGATGACGAAGACCATGATCTCGCCGGAGGTCTGCCACGAGAACATCGCCGGGCTGACGAAACGGTTGAGATCGGCGAAGAGCGCCCCTGCCAGCCCGGTGATCGCGCCGGAGATCACGAAGGCGGCAAGGCGCAGCCGGTAGGGCTCGATCCCGACGGCGCGCACCCGAACCTCGTTTTGCCGCGCCGCATTGAGCGCGAGGCCAAAGCCCGAGCGGGTGATGCGGGCGACGATGAAGAGCGCGAGGCCAAGCAGCACATAGGTGATGGCGAAAAACTGGATCGGGATCAGCGTGTTGAGGCCGGGGAAATGGTCGCGCACATAGATCGACAGACCATCTTCGCCGCCATAGGCGGGCCAGGAGATGGTAAAGTAGAAGAACATCTGCCCGAAAGCCAGGGTGATCATGATGAAATAGACGCCCGAGGTGCGCAAGGAAAGCGCCCCTGTGACCAGCGCCGCAAGCCCCGAGACGATCAGCGCCGTGATCCAGATCACCGGCATGAACTGGGTACCCTCGATGGTGATCGGCCATTCCATCAGCGGGGTATAGCTCTGGGCGTGGCTGGCGAGGATTCCGGCGGCATAGCCGCCGAGGCCGAAGAACATCGCATGGCCGAGGCTGACCAGGCCGCCGAGACCGAGCGCGAGGTTCAGGCCCACCCCAGCCAGCGCCAGGATGGCGACGCGGGTGGTCAGCGTGATGATATAGGGCTGATCGGCGAAATGCGCCCAGAGCGGGATCGCCAGCAGGCCGAGGGCCAGCACGGTGTTGATCGCAAATTCGCGCCGCCCCATTTCAGGCGCTCCCGTAAAGGCCGGTAGGCTTGAACAGAAGCACCCCCGCCATCAGGATGTAGATCGACATCGAGCTGAGCGCGCCGCCGATCGAGGTGGCCGAGGACGGGTCCATGAACACGCCGAACGCCACCGGCAGGAGCACCCGGCCCAAGGTATCGGTCATACCGACCAGCAGCGCGCCGACAAAGGCGCCGCGGATCGAGCCGATGCCGCCGATCACGATGGTGACGAAGGCCAGGATCAGGACCGGCTCGCCCATGCCGACCTGCACCGACTGGATCGCGCCCACGAGCGCCCCGGCAAAGCCCGCCAGCGCCGCGCCGAGGGCGAAGACGGCGGTGTAGAGCACCGAGATGTTGACACCGAGCGCGCCGATCATCTCGCGGTCGCTCTCGCCGGCGCGGATGCGCATGCCGACGCGGGTCTTGGCGATCAGCAGGAACAGGGCGGCGGCGACGGCAAAGCCGATGCCGATGATGGCGAGACGGTAGGCCGGATAGGCGATGCCGCCAGGCAGATGCACCGGGCCGGAGAGTGCCGCCGGCACGTCGAGATAGAGCGGGAACGAACCGAAGGCCCAGCGGGTGCCTTCGGAAAAGATCAGGATCAGCGCGAAGGTGGCCAGCACCTGATCGAGATGGTCGCGATTGTAAAGCCGGCGGATCACGATGATTTCGACCAGCACACCGGCCAGCGCGGCGGCGGCGAGCGCGGCGATCAGCGCAAGGGTGAAGCTGCCGGTGGCGGCGGCGACGGAGGCGGCGGCGAAGGCGCCGATCATGTAGAGCGAGCCATGCGCCAGGTTGATCAGCCCCATCACCCCGAAGATCAGCGTCAGCCCGGCCGACATCAGGAACAGCATGACCCCGGATTGCAGACCGTTCAGAACCTGTTCGAACAGAAGGATGAGAGACATGTAGGACCGCTTCCGAGGTTGGGTGCTCAGGCGGAATTCGACGCGAATTCCGATAGGTTTTCCGACGCGGAAAACAGCGCTGCTTCGGGTGAAACGTTGCGATTGCGGAATTCGCGCCGAATTCCGAAACGTTTTTCGCGTCGAAAAACGCCCCCGGCCGGAACCGGGGGCGCGGGCTCACATCTTGCAGTCGACGCCATAGGAATCGCTGTGATCCTTCGCCGCGACGCCGATGATCTTGTTGGTCACCACGTCGCCCTCCTTGACCACTTCGCGCATGTAGATGGTATGCACCGGGTGATGGTTGGGGGCGAATTTGAAATCGCCGCGGGTCGAGTCGAAATCGGCCTCTTCCAGCGCCGCGCGGAACGCATCGGTATCCTTCACATCGGCCTTGCCCATCGCCGAAATCAGCAACAGCGCGGTGTCAAAGCCCTGGCTGGCATAGAGCGACGGCAGACGGCCATATTCGGCCTGGAAATCGGCGACGAACGCCTTGTTGGCCGGATTGTCGAGATCCTTGGACCAATGCGAGGTGTTCTTGACGCCGAGCGCGGCTTCGCCGATGGCGCCGAGGATGCCCTGATCGAAGCTGAAGGCCGGGCCCATTACCGGCTTTTCAGCGCCCGAACCGGCATATTGCTTCATGAAGGAAATCCCCATGCCGCCGGGCAGGAAGTAATAGACCATGTCGGCATCGGCGGCCTTGATCTGGGCGATCTCGGCGGCATAGTCGGTCTGGCCGAGCTTGGTATAGACCTCGTCGGCGACCTCGCCGTTGAAGGTCCGCTTGAAGCCCGCGATCATGTCCTTGCCGGCGGGATAGTTCGGCGCCAGCAGGAACACCTTCTTGATGCCGTTTTCACCGGCCCAGCTGCCGGCGGCTTCGTTGAACGCATCGTTCTGCCAGCTGACGTTGAAATAGTTCTTGTGGCAGCCCTTGCCGGCCAGCGCCGAAGGCCCGGCATTGGGCGAGATGTAGAACTTGCCCTGCGCGGTCACCGCCGGCACCACCGCCATGGCGAGGTTGGACCAGATGATGCCGGTCAGCACATCGACCTTTTCCTGCTGCACCAGCTTGTCGGCCAGTTGCACGGCGATATCGGGCTTGCGCTGATCGTCCTCGATCACCACCTCGATATCGTTGCGCCCCGACTGCGCCACCGCCAGCATGAAGCCATCGCGCACGTCGATGCCAAGCCCGGCGCCGCCGCCCGACAATGTTGTGATCATGCCGACCTTGAGCCCTTCGGCCTGAGCCCCTGTGGCCATCAATGCGGCCAGGCACACGGCACCTGCAAATTTTCTGAACGTCATTTCTCTCTCCCTGACTTGTCCCGACAACGGCGTGCCGCGCGGGTTTCTTTTGTTGCCGGTTCACTCCAGCACATCGGCCCTGATCGTTCCAGTGCGAATTCCGCACCGCGGCCAGAAGCCCCCCTTTTTACAGGGCCAAACCTAGCGAGGCCGAAAATATATTTCAAGCCTAAAGCATTTTTGGATCGGAGAGATCGCCCCGGGCCGGGCCGGATGCAATCTATGGCTGCAAGCCTCAGAACGGCAACCCGGTATAGTTCTCGGCCAGCGAGGCAAGGGCGGCATCCGACGACAACAGATAGCTCAGGTCGGTCTCCTGCAGCTTGCGGTCATAGGCAATCGCATCGGGGAACGTGTGCAGCAGCGTGGTCATCCACCAGCTGAAGCGCTGCGCCTTCCAGATCCGGGCCAGGGCCTTTTCGCTGTAGCCGTCAAGGCCGCGATCGTCGCCATTCTGATAGTGATCCAGCATCGCATGATAGAGATAATAGATGTCTGAGGCCGCCGAATTGAGCCCGCGCGCGCCGGTGGGCGGCACGATATGGGCGGCATCGCCGGCCAGGAACAACTTGCCATAGCGCATCGGCTCGGCGACGAAGCTGCGCAGGGGGGCGATGGATTTCTCGATCGAGGGTCCGGTTTCGAGCTTTTGCGATACCTCGTCGGGCAGGCGCTTTTTCAGCTCGGCCCAGAACGCCTCGTCGGACCAGTCATCGACCGTATCGGTGAGCGGCACCTGGATGTAATAGCGGCTGAGCACCTGGGAGCGCAGCGAACAGAGCGCGAAACCGCGGTCGTTCCTGGCATAGATCAGCTCGGGGCTGACCGGTTTGGTGCGGCTCAGCACGCCGAGCCAGCCGAACGGATAGACCTTTTCATATTCGCGCAGCACGTCCTTGGGAATCGACTTGCGCGAGGGGCCATGAAAACCATCGGCGCCGATGATGTAGTCGCAATCGATGCGAATGATCTCGTCGCCGTCGCGATAGGTCACGTGCGGCGCGTCGCTGTCGATATCGTGCAGCTTCACATCCTCGACATTGTGGATCACCTTGCCGCCCATCTTGTCGCGCGCTTCGTAGAGATCGCGCGTCAGCTCGGTCTGGCCATAGACCATCACCGATTTGCCGCCGGAATGCTTGAACAGGTCGATCCGGTCGAGCGCGCCGTCATGGGCGATGAAGAAGCCATGATGAATTTCGCCCTCTGCATCCATGCGGGTGCCGCATTGCGCCTCGCGCATCAACTCGGCAAAGCCGTGTTCCAGCACCCCTGCCCTGATCCGGCCCAGCACATATTCGCGGCTGTGTTTTTCCAGCACGATAGTGTCGATGCCCTTGAGATGCAGAAGCTGGCTGAGCAGGAGCCCCGACGGGCCGCCGCCGATGATGCAGGTCTGGGTTTTCATGTGTCTCTCCTTCTGGCCAGACGAATTTTCTGCGAAAATTCACCAGCCTCGTTGGTGGCTCAGGCCGCGCATTCCAGCAGCAAGGTGCCGGCGGCGGTGTTGGAAATCGGGATGTGATAGTTGCGGGTGATCTCGGTCACGTTGTCGCCGAGCGCGCCGCGCATCATCATCCACATCAGGAATTCGGTGCCCTGTGCGCCGGCCTTCTCGACCAGTTCCATGCGCGTGATCTTGGTCAGTTCATCGGGATCATGCACAATGTTTTCAAGGCAATACTGATCGAATTCCTTGTTGATGAAACCGGCGCGCGCACCGTCGAGCTGATGGCTGAGCCCGCCGGTGCCCAGCACCACGATGCTGGCATCCTCGGGAAAGCTGAGCAGCGCCCGGCGCAGGGCGCGCCCGAACGCCAGCGCGCGTTTCAGCGTCGGAATCGGATGCTGCACCGTGTTGGCCGAGATCGGCACGGTTCGGGGCATGTCGGGATGGTGCGGCGCACCGGGCCAGAACAGCTGCATCGGCACGACAAAACCGTGATCCACCGCCAGCTCCTGGCAAGAGGTGATGTCGAACTCATCCGCCACCATGCTTTCGATGATGTGCCAGCTGAGCTCGGGCGCGCCGGGGAACGGATCGAGCGACGGCAGGCCCCAGCCCTCGTCTTCGTTGCGGTATTCATGCGCCGCCCCGATCGCGAAGGTCGGCATCCGGTCGAGAAAGAAGCCGAGCCCGTGATCGTTGTAGATGTTGATCACATAGTCGGGCTTGTGCTCGCTGATCCAGGCATGGACCCTGGGATAGCCATCGAAGAACGGTTTCCAATAGGGATCGTCCTGCAAGCCGTTCTGGATCGCATTGCCGACCGCGGGGATATGCGAGGTGGTGATCCCGCCAAGAATTTTAGCCATGTTCGTCGCTCTTCAGGCCTGGGATTTCAGGAATTGCTTGAACTCGTCGGTGGACATGCCGGTCTGCATGCCGCCGACATCCTGAACCCCGAGCTTGAAGATGCCGGCGAATTTCGCGAGGTAGTAGATATTGCCGCCAGCCTCGATCAGCGCCAGAACGTCGCGCGCGCGGATCGCCGCCCTTTGCTCGTCATTCAACCCGAGCTTTTCCATGTAAGCCTCTTCATCCGCTACGAATTCGTCGCGGTTGGCCTGCTGGTTGAACGAGTAGCACATCTTGTTGAGCGCATAGCCTTTCATCGCCTGCCTGCCATCGAAGATGGTCGTGCCGGGAATGTCGATGTGATAATCGAAAGCCGGTTGATCCATGTCTCTCTCCTTTTCAGTCGGCCCAGTAGAGCCGCATCGGGTTGTCCACGAGCAGCTTGTGCTGCAGATCGGGTGTGCGCGCGATTTTCGGGATGAAATCGACCAGGTTGCCATCGTCGGGCATGTGCGATTTCATGTTGGGATGCGGCCAGTCGGTACCCCAGAGCACGCGGGCCGGGAAGGCTTCGGTCACGCTGCGCGCGAAAGGGATCACGTCACCGTACTCCGGCGGGCCGGAGAGCGAGAGCCGCTCGGGGCATGTGACCTTCGACCAGATGTTATCGTTGCGGTCCATCAGGTCGAGGAACCTTTTGAAATCAGGGTGATCCACGCCGTTCTTCACCTCAGGCCGCCCCATGTGATCGACCACGATCACGGTTGGCAGGCTTTCGAGGAACGCCACCAGATCTTCCAGATCGGCGGCTTCGAAATAGACCACGATATGCCAGCCCAGCGGCGCGATCTTCTCGGCAATCGACAGGAACACCTCTCTCGGCGTGGCATCGACCAGGCGGCGCACGAAGTTGAAGCGCACGCCGCGCACCCCGGCCGCGTGCATTTCGTCAAGCTCGGCCCGGGTGATCTCGGGCCCGACACTCGCCACCCCGCGCGCGCGGCCCGCGGAGGCGCGGCAGGCATCCATCATCGCCCGGTTGTCGCGGCCGTGGCAGGTGGCCTGCACGATCACGTTGCGGGCAAACCCGAGATGGTCGCGCAGGGCAAAGAGCTGGTCCTTGCCGGCGTTGCAGGGGGTATATTTGCGCTCGGGCGCGAAGGGAAATTCCGGCGATGGGCCGAAAACATGGCAGTGGGCGTCCACCGCCCCTTCCGGCAGCCTGAAATCGGGTTTCTTCGGGTTCGGATGGAATTCCAGCCAATCGGCATCCATCGCCTGGCGTTCGCTCATGCAAAGACCTCCCCATCCATCAGCTTGCGCGCAGTGCGCAGGATCGCGGCGCTGGCGATGCCGCCATCCGGTGCGAGCCGCGCCAGCACGGTCATTTCGCCGGTCGGGTGCTCGACCGACAAGGCGCGTTCCTCGCCTTCGCCGCGCGCCGCCATGTCAAACGCCACGGTGCCCTCGATCAGGCAGGCCGTGGCCACCGAAACGGCGCCCAACACCCCGATCGCCTTGTGGCAGCGATGCGGGATGAAAGAGCGCGTCGAAATCGCGCCGCCCCGCGTGGCCGCGCTGATCAGGGTCACCTTCGGCACCGTCTTGTCGGCCACGTCGCCGAGGTTCATCCGCTTGCCACAGGCCAGCCGGATCGCCTCCAGCCTTGCGCGCAACGCGCCGTCACCCTCCAGCGCCTCCGGGCTCTCCTGCCCGGTCAGCCCCAGATCGCGCGCGCGCAGCAGCACCACGGGCATGCCATTGTCGATCATGGTCAGCTCGATGCCGTCGATCACGTCCAGGGCATTGCCGGTCGGCAAAAGCGCCCCACAGGAGCTGCCGGCGGTGTCTTCAAACACAATCGGCACCGGCGCAGCGTGGCCCGGCACGCCATCTATCCGCGCATCACCGTCATAGCGCACCTGCCCGCCCGGCGTCTGCACCCGCGCCACGGCCACCTGCCCGGTATTTTCCATGTAGATGCGCACCGGCGTCTCGCCATCCTGAGCGCCTATCAGCCCGCGTTCAATGGCAAACGGCGCAACACCGGCAAGGATATTGCCGCAGTTCTGCGCATCCGAAACCAGCGGCTTGTCGACCGCGACCTGCAGGAACAGATAATCCACATCTACGCCCTGCCGCGCCGACCTCTTCACCACCGCCACTTTCGAACAGAGCGGATCGCCCCCGCCCATGCCGTCGATCTGGCGCGGATCGGGCGAGCCCATCACCCGCAGCAGGAACGCATCGCGCTCGGCCGGCAGGTCATCGGCGAGGAAATACCCGCCTTTCGAGGTCCCTCCCCGCATCCACATGCACCGCACACCGCTCATCTCAGCTCCCGTTCCTTCCTCTGACCGGAAATATCCCGGGGGTCCGGGGGCAGAGCCCCCGGCGGGTCGGAGGGCGCCGCAGGCGTCCTTCGAAACCGCTTGCGCGCTCAGACATATTTCAGCCCCTTCGCGGCCAGCCGAGCGCGCATGTCATAGATATCGAGCCCCAGCTCGCCGGCCTCGAACCGCGCCCGCTTGTCGGCCTCACCGGCCTCGCGCCCCCGCGCCTTTTCCAGCACATCCGCCGCCTCGCCCCGGCGCACCACGACGACACCATCGTCATCGGCCACGATCACATCGCCGGGATGGATCAGCTCGCCGGCACAGACCACCGGCACGTTGACCGAGCCCAGCGTCTCCTTCACCGTGCCTTGCGCCGAGATCGCCTTCGACCAGACCGGAAAACCCATCTCGGTCAGGTCGCGCACATCGCGCACCCCGGCGTCGATCACCAGCCCGCGACAGCCGCGCGCCATCGCGGAGGTGGCCAACAGATCGCCGAAATAGCCCGCATCCGAGGGCGAAATCGTGCCCAGCGCCATGATATCGCCCGCCTGCAACTGCTCGATGGCGACATGCAGCATCCAGTTGTCGCAGGGCGGTGCCAGGATGGTCACCGCCGAACCCGCGATCCGCGCGCCGGAATAGACCGGCCGCATGTAGGAGGCCAGCAAGCCCTTGCGGCCCTGCGCCTCGTGCACAGTGGCCACACCGCAGGCGCCAAGCCCGTCGATCACGGCCTGATCGGCGCGCTCCACCTGGGTGACGACGACACCTGTCTGTCCGGTCAGGTCGCTCATTCCAGTTCATCCACGGTGCGCGGGAAGACGGTCTCGAAGCCTTCCGCATATTCGGCCTTGCGCCCGCCCGCCATGCCGCCGGAATTGCGGCGAAAGTGATTTGCCCGGTTCTCGGCCACGTTCTTGTAGAAATCCCAGAGATGCTCCTGGCCCTGCATGCACTGGATCGCGGCCCATTTCTTGCCCCAGACCGGGGTGATGTCGAGGAACACCGACGGCTTCCAGCCCATCTGTTCGGTCTGGTGCGGCTCGAACAGGTAGAGCTGTGGCGCGCCCAGCACCTTCTGGCCCGGATTGTGGCCCCAGGCCTGGGCGATCCTGCGGGTCTCGAGCGCGACTTGCGTCGTGTTCATGTGATCGGTGTTGTAGGGATCCCAGCGCGAATGGCTCATCATCCAGTTCGGCTGGACCTCGCGGATCACATCGACCATGCGACCTTGCGTTTCGCGCCCCAGATCGAGCGGGTAATCCCCGACATCGAAAAACCGGATATCGCTGACCCCAAGCGCGGCGGCGGCGTTTTCGGCCTCGGCCCTGCGTTCGGACTTCACCCTCTCGAGCGTCATGCCCTCCTGCTTCCACAGCTTGGCGCTTTCGCCGCGCTCGCCGAAGCTCAGGCACACCACGGTCACGTCATAGCCCCTCTCGGCATGCAGCGCGATGGCGCCGCCGGCGCGCCAGACGAAATCGGCGGAATGGGCGCTGATCACCAGGGCGGTTTTCTTGTCGGACATCGGGCGGCCTCGTGTTGGTTTGCTACCCTGCCACCCTGCCCCAGCCGGCGCGGTTTGCCTATTTCGAATTTTGCCACTAAAATAAGTTTTCGCTATAGGCGCGGAAACCTTAGATGACAGACTTTCCCAATATCAGGCATATGCGGGTGTTTCTCGAAGCCGCGAAATCGGGCTCGGTCTCGGCTGCTGCCGAGGCTTGCGCGCTGTCACAGCCCGCCGCCACACAGGCGATCAAACGGCTCGAGCGCGATCTCGACACGCCCCTGCTGGTGCGCCGCGCCCGCGTCTTCGTGCCCACGGAGTGCGGCGCGCTCTTCGTGGCACGCGCGCAGGCGGCGCTCGGCCATCTGCAGAGCGGCGCCAGAGCGGCGGAGCGCAGCAGCACCGGGAGCGGAGCACCGCTCGACCGGGTGGTGACGGCGGCGCAGCTGCGCACGCTGATCGCGGTGGCGGGCGCGGGCAGCTTTACCGTCGCGGCCCGGCGGCTCGGGCTGGCGCAGCCCACGGTGCACCGCGCCGCGCGCGGATTGGAACAGGCTGCCGGCACCGCGTTTTTCAAAGCCACGCCCGTCGGGGTCGAGCTCACTCCGGCGGCGCAGGCCTTTGTTCTGGGCGCCAAGCTGGCGCTGGCCGAAATCCGCCAGGGGCTGGCCGAGATCGGGCGGGCGCGCGGCCAGGAACGCAGCCGCTTCGTGCTGGGCAGCCTGCCGCTGGCGCGCACTGCCATTGTTCCAAAGGCCGCCCATGCCATGGTCATCGCCCGCCCCGGAATGCAGCTGCGGGTGGTCGATGGGCGTTACGACGCGCTGTTGCGCAGCTTGCGCGAGGGCGATCTCGATTGCATGATCGGGGCGCTGCGCGATCCGGTTCCGGCAGAGGATGTGGTGCAGGAGAAGCTGTTTGACGATGCGCTGGCGATCGTCGCGCATCCGTCGCACCCGCTGGTGGCACGCCGCGCGGTGACGCTGGAGGACACGCTGCGCTACCCCTGGATTGCGCCGCCGAAATCGACCCCTGCGGGGCAATACCTGTCGGAGAGGCTGCGGATCGGCGATCTGGCGGAAACGCCGGTGCGGGTGGTGTCGTCGTCGCTGGTGATGCTGCGCGGGCTGCTGGCCGAGGGGCCGTACGTGTCGATCATTTCGCGCCACCAGATCGCGGTGGAGGAGAAAAGCGGCCATATCGCGGTGCTCGACATCACGCTGGAGGGCGACCGGCGCGCCATCGGTCTGACCACCCGCGCGGGCTGGCGACCGACCGAAAGCCAGGCGCAATTTATCCAGTTTCTGCGCGAGGCAGCCCGGCGCGAGGCCGGATAGCGCCCGAAGCGCATGCGGCATCATAGCTTTTTTCAATACCGGAGTGGCGGATTCGATTGGGCGATGCCGGGGCGCGGATGCTAGACACGGGAAGAACCAGCAGGATGACACGCAATATGATTTCGGCTCCCGATATCGGCTTTCTTGGCTTTGGCGAGGCGGCCGAGGCCATTCTGACCGGGCTGCGGCAGGTCAATCCGGCGCTCGGCGCACTTGCCTATGACATCAAGACAGCCGATCCCGCCAGCGCGGCGGCAAAACGCGCCGATTACGACCGCATGAACGTTGAGGAAACCGAGACCGCCGCCGATCTGGGCCGCGCCGCGCTGATCTTTTCGCTGGTCACCGCCGATCAGACCGGAGCGGCGGCAGAAGCGACAGCGCTCGGCAAGCTTGACGGCGCACTGTTCCTCGATGGCAATTCCTGCGCGCCGGACACCAAGCGCGCCAATGCCGCCATGATCGAAGCGGCGGGCGGACGCTACGTCGATTGCGCGGTGATGGCGCCGGTGCATCCCAAATTGCATCAAACCCCTTGCCTGCTGTCGGGGCCACATGCGGCAGAGGCAGCGGCGCGGATCAACGCGCTCGGCATGGCGGCGGAGCTGGCCGAGGGGCCGGTGGGCACCGCTTCGATGCGCAAGATGCTGCGCTCGGTGATGATCAAGGGGCTCGAGGCGCTGGTGCTGGAATGCCTGCTGGCGGCGCGACAAGCCGGCGTCGAGCGCGAAACGCTGGCCTCTCTCGAGGCGAGCTTTCCGGGGTTTGGCTGGGAGGCGCGCGCGGCCTATAATATCGAGCGGGTGACGACCCACGGCACCCGCCGCGCGGCGGAGATGCGCGAAGTTGCCAAGACGGTGGCGGCGCTTGCCCTGCCCGCCGATATGTCAAACGCCATCGTGGCCTGGCAGGATCGGGTCGGCGCATTGGGCCTGCCCCCGGGCGAAGCGGCGCTGGCACCACGGGCCGACGCCATTCTGGCCGCTCTCGGGCTTGGCCCCGATCAGGAAAGGACCGGCACATGACCGACAAACCCTATGAAGACATTCCCGGCACCTTCGTGTTCGATGCCGACCGGAGCCGGATCGGCTATCACCTCAACCAGTTCTGCATCTCGCTGCGCCTGCAAAAGAACCGCGATGCCTTCAACGCCGGCGAGGAAGCCTATCTCGACGCCTACCCGATGAGCGCCGAGCAGCGCGACGCGGTTCTGAAGCGGCAATGGAACCGGATGCTCGAGCTTGGCGGCAATATCTATTACACCTCCAAGCTGGCCGCCAATGACGGCATCAACTTTCAGGAGCTGGCCGGGATCATGACCGGGATGGGCCGCGAAGCTTATCGCGACATGATGCTGAAGGGCGGCCGCCCGATCGAGGGCAACCGATACAAATCCGAATGGGAGGGCGACTGATGGCCCGGATAACCGCAGGCGTGGGCTGTTCCCACGTGCCCGCCATCGGCGTGGCGATGGACACGAAGATCACCGATCAGCCCTATTGGCAGCCGGTCTTTGCAGGCTTCGAGAAGTCGCGCGCATGGATTGCCGAGAAAAAGCCGGATGTGATCTTCCTGGTCTATAACGATCATTGCACCGCCTTCGATGCCTCGTGCATTCCGACATTTGCGCTCGGCTGTGCCGCCGAATTCCAGCCCGCCGATGAAGGCTGGGGGCCGCGCCCCGTGCCGGTGGTGAAGAACCACCAGAAGCTGGCCAGTCATATCGCGCAATCGCTGATCCTCGACGAGTTCGACCTCACGATCATGAACGAGATGGAGGTTGATCACGGCCTCACGGTGCCGCTGAGCGTGATGTATGGCGAGCTTGGCCCCGAGGAGGAATGGCCCGCGCTGGTGATCCCGCTGGCGGTGAACGTAGTGCAATACCCTGCCCCGACCGGCAACCGCTGTTATCAGCTCGGCAAGGCGGTGCGCCGCGCCATCGAGAGCTTTGACGAGGATTTGAACGTGTTGATCTTCGGCACCGGGGGCATGAGCCATCAGCTGCAATACAAGCGCGCCGGGCTGATCAACCCGGAATGGGACAAGGATTTCCTCGACCGGCTGACATCCGATCCGGTGGGGCTGAGCCAGATGCCGCATGTGGATTACATGCGCGAGGCCGGCAGCGAGGGCGTGGAAATGGTGATGTGGCACGTGATGCGCGGGGCGCTCGATGACGAGGTAACCGAAGTGCACCGGCATTACCATGTGCCCGCGTCGAATACGGCGGTGGGCCATATCATTCTGGAAAACAAGGCGGGCTGAGCCGCTACAGAGACGGAGAGACAACATGCGGATTTGCGTGGCAGGCGCCTATGGCGCGTTCGGGATCAAACATCTGGATGCCTTGGCGGCGATCGAGGGCGTCGAGGTGACATCGGTGATGGGGCCGACCGAGGCCAAGATCAACGCGCTGGCGGCCGAGCGTGGTATCCCCCACGCGGCGACGACGCTGGAGGCCTGTCTGGCGCAGGACAGTGTCGATGCGGTGATCCTGTCGACGCCGACGGGGCTGCATGCCGAGCAGACCATCGCCTGCATGAAAGCGGGCAAGCCGGTGCTGGTGGAAATCCCGATGGCCGACAATCTCGCCGACAGCGAGGAGATCGTGCGGGTGCAGAAGGAAACCGGCGTGCTGGCGATGGCCGGGCAAGTGCGCCGCTTCAACCCCAGCCATCAATGGATCCACAACAGGATCACCGCCGGAGAGCTGAAGATCCAGCAGATGGATGTGCAGACCTATTTCTTCCGCCGCTCGAACATGAACGCCAAGGGCGAACCGAGAAGCTGGACCGATCACCTCTTGTGGCACCATGCCTGCCACACGGTCGATCTGTTCCAGTATCAGACCGGCGAGACGGTGTCCGAGGCTTACGGGCTGGAAGGGCCGCACCATCCGGAACTCGGCATCGCGATGGACATGAGCATCGGCATGAAGACGCCTTCGGGCGCGCTCTGCACGTTATCACTCAGCTTCAACAACGACGGGCCGCTGGGCACGTTCTTCCGCTATATCTGCGACAACGGCACCTACCTGGCGCGCTATGACGATCTTTACGACGGCAAGGAGCAGCAGATCGACCTTTCCGGCGTGGCGGTGTCGAACAACGGCATCGAATTGATCGACCGCGAATTCATCTCGGCGATCAAGGAGGGGCGCGCTCCCAACGGATCGGTTGTCGATGTGCTGGAGGCGATGCGCACGCTGGATCGGATCGAGAAGTGCTTCTAGGCCGGTGAAGGCAGTGGCGGGTGCGGGCGCATGGCGCGCCCCGCTCACCGGCCTTGCCACGGCGCGCGAACTGGCCCGTCTCGCGCCGTATACACGGCATGGGTGAGTCGGCGCCGTTTTCGCATACATTCGCATACCGTAACAATTTGTCGCAGGTTGGTTCGGGGTCGAATTGACCCTGCGTCAGCCCGCTCCGGCGACAGCGGGGAAACCGCCGCTTTTGCAGCGCGGCGCAATTACTTGCTTTACATGGTAAATTTCCGCCCGGCAAAAAAATTTGCCAACTTGACACCGTTAAGTGAAAACTTCTTTACAAAAAAATCCTTCGCTTTGGCACCCTTATTCTCATATTTTCTGCGTGCTCTATGATCTCCTTGACACAGAACGCTGCCCCGATCGCCGAATGGAGCCGGCCAGGCGCAGCTTTCGAAACCGGCTCAAGGAGGATCCAGAATGCCTAGCGACACAACCGAACGCCAAAGCTATGCCCCGTCTGCCGAGATGGTCGCGCGCGCCCATGTCGACGCCGCCAAATATGACGCGATGTATGCTGCCTCGGTGAATGATCCCGACGCCTTCTGGGGCGAACATGGCAAGCGCATCGACTGGATCAAACCCTTCACCAAGGTCAAGAACAGCTCGTTTCAGCCCGGCAAGATCGACATCAAGTGGTTCGAGGATGGCACGCTCAACGTCGCGGCCAACTGTATCGACCGGCATCTGGAGACCCGCGGCGATCAGACTGCGATCATCTTCGAGCCCGACGATCCGAACGAGGCCGCCCAGCACATCACCTATGCCGAACTGCATGGGCATGTCAGCCGGATGGCCAATGTTCTGAAAAAGCTCGGTGTCGCCAGGGGCGACCGGGTGGTGATCTATCTGCCGATGATCCCCGAGGCCGCCTATGCCATGCTGGCCTGTGCGCGGATCGGCGCGATCCATTCCATCGTCTTTGCCGGGTTTTCACCCGACGCGCTGGGCGCGCGGGTGAATGGCTGCGACGCCAAGCTGGTGATCACCGCCGATGCCGCCCCGCGCGGCGGGCGCAGGACCAAGCTCAAGGACAATGTGAACCAGGCGCTGCTGCACGATGTCGACGAGGTGAAATGCCTGGTGGTCAAGCGCACCGGCGATCAGGTGGCCTGGCGCGCGGGCCTCGATTTCTGGCTGCATGAAGAACTGGAAACGGTCGATGACACCTGCCCGCCGGAAGAGATGAACGCCGAGGATCCGCTGTTCATCCTCTATACCAGCGGCAGCACCGGCCAGCCCAAGGGCGTGGTGCATTGCTCGGGCGGCTATCTCGTCTTTGCGGCGATGACCCAGGAGATCACCTTCGATTACCATGACGGCGATATCTACTGGTGCACGGCGGATGTCGGCTGGGTCACCGGCCACAGCTATATCGTCTATGGCCCGCTGGCCAATG
>CBDUGF010000071.1:0-18373 GCA_965366835.1 uncultured Rhodobacterales bacterium
CTGCCGCTGCCGTTGCTGGTGCGGCTGCTGGCGTTCGGCACCGCTGGCGTCGATCTCGCCGCGGTCGAAGCGGGCGCGGGTTTCGGGGTCTTTCAACAGGTCATAGGCATGTGAGGCGGCCTTGAACCGGGCCTCGGCGTCGGGATCGTCGGGGTTGAGATCGGGGTGGCTGGTGCGGGCGATCTTGCGATAGGCCTTCTTGATCTCCTCCGTGGTGGCGGATTTCGTCAGGCCGAGGGCTGCATAGGGATCATCGCTCATCTGGTTCTCGCAGGAATTGGCTTTTCACCGGATGCGACCGGTGGCGGGATGCTATTGACTTGGTGCCGTGATCACCTTGATGCAAGTCATGGCTCACGCGGTTGGCCGACCTCGTAGCGCAGTTGCACGAGGCCGGTGGGGAAGGATTTGGCCTCTTGCAGCTCAAGCGCGATATCGGCCTCGGTGTCGCCGAACAGGCGGCGGCCATCACCGAGCAACACAGGAATCAGCGTGAGCGTGATCTCGGAGATGAGCCCGGCGCGCAGGAAGGATTGCACAAGGCGGCCGCCATCGACATAGGCGCGGCGCCATCCGGCCTGCGAGAGCGAGTACATCAGCTGGCGCGGGGCCAGTTGGGTGAGCTTGACCTTCGCGGCGAGCTCGGGCGGGACATCGGCGTCGCTGAGCGAGCTGCTGGCGACGATCACCGGCTTGGCATAGGGCCATTCGCCAAGGCCCAGCACGGTGTTGAACGTGGCGCGGCCCATGATGACACCATCGACGGTGTCGATGAAGGCCTCATAGCCGTGATCCACGTCGGCGTCGGTATGGGCGATGAGCCAGTCGAGCGCATGATCTCGACGGGCGATGAAGCCATCCAGGCTGGTTGCCATGAAGACATGTCCGCTGGTCATGTGTGCTCCGCAAGGTAAGTAATCAGGGCGCATGCGCGCCCAGGTTGTATGCGGCAGGACGCGGCGCGGGGCAAGCCGGTATTGCCCGGCGCTTGTGCGCTGGCGCGGGGCATGCAACCTATCGCGGGATTGAAGGAGTGAGCGATGCGTCCCGACCTGATCCTGCTGACATTCGCCTATGTGCTGAGCCAGTTCTACCGTGCCTTTCTGGCGGTTCTGACCGAGGTTCTGGAGACCGATATCGGCGCCGGGGCCGAGGCGCTGGCGACCGCTTCGGGCTTCTGGTTCCTGGCGTTCGCGGCGATGCAATTGCCTGTCGGATGGGCGCTTGACCGGGTCGGGCCGCGGCGCACGGTTTCGCTGTTGCTGCTGATCGGCGGGGCCGGGGGGGCGGCGATGTTCGCGCTGGCGACGACGCCGGTGCATGTCTCGATCGCGATGCTGCTGCTCGGGGTCGGCTGTTCGCCGGTGCTGATGGCGTCCTACTACATCTTCGCGCGGGTCTATTCGCCCGGCGTGTTCGCCACGCTGGCGGCGGTAATCCTGGGTGTGGGGAGCGTCGGCAACCTGGCCTCGGCGCTGCCCACGACGCTGGCCGTCGAGGCGATCGGCTGGCGCGCCGTATTATGGGGCATGGCAGGGATCAGCGCGGTGACGGCGGCGGGGCTTTTCGTGATGGTGCGCGATCCCGAGCGGGTGATCAGCGATGTCAGGGGATCGGTATTCGATCTCTTGAAGATGCCGGCCTTGTGGCTGATCTTTCCGTTGATGTTCTTCCAATACGCCCCGGCGGCGGGGCTGCGGGGCTTGTGGATCGGGCCCTATTTCACCGATGTTTTCAGCGCCGGGCCGGGGCCTGTTGGCAATATCACCCTGATCATGGGGGCGGCGATGATCGCGGGCACTTTCGTCTATGGGCCGCTCGACCGGATCCTGAAGACGCGCAAATGGGTGATCTTCGGGGGCAATTTCCTGTCGCTGCTGGCGATCACCGCCCTGGCTGTGCTGCCGCATGACGTGATGTGGCGGGCCGTGGTGCTTTGTGCAGCGGTCGGCTTTTTCGGCGCGTCGTTCCCTGTCCTGATGGCGCATGGGCGCAGTTTTTACCCGCCGCACCTGGTGGGCCGGGGGGTGACCCTGATGAACCTCTTTGCCATCGGCGGTGTCGGTGTGATGCAGGTGCTGACCGGCAAGGTCTATGCCGTGGCCGAAGCGGCCGGGCGCGGGGCGGACTATTCCTATCAGGTGCTGTTCGGGTTCTTCGCGGTCACGGTTCTGGTCGGGCTGGTGATCTATCTGTTCTCGCAAGACCGGACCGGATAGCGCGGGATATGCGCAACGCTAGGCCTGGGCGTCACAAATGCTGATGCGGGCGCCTCTTCCCCCCAGGGCAGGGCTGCGCTAAGAGGCGCGATGTGAGCTATGGGAGACCCTATGATGGGCTATAATGTCGTTGTCGTCGGTGCCACGGGCAATGTGGGCCGTGAAATGCTGAACATCCTGGCCGAGCGCCAGTTCCCGGTGGACAAGATCGCCGCGCTGGCCAGCCGCAAATCGCTGGGCACCGAGGTGAGCTTTGGCGACAAGACGTTGAAGACCACCGATCTCGATACGTTCGATTTTACCGGCTGGGACATCGCCTTGTTTGCCGTGGGGTCGGAGGCGACCAAGGAATATGCGCCCAAGGCGGCCAAGACGGGCTGTGTGGTGATCGACAACTCGTCGCTCTATCGCTACGACGCCGATGTGCCGCTGATCGTTCCGGAAGTGAACCCGCAGGCGGTGCATGGCTATTCGAAAAAGAACATCATCGCCAACCCGAACTGCTCGACGGCGCAGATGGTCGTGGCGCTGAAGCCGCTGCATGACCGCGCGACGATCAAGCGCGTGGTGGTGAGCACCTATCAATCGGTATCGGGCGCCGGGAAAGAGGGCATCGACGAGCTCTGGGATCAGACCAAGTCGATCTACAACCCGACCGACGACAAGCCGCCGAAGAAATTCACCAAGCAGATCGCGTTCAACGTGATCCCGCATATCGACGTGTTCATGGACAGCGGCGAGACCAAGGAAGAATGGAAGATGGTCGCCGAGACCAAGAAGATCGTCGATCCCAAGATCAAGGTCACGGCGACCTGTGTGCGGGTGCCGGTATTCGTCGGCCATTCCGAGGCGATCAACATCGAGTTCGAGGAGCATCTCGACGAGGACGAAGCGCGCGATATCCTGCGCGAGGCGCCCGGTGTGATGGTGATCGACAAGCGCGAGAACGGCGGCTACGTGACGCCGGTGGAATGTGTCGGCGATTTTGCCACTTTCGTGTCTCGGATCCGGCAGGACAGCACCATCGACAACGGGCTGAACCTGTGGTGCGTCAGCGACAACCTGCGCAAGGGCGCGGCACTCAATGCGGTGCAGATCGCCGAATTGCTGGGCCGGGAGTGTTTGAAGAAAGGTTGAGGCGGTTCAAGCGTCTTTGATGAGGCAGGGGGCGGGGTCGTCCTCTGCCTTTTGCTTTTCCGGCTGCTGAGCAATACCAGGCCGAGTGTAGGGCGCGCCAGTGCCATGTCAGGCCTCGGGAGGGCCATCAAAGCCGAACGCGACAGATTGTCGAAGAAATACCAGCCCTGCCTGGCTCGACACATGATGAAAGAATGCCCTCCCTGGGGGGAGGTTGGGCATGGCGCTGGCGCGCCGGGCGCGTGTGGCTGGCGGAAAATTTTCGCTATTGCGCCAAGGATCGCCATTCGGCGGGCGTCATACCTTATGCCCCTTTCAATTGCACAGGTGATGCGGTTTGATCGGGGCGAATGACCAATGTTGGAGATTTCGATCATGCGTGTGCTGTCTCTTGTTATTGCCTTTTTCCCCAGCGTCGTGCTGGCCGATGAGATCCTGCTGACCAGCAAGGTTTCGGATGTGACGCTTTATCCCCAGGGCGCCAAGATCGTACGGCTGGTGCCGTTCGAGGCACCGGCGGGGCGGCATCAATTGCAGCTGATCGACCTGCCGCGCGGCACGCCGATGGAGAGTGTGCGGGTGAAGCTTGAAGGGGCGCGCATGGGCGCCGTGAAGCTGCGCGACGATTACGTTCCGCCGGTGGCGGATCGCGAGAGCGAAGCGCTCAAGGCGGCGCGCGCTGAAGTCGAACGGCTGGAAGAGGCGGTGCGCGCCAAGGCCGACGTGGCGCAGGCGATCCGCGCCGCGGGCGAGGCCGCCGATACGCGCATCCAGTTCTTGCGCCAGCTCGGCGAGGGCGATGCCCTGAGCGGGGCTGGGGCGGAGGATCTGCGCGGCATTTCGCGCATGGTGGGGGAAGAGACCCTGGCGGCGCGGCAGGCGGCACTGGCCGCCGAAGGGCAGGCGCGCGTGGTGGATCGCGAGGTGAAAGACCTGGCCGAGGCGCTCGACAAGGCGCGCCAGGCGATGCAGGCGCTGGTACCGGAGGGCGAGGCGCGCAACCTGGTGTCGGTGGCCGTGTCGGGCGAGGCGGCGATGCAGGGCATGCTGGAGATCAGCTATTACGATTGGCGGGCGGGCTGGGCGCCGGTCTATGACGCCTATCTCGATCGCGAGGCCGGCACCGTGACGCTGCAGCGCGGGGCGCTGGTGCGCCAGAACACCGGGGAGAACTGGAGCGATGTGGCAATGGTCATGTCGACAAACGCGCCGGAGGGGGCGGTGGCGCCGGAAACGCTGTGGCCCGATTTCAGGCGGATTGTGGACCCGGAGGAAATTCAACCGGTGACACGGATGAAGCGCAGCGAATCCGATTTGGCCGGGGCGATGGTGGCGCCGATGGTGGAAGCGCCGGTGATGGCCGAGGATATGGCGACTGCGAATTTCGACGGGCTGAGCGTGCGCTATGACTACCCTGGCAAGCTCGATCTGGCGTCCTCGGCCGATACGGTAAGGCTGGCGCTGGGCGAGTTGAGCTTTGACGCCGAGATCAGGGCGGTGGCGGTGCCAAAGCGGGACCGGACCGCGTTTCTGGTGGCGGAGTTCACCAACACATCGGGCGAATTGATCCTGCCGAGCGCGCTGACCCAGCTGTTTCGCGATGGCGGTTTTGTCGGCGAACATGGCAGCGCCGATCCGATTGCGGCGGGCGGCGAAGCAAGGCTGCCGTTCGGGCCGATCGAGGGATTGCAGCTGAGCCGGGTCTCCAAGCGCAACGAGGGCGATCGCGGGGTATTGAGCCGCTCGAACCAGATCACCGAGCAGGTGGAGATCGAGGTGGAAAACCTGACCGGTGAAGCCTGGCCGCTGCGCGTGCTGGATCAGGTGCCCTATTCGGAACAGGAAGACCTTGTGATCACCTGGAACGCGCGGCCAAGGCCGACGGAAACGGATGTGGACGACCAGAAGGGCATCCTGGCCTGGGACAGCGAGATCGCGGCGGGCGCGAGCCAGACGATCATCCTGAACTATTCGCTGGAATGGCCGGATGGCAAGGTGTTGCGCTAGGCAGGGGCGAAGCCTTCAGGCGGGTTCTGTTGTCGCGGGCAGGATGATGGGAGGCGCGGAAGCGGGACCATGACCGTGACCGTCAAGAACCCGCCATGCGACAACAGGGTCGGCGCCACAAGACAGTGATCTACGGGTGCGGCGGAAGGGCTGGTCAGCCGCGCGAAGGGCTCAGACCTTCTGGAATCCGCCGGTTTCGGGCAGGAACTGTTCCACCGTGCCTTCGCCGATATCGTTCCACAGCCCGTGCAGCGACAGGCGGCCGGTCTTGACCTCGTCCTTCACGAACGGGAAGGTCATCAGGTTTTCCAGCGAAACCAGCACGGATTCCTTTTCCAGCAGGCGCGCGCGGCTTTCGGGCTCGGCGTCTTTCACGCGCTCGAAGCCGGGGCGCAGGATGTCCATCCAGCGGCCGACAAAGCTGGTCTTCTCCTCAAGCTCCGGCGCATGGCCGGTGCACATGTCGAGGCAGCCCTGCACGCCGCCGCAATTGGAATGGCCCAAGACCAGGATATGCGCGACCTTGAGCGCGGTGACGGCATATTCGACGGCCGCCGAGGTGCCGTGCTGCTGGCCATCGGGCTTGTAGGGTGGCACCAGATTGGCGATATTGCGGTGGATGAAGAATTCGCCCTGATCGGCGCCGAAAATCGACGTGACATGCACCCGGCTGTCGCAACATGAGATCACCATGGCGCGTGGGCGCTGGCCTTCGTCGGCGAGACGGTGATACCAGCTTTCATTCTCGGCGTAGGTGGTCGCTTTCCAGCCGTGATAACGCTGGACCAGATAGGAGGGTAGCGGTTTGGCGTTCTGCATGTCTGTCCCCGGTTTCGAATGGACGAATTGCCAGTTGGATAGCGGGAATTCGCCAAGAATTCGAGAGAAAACGGCGTCTGGCCTCAACCATTTGGGAAGATAATTCAGACCATGATCCATCCGAGCCGTGGGGGCAATGAGACGAAAGGGTGAAATCGTGGCTGAGGTGACTGTTTTGGCGCAGAATGAGGCGGTTCGTCTCGATGCGGAGAAGCTTGAGGCGCTCTATAACCAGCTCGGCGATGTCAGCGCCGAAGACATCGTGTGCCGGGCGATGGAGGAACTGGCCGTGCGGCTGGCCCAAACCGAGCGGTTCTATCGCGAAAGGCGGCGCGATGAGATGCGCAAGAGTGCGCGTTCGATCGCCGCAATTGCCGAGCAGATCGGCATGCAGATGCTGGCGCGCGTGGCGAGGCATGTGAAGCATTGCATCGAAGAAGGTGACGAGACGGCGCTGGCTGCCGTGCTGGCCCGGCTGATCCGCACCGGCGAGAGATCGCTGACCGAGATCTGGGAATTGCAGGACCTGTCGATCTGAGCGCGAGCCGCGTGCGCGGGCAGACTAATGACTTTTGAAAGCCTGTTGCAAATCTTGCCGGATCCGGCCGGTATTGCGAGCGAGGCGTAAACGCGCGGTGCTGGCCCCTCCCACCCGCAGGGTATTGCGTTGGCACGTTTGCGCATCGCTACACCCAACTCGCCGCATAATGGGGTGCCTGGCGTCAGCTGGGGACCATCATCCGAGCGCTGAGCGAATGCAAGCTGGAGGGTTGCGGACGGCGCAAAGCGGGATAGGCTGATGCGCGACAGGGCAGATTCCGGAGAGCCACCACCATGCCATTGCAATTCGCCGAACCCGGTGCCGAGGGGCTGCCGCTTCATCTAGTCGAAAACTCCGGGCTTGACGCCTGGCTGAAGGATCAGCCCGAACGTGTGGCCAATTGGGTGCGCCGCGCCGGGTTTGAGGCCAAGCTGGGGCAGGCGCTGGTGATTCCCGGCGACGATGGTGCGCCTGAGGCGGCGATCGCCGGATATGGCGATGCGGCTTTGCGTAAGCGTGGGCGGTTTCATCTGGCGGCGGCGGCGGCGAAACTGCCCGAGGGGTTGTATCGCCTCGTCAGTGATCTGGAGGGCGCGGCGCTGGAGCAGGAGGCTCTCGGCTGGCTGTTGGCGGGCTATGGCTTTGACCGCTATGCCAAGGCGGGCGGGATCAAGGCGCAATTGCTGGCGCCCGAAGCGGTGGATGCGGCGCGGCTTGAGCAGATCGCGGCGGGCGAGGCGCTGACCCGCGACCTGATCAACACGCCGGCCAATGACATGGGGCCGACGGCGCTGGAGGCGGCTGTGGTCGATCTGGCCGGACGGTATGGCGCCAGCATCGATGCGATCCGGGGCGAGGCGCTGCTGGAGCAGAATTTTCCGATGATCCACGCGGTGGGGCGGGCCGCGGCACAGGCGCCGCGGCTGATCGACATGGCGTGGGGTGAGGCCGGGCCGATGCTGACGCTGGTCGGCAAGGGTGTGTGTTTCGACACCGGCGGGCTCAATCTCAAGCCCGGCGCATCGATGGGGCTGATGAAGAAGGACATGGGCGGCGCGGCCACGGTTCTGGGGCTGGCGCGAATGATTATGGCGCTGGATTTGCCGTTGCGACTGCGGGTGTTGATCCCGGCGGTGGAAAACTCGGTGAGCAGCGACGCGATGCGCCCCGGCGACATCCTGATCAGCCGCAAGGGGCTGAGCGTGGAGATCAACAACACCGATGCCGAGGGCCGGCTGGTTCTGGCCGATGCGCTCAGTTTCGCCGCCGAAGCGGCGCCGGACCTGATGATTTCGATGGCAACACTGACCGGTGCTGCGCGGGTCGCGGTGGGGCCGGATCTGTCGCCCTATTACAGCGATGACGAAGCTGTTGCCGGTGCGCTGGAGCGAGCCGCGCGGCGGGTCGGAGATCCGGTCTGGCGGATGCCGTTCTGGGACCCGTACGAGGGTATGATCGAGCCGGGGATCGCCGATCTCGACAATGCGCCAAAGGGCGGGTTCGCCGGGTCGATCACCGCTGCACTGTTCCTGCGCCGCTTTGCCGGGGAGGCCACCAGGTACACTCACTTCGACATTTTCGGCTGGCAGCCGGAGGCGGCCCCGGCGCGGCCCAAGGGCGGCGTCGGCATGGGCGCGCGGGCAATACTCGACGCGCTGCCCGAGGTGCTGGGACTGTGAGTTTCGATCCACGCGATACACCGGTGAACGACAGGATCGTTGCCCGATGGCTGGCGAATGAATACCCAGATAGAACGCCTGTCGATCCGGAACGCTGTTACGTGAGGGTTCCGGTTCTCGACCTGAGCACTACGCTCGGTGGCCGACGCGACCGCCAGCTTCGATACGGTGAGAGTTTTGAAATGCTTGAACGCCGTGGTGACATGGCGTTCGGTATCGCGCGGGGAGAGCAAGTCGGCTATGTCGGTTGGGTTGCCTCTGACGCGCTTGCTCGGGCCGCGGACGAGCCGCCGGGGTGGGATGTGAAATGGGTTGGCGCGCGACAGACTCATGCCTACAGCGAGCCCGATTTCAAGGCGCCGGAACGCATTACGCTCAGCCATCTGTCCATCGTCGAAGTGGGGCCCCAGAGTGGGCGTTTCACGCAAACCAAGCTGGGTTGGATCCCGACGGTTCACTTGACCGGAAAAGACCTGACTGACCCGGTCGAAGCAGCATCGATTTACCTTGGCACCCCGTATCTTTGGGGGGGGAATTCCTGCTTCGGCATCGACTGTTCGGGGCTGGTGCAAGCGGCGTGTTTTGCCTGCGGTATACCGAGCCCCGGAGACAGCGACCAACAAGCGCGGCAACTGGGTGAGGAATTGCCAGTGGGAGAGCCTTTGAAGCGCGGGGATCTGCTCTGTTGGAAAGGGCATGTCGCCTGGGTAGCAGACGAGACTACGATCCTGCACGCCAATGTGCATCACATGGCAGTGGCCCTTGAAGGGATGAACGAGGCCATTGCGCGGATCGAGGCGCAAGGCGATGGGTCGGTTACAACGCGGAAAAGATTGAGGGAATTGACATGAGCGACGCATTTTTCCAGCCGGTGAGCGGCTTCGTTTTGCCGCGTTTCGCCGGCATTCCGACCTTCATGCGCCTGCCGCATGTCGCGCCTGGCGATGCGCGGTTTGAAGAGGTGCAGATCGGGCTGATCGGTGTACCCTGGGATTCAGGCACCACCAATCGCCCGGGCCCGCGCCATGGCCCGCGCCAGTTGCGCGATGCCTCGACGATGATCCGGGCCGAACACGGTGTAACCGGCATGCGCCCCTACGAGGCGGCCAATTGCGCCGATCTGGGCGATGTCGGGCCGAACCCGGCCGATATCGCCGACAGCATGGCGCGGATCACGGCGTTTTACAAAGAGGTTGTCGGCGCAGGTATCCTGCCGCTCACCGCCGGGGGCGATCACCTGTCGTCGCTGCCGATCCTGCGCGCGGTGGCGGCGCAAGCGCCGCTGGCGATGATCCATTTCGACAGCCATACCGATCTCTACCACTCTTATTTCGATGGCACGATGTATACCCATGGCACGCCGTTCCGGCGCGCGGTGGAGGAGGGACTGCTGGATCCGAAACGCGTGGTTCAGATCGGTATCCGGGGCACGATGTATGACCGCGAAGACATCGATTTCGCCAAGGCCAATGGCATTCGGATCATTCCGATCGAGGAATTCCATGTCCGCGGTGTCGAGGATGTCATGCAGGAAGCCCGCGCCATTGTTGGCGACTCCGACACCTACATCTCCTACGATATCGATTTCGTCGATCCTGCCTTTGCCCCGGGCACCGGTACGCCGGAGGTGGGGGGCCCGAATTCCTATCAGGCGCTGCAGGTGGTGCGTGGTCTCGAGGGGGTCAGGATCACCGGTGCCGATCTGGTCGAGGTGTCGCCGCCGTTCGATCCCTCGGGCGGCACCGCCTTTCTCGGGGTGTCGATCATGTTCGAACTGCTGTGCCAGATGGCCGCGGGGATCGGGGCGTAAGCCGCCGCTGATCGGCCAGGCGCACCCCTGGGCGTTTTCTTGGCAAAAATACTCAAATCCAATCCTTGCCAGCTGCGCTGCGATCGGCGTTCGAACACGCCAGACTCATCTGCCCGAAGCCAAGCGAAGCCCCCGGTCACGCCTTCAGGCGGCGCAAACCCTCAAACCTGCACCGCCGATCAGCCTTGCTTTGCCCTTCTGTGGCGCGCGTAGAACTGTTCGATTTCGGATTGCGACGGGGTTTGCCCGGTATAGACCGCGACATAGGCTGGCATCCTCGACAGCCGTTTCGCGGTGTCTTCGAAAACCTGCATCGAGATATAGCCGATCTGGGTGTAAAGCACTGTCATCGAGCGAACGTCGGCATCCTGTTCGCCGAAGCCGAACCGCAGGAACATCGCGGTGACCGCCGCCTTGCGACGCGCATCGGCGGCATCGAGCCGGGTCTTGAGGGCGGCGTCGTTGCGCGCCCAGTTGCGGATCGCAAGATCGAGCCGGGCATCGAACAATTCGGCATCGAGCCAGCAATCGAACAGGTTGAACATCGCCTCGGTGATGGTGTCGGCCTCGGCCTCGCAGCGCGCCACCAGATTGCCGGTGTTCTTTTCCTCCCAGCGGTCGATCATCGCTTCCAGAAGCGCGTCGCGATCGCGGAAATGCCAATAGAAGCCGGTGCGCGCCAGCCCCAGACGTTTGGCCAGCGGCATCACCTTCACCGCCTCGACCCCGCTGTCGGTAAGCATGTCATAGGCGGCAGACAGCCAGAGATCTTCGGTGTTGCGGCCTCGTACGGAGTTTTCGATGTTCATGGCGCTTTTCCTGGCGGCGTTGGTGGCAGCATTCAAGAAACTTGACACATGTGTCAAGATGGCGTTCAGATTTTCCCCAGAGAGTCGTTTCGAGGGAGGATGACGGCATGGTGGAAGTCACGGAACGGCGCCGTCGTAAGCGCGGCAGCGGGCCGCAGCGCAGTGGCGAGGCCGGGCAGAACCCGCATCTCGAAACGCCCTACATCACCCGCAGGATGCGGCCCTATGAGATCCTTGACGCCGCCCAGATGGACCTGATCGAGGCCACGTCCGAGCGGATTATGGCCGAGATCGGTATCGAGTTTCGCGACGATCCGGAGGTTGTCGATCTGTTCCGCCAGCGCGGTGTGCAGGTGGAAGAAACTGCCGAAAATACCTGGCGATTGCGCTTTGCCCCGGGTCTTGCGCGCGACATCCTGAGCACCGCGCCCGAGCGGTTCACCCAGCACGCACGCAACCCGGCAAACAATGTCGAGATCGGCAGCGATGCCACTGTCTTCGCGCCCTCCTATGGCAGCCCGTTCATGCTGGATATGGCGGGCAACCGGCGCTATGCGACGCTCGACGATTTCCAAAACCTGGTGAAGCTGGCGCAATCCTCACCCTGGCTGCATCATTCCGGCGGCACCATCTGCGAGCCCACCGACATTCCGGTGAACAAGCGCCATCTCGATATGGTCTATGCCCATATCCGCTATTCCGACCGGCCCTTCCTCGGCTCGATCACAGCGCCCGAGCGGGCGGAGGACTCGATCGAGATGTGTCGCATCGTCTTCGGGTCCGAGTTTGTCGACAAACATTGCGTGATCATGGGCAATTTCAACACGACATCACCGCTGGTCATCGACGGTGTTACCAGCCAGGGCATTCGCACCTATGCCCGAGCCGGGCAGGGCTCGATCCACCTCCCGTTCCTGTTGGGCGGGGCGGTGGCGCCGCTGACCATGGCCGGGCAGGTGGCGCAGAACCTGGCCGAGACGCTGGTCAGTGCCGCGATTACCCAACTGGAGCGCCCCGGCGCGCCGGTGATCATCGCCAGCTTCCTCAATTCGATGGCGATGCGCTCGGGCTCGCCCACGTTTGGAACCCCGGAACCGGCGATGGCCAGCCTTGTGATGGGGCAGTTTTCGCGGCGCTATAAATTGCCGCTGCGCTGTGCGGGGAGTTTCACAACATCGAAACTGCCCGACGGGCAGGCGATGCAACAGTCGATGATGTCGATGCTGAGCGCGGTGCAGTCGGGAGCCAATTTCATCCTGCATTCGGCGGGATATCTCGATGGGCTATTGTCGATGTCTTACGAGAAATTCGTGATGGATTGCGACGTTCTGGGTGCGCTGCATTCCTATCTGCGTGGCATGGATGTGAACGAAGACACCATGGGCTTCGAGGCGCTGGCGGAGGGCGGGCCGGGGGCGCATATGTTCGGCAGCCAGCATACGCTGCGCCATTACCAGACCGCCTATTGGGATTCGGCGCTGGATGACAACCGGACCTGGGAAACCTGGGAAGAGGATGGCAAGGTCGACATGGCGACGCGGGCGTATCGGCGCTGGACTGCGCTTCTGGAAAGCTATGAGGCGCCGCACCTGGATCCAGCGATTGATGCGGCGTTGCTCGCTTACATGGAAGAGAAAAAAACTGCGATGCCGGACATGTGGCATTGACCCTTTCAAACGGGTTGTAACCCACTTTGGCGCTGCTGGTGGGGTGAACCCCACCCTACGAAAACATGAAGGACCGGTGAGATGTCGAACGATCCGCTGTTGCAACCCTATCAGCTCAAGCACCTGACGCTCAGAAACCGGATCATGACGACCAGCCATGAACCGGCATATCCCGAAGATGGCATGCCCAAGGATCGCTATCGCGCCTACCACGAGACCCGCGCCAGGGCAGGTGTGGCGCTGGCAATGACCGCCGGGTCGGCGGCGGTGAGTCGCGACAGCCCGCCGGTGTTCAACAATATCCTCGCCTACAAGGATGAAGTGGTGCCATGGGTGAGGCGGATGACCGATGCGCTGCATGAACATGGCTGCGCGGCGATGATCCAACTCACCCATCTGGGGCGGCGGACCCATTGGAACAAGGGCGATTGGCTGCCGGCCGTGACCTCGACCCGGCACCGCGAACCGGCGCATCACGCTTTCCCGAAGCTGGCCGAGGATTGGGATATTGCGCGCATCATCGGGGATTTCGCCGATGCCGCCGAGCGGATGAAATCGGGGGGCATGGACGGGGTCGAGATCATGACCCACGGGCATTTGCTGGATCAGTTCATCTCGCCGCTGACCAACGATCTGGATGGTCCATACGGGCGCAATACGCTGGAAAACCGGATGCGCCTGACCACCGATATCATCGCAGCGGTGCGCGCACGGGTCGGCGCGGAATTCATCATCGGAGTGCGTTTTGCCCCGGATGAGGCGCATCAGGGCGGTATCACACCCGAGATGGGGGTGGAGATTGCAAAGATCCTGAAGGACACCGGGCAGGTCGATTTTCTTAACGTCAATCGCGGGCGGATCCATACCGATCCGGCGATGACCGACATGATCCCGGTGCAGGGCATGAAGAACGCGCCGCATCTGGATTTCGCAGGTTCGGTGCGCGCGGCGACGGGGATGCCGACCTTCCATGCCTCGAAAATCCCCGATCTGGCGACCGCGCGGCACGCAATTCAGGCGGGGCTGCTCGATATGGTGGGGATGACGCGGGCGCATATGGCCGATCCGTTGATCGTGACCAAGCTGATCGAGGGGCGCGAGGAGGATATCCGGCCCTGCGTCGGCGCGACCTATTGCCTCGACCGGATCTATCAGGCCGGAGAGGCTTTGTGCATTCACAACCCCGCCACCGGGCGCGAACTGAGCATGCCGCATGTCATCGCGCCTGCGAAGACGCGCCGGAAGGTGGTGATTGTCGGCGCCGGGCCGGGCGGTCTGGAAGCCGCGCGGGTGGCGGCGGAGCGGGGGCATGGCGTAACCGTGTTCGAGGCCCAGCCCGATCCGGGCGGGCAGGTGCGGCTGACCGCTCTCAACCCAAGGCGGCGCGAGATGATCTCGATCATCGACTGGCGCATGGCGCAATGCGCGGCGCGGGATGTGGAATTCCGCTTCAACACCTGGGCCGAAGCGGAGGATGTAACGGCGCTTGGCCCCGATGTGGTGATCGTCGCCACCGGGGGGATGCCCAACACCATCCTGCATGAACAGCGCGGCGAGGCCGAGAATGTGGTGACGGCGTGGGACATCATTTCGGGCGATGTGAAGCCCGGCGAGAATGTACTTATCTACGACGAAAGCGGCGATCATCCCGCTTTGATGGCGGCGGAAGTGGCAGCGAATGCGGGGGCGAGGGTCGAGGTGATGACGCCCGACCGCGTGTTTGCTCCGGATATCATGGCGATGAACCTGGTGCCGTATATGCGCGCGCTTCAGGACAAGGACGTGACGTTTACGGTAACGCGCCGGTTGCTGGGAGTCTCGCGCGACGGAAACCTTCTGAAAGCGCGGATCGGCACGGATTACTCCGATCTGGTGCAGGAGGCGCAACACGATCAGGTGGTGGTGAATTACGGCACCATGCCGATGGACGAACTCTATTTCGCGCTCAAACCGCAAAGCCGCAACCTCGGCGAGGTGAACTATGACGCACTGATCGCGGGGCGGGCGCAGGAGGTGGAGCGGAATCCGGAGGGCGGCTTCATGCTCTACCGGATCGGCGATGCCGTGAGCGCGCGCAATACACATGCGGCGATCTATGACGCGTTGCGGCTGATGAAGGATATCTGAGGGATGGTGGGGTGAAACCCCAACCTACGGGGGAATGGCGATGCGGATCGGGGTGCTTGGTTGTGGAACGATTGCCAGTGCGGTTGTGCGCGGGATAGTCGGAGAGGGGCATGAGATAGCCGTGTCGGAGCGCAGCGCAGAGCAGTCTGCGGCGCTGGCGGCGGATTTCGAGGATGTGAGCGTGGCCGACAATCAGGGCGTTCTGGACCGAAGCGATGTTGTGATCCTGGGGCTGATGGCCGATGTGGCGCGTAAGGCGTTGGGTGCGCTGGCTTTCCGGCCCGATCAGCGGGTCATCACGCTGATGGCGGGGGCGACTTTGGCGGAGGCGGATGCAATGGTGCGCCCGGCGCGGGCCGTGGCGATCATGATGCCGTTTCCGGGGATCGCGCAGGGCGGATCACCGATCATGATGCAGGGCGATGCGGCGCTGATCGAAGAGATTTTCGGGGCGAAGAACCGGGTTTTCGCGGTAAAGGATGCCGGGGAGATGGCGGCCTATCTGGTGGCGCAGGCGGTTCTTTCGCCGGTGGTGCGTCTGGTGGGCGATGCGGCGGATTGGCTGGGTGAGCGGGTTTCGGATGCCGCCCAGGGAGAGGCATTTCTGCGGATGCTGGTGGGATCGAGCCTTGAGGCCAGCGCATGCGCGCCGCTGATCGAGGCGCTGAACACGCCGGGGGGCTATAACCAGCGGTTGCGGATACACATGGAGGCCATTGGCATGCGCGATGCCTTGCGGACTGGCCTGGAAGCTCTGGAGTGACGTGGCATGGGTGAGTTCGACCACGTTTTCAAGCCGCTGAAGCTGCGCCACAAGACCTTGCGCAACCGGATCGTTTTTGGCGCCCACACCACCAACATGGCCGAGGACGGCCTGCCCGGCGCGCGGCATCTGGGCTATTACCTCGAGCGCGCCCGGGGCGGTGCGGCGATGATCGTGGTCGAGCCGGTGCCGGTACACGTTGCCGCCGTGCTGACGCGGGGCAATTTCCGGCCCGACGACGATGCTGTGATCCCCGGCTTCCAGGCCATAACAGCGGCATGCAAGGCCGCGGGCGCGGTGATGATCCAGCAGCTTTACCATGTCGGTGCGCATGGCGATTGGGACAATTCCTGGCATGCAAACTGGTCGCCCTCGGGAGGCCCGAGCTATCACGACAATGACGGCAGCCACGCGATGAGCGCCGACGAAATCGAGGAGACGATTGCGGCCACCGTGCGCGCGGCGGTGCGGGCAAGGAAGGCAGGCTTTGACGGAATCGAGGCCTGGGCCGCCTACCACGCGCTTCTCGATCAGTACTGGTCGCCCTGGTCGAACCGGCGGCAGGATGAGTGGGGCGGATCGCTGGAGAATCGCACAAGGGTGTCGCGCGAGATCCTGCGGCGGATCAGGGGGGAATGCGGCGAGGATTTCATCATCGGGCTGGCGATCAACGACCAGCCGGATGTGAGCGTGCATCTGAGCCGCGAGGAGACCGCCGAGATCGTGGGGCGGCATGACGACGAAGGCTTGCTGGACTATGTGACCATTGGTGCGGGCAGCTATTTTGATTTCTACAAGATCATCCCGAGTTTCCAGTTTGGCGAAAAGCTGACCGTGGATCTGGCCAGTATGGTGAAGGCGCGGGTAAGGCAGGCCGTGGTGACCACCGAGGCCGGGATCCGCACGCCGGAGAATGCCAATACAGTGCTGGGCGAGGGCAGCGCCGATCTGGTGAGCATCGTGCGCGGGCAGATCGCCGATCCGTGGCTGGTGAGCAAGGCCGGAGCCGGGAGGGTGACGGATATTCGCGGCTGTCTGTCGTGCAATCAGCAATGCTGGGGCCGGCGGAGCCGGGATTATTACATTTCCTGCCTGATCAACCCGTCGGCGGGGCATGAATTTCTCTGGGGCGGAGACAGGTTTGAGCGCGCAGAGGTGACTAAGAGCGTACTGGTTGTGGGCGGCGGTGTGGCCGGGTGCGAGGCGGCGCGCGTGGCGGCTGAACGCGGCCATCGGGTGATCCTGGCTGAGGCGAGCGACCGGTTGGGCGGGCAATTCCGGCTGGCCGGGTTGCAACCGCGAAGAGGTCAGATAACCGAGCTGATCGGCTGGTACGAACGGCAATTGGTGCAGCTTGGGGTGGATCTGCGCTATAACGCTTTCTTCGAGGCCGAGGAGGTCGCAGGGATCGGGGCTGATGCGGTGTTGCTGGCCACCGGTTCGCTGCCGATGGGCACCGGGTTTCAGAAGGCGCTTCCACATGTCGAGATTTTACCCGGCGTGGAGCTGGCCAATGTGGCGTCTCCCGAGGACGTGATGGGGCGGGCAGCGCGACTGGGAAAGCGGGTGATCGTTGTGGACGAAGCCGGGAACTGGCGCGGATGCGGTACAGCATGGCATCTGGCCGAAGCCGGGCATGCGGTGGTGCTGGTGACGCCCGACGCGATGGTGGCGCGCGAGTTGGTGCGTTCGGCCACCGATGCGCCTCTGCGCCGGGCATTGCTGGCCAAAGGCGCCGAATTCGTCACCGAACACGCGGTGACGCGCTGGACCGGGCAGGCGGCAGAGGTGGTGAACCTGTTGACCGGCGAGACTCGGGAACTCGCCGCCGACGGGCTGGTTCTCGCCACTGGAAACCGGGCGGAGGACGGGCTGGTGCAGGAGCTTGCTGCACTGGGGGTGCAGGCTCGGCTGATCGGCGATGCCCATGCCCCGCGCAATGGCGCCGCGGCGATATATGAAGGGCGCGTGGCGGGGATGGAACTTTAGTGCGTTTCAGGTCAAACCGGGCTCGAGATACGTTGCCTTGCACGCCCCGCTCGAATGCGCGCCCGATCCAAATGATTCAACATAAACCTGAAACCCCTTAGGCGGCTTTTTCGGGGAAAGCGGCGTCAAAACCGGCGCGGCCGGCGGCTGTGAACCGGATCGCGCGGCTGTCTTTTTCGCGCTTTGCCCAGCCATTGGACTGTAGCTTTGACAGGATGGCGGCGCCCAGTCCTCCGGCAAGATGGCTGCGCCGTTCGCTCCAATCGAGACACAGGCGGCAAAGCGGGCGGCGGGCCTGCTCGAGTGCGGCGAGATCGAGATCGAAGGCCAGCGCCCAGTGGCGGCCAGTCTGGCTGAGGCCAATCGTGTTTTGGCCGAGTTCGAGCAACCCGCGTTTGGCGAGGCTGTCGAAGACCTGCACGCCTGCGGCCCCGGCAAGATGATCATAACAGATCCGCGCCGCGCGCAGGGCCGGATCGCGCGGTCCGGTGCGGCTGCGCATGTGGCCGCTGGCCGCCGCCAGACCCATCAGCGCCTCGAGCGCGTGCGACACCTCTTCACTGGCGAGCGCGTAATAGCGATGCCGCCCCTGGGCGCGTACGCTGATCAGACCGGCATCGGTCAACTGACGCAGATGGCCCGAGGCGGTGGCCGGACTGATGCCCGCCTCAAAAGCAAGCTCACCGGCGGTCAGCGCCTTGCCCTGAAACAGGGCGGTCAGGATATTGATGCGGGCCGGATCGCCGAGCATGGCACCGATGCGGGATATGTCAGGGCCTTCCTTCATCCTCTCAGGGTGCGGGGCT